>JASJCB010000395.1 GCA_030066195.1 Acidobacteriota bacterium
ATTCGGGAACTTCTCGGAAAGAGCTACGCCCAACTTGCCGTATTCGTAACCCCGGCCGTAGTTGCCCATTACGGAACCTTCGTAAAAGGCGTAGTTCACATATCCGAATGCAGAAATATCGCTGTTTCCGTGCTCCAGGGAAAGATTCGTCATCTCCACCGTGCACCAGGTGACCAGGTTCATCTTGCTGAGCAGATAGGCGGTCGTCCACATACCGGCCAGTAATCGCATGGCCAGTTTGTGTTTCGGGTCGGTCATCATCGGTGCGTCAATCAAGCCGGCAATTTCCCTTTTTCCCAAAAGCTTGGGAATCTTCGAGAGATCTTCCTTCAGCAGCGCCTCGACGGCCTCTTCTGTGTCGGGAATGGCATACCCTAATGAAGCCAGGCCTTGAATCTCCACCGCCAAAGCCTCCGAAAAACGGGCCTGTACCTGATACTGTTCCGTCTGAATGAAGTAGACTTCCATTTTTTGTTCGTCGGAGGCGTGTCGCAACAACAGATGATATATCTCGTCCGCTTCTTCAAAAAAACCCTCGAGGGATTTGGAGCGAGCCAACTCAAGGTAGACGAGAAAGGCCGTTTCCGGGTAATCTTCGAAGGACTTCTCCGGGAGAAGTTCCTTTGCAATTTGCATGTGCTGGGTAAAAAGACTGTAGGCGGTGGCTTCTTGTGCTTTTTTGCCCGCCCGAACATTGAGCCGCACAAGAGACAGTAATTCACGGGTTTCCTGAATATGCTGCCGGCCCGCGTTGAATTGCCTTACCACATCATAGAGTTGTTCATCCTTAACTGCCTCCATGTCAGGCGCCATGAGACGACCGATTTCCAGGTGAAAGGCCGGTCGCTTTTCTTCCTCGATCAAGCTGTAGGCCACTTGCTGCACCCGGTCGTGAAGGAAACAAAAGGGATAGTTGCCATTGACCCCCGCCTCGGCAACCACGGGTAGATCCGCTGACATTTTCAATTCTTTGTAGCCGTCGTCCAAGGGCAATATCAACCCTTCTTCGATCGCGGGCCATAGATCCGCCAGGACATTTGACGCCGAACGTTCGGCCACTTCCGAAACCAGAAGAAGATCGAAATTGCCGCCCATACAAGCCGCTATGGTCAACACCTCCAGGGTGTGTTCGGGAAGTTGATTGAGTTTTGCCGTCATCAACACAACGACATTGTCGGTTATGTCCCGGGCTTCAATTTCGTCGACGTCCCAGGACCATTTCCGATTCCGCTTGTCGAAACGCACCAGGTTGTCTTCATGAAGAGACCGCAGAAACTGGATGGTGAAAAACGGGTTTCCGTTGGTCTTCCGGTAAGCCGCTTTGCTCAAAGAGACGGTGTCCTTTTCATCATGGTGTAAGGTGTCCGCGAGCAACTGGTTTACATGCGTCTCTTCCAGTTCCGTCAATTTGATTTGACTGATCGGCAGTTGGCCCCTCCCAATTTCGTCGATAGTCCGCATCAAGGGATGGCTTTGGTCTACTTCATTGTCACGATAAGCGCCGATGATCAGCAAATGAGTCGTCCGGGTATCGCTCATCAGTACTTCCAACAGTTTCAGTGAGGCTGTGTCAGCCCACTGCAAATCATCCAGGAAGATGATGAGCGGGTGTTCAGGTCGGCAAAAAAGACGAAGGAAATTTTGAAAAACGTAATTGAAGCGGTTGATCGTTTCTTGAGCGCCCACCGCTTCAACCGGGGCTTGCCGGCCGATGATTTTCTCAAGAAAGGGAATCAAATCCGTAAGCACCGATGCATTCAGCCCCAGCTTATCCAGTATCTTGTGCTTCCAGATTTCCAGTTCTTCAAGTGGTTCGGCAAGTAAATACCGGCAAAGCTGTTGAAAGGCCTGGGTAAAGGCAAAATAGGGAACACCCCGCTGGTATTGGTCGTATTTCCCGGCAATGAACCAACCGTTTCGCCCGGTCAGGGGTTTATGAACCTCATTGACCAGCGCCGATTTTCCTACCCCGGAATAACCCGTAACCAGGACCAGTTCGCAATTGCCCTCGCTGGTCCGGTTAAACGTACGGAGCAGCACCTCCAGTTGAGGTTCCCGGCCGTAGAGCTTGGATGATATGTGAAAAGTGCTCGACACATCTTCCCGGCCCAATTCGAAAGAAGGACTTTTTTTAGATTTCCAGGCGGACCGGCAAAGCTCCAGGTCAAACATGAGACCGGCCGCGGAATTGTAGCGGTCTTCCGGATTTTTTGCCATCAACTTGAGCACCAGATCCGATAAATGCCCCGGTAAATCCGGCCGATGGTCGAGAGGGGCTTGAGGGTTCTTCGCCAAATGACAATGAATCAGTTCCAACGGATTGCTGCTCTCGAAGGGCATCCGACCCGTCAGCAGTTCATAAAAAGTGACGCCTAACGAATAGAGGTCGGACCGGTAGTCGATTACCCTGCTCATTCTTCCGGTTTGCTCGGGAGAAATATACGGCAGTGAGCCTTCAAGCGTGAGCGGATTGCCCAAGTTTTGCGTGATCAGGTCAACTTGAGCGGCCAGACTGAAATCGATGATTCTGACCTGGGAAAAATCGTTGTTGACAATCACATTGCTGCTTTTGATATCTTTGTGGATCACCCCCTTGTCGTGAAGCATCGCCAGGTCCTTCGACAATGAGATCGCGATCTTGAAAAAAGCATCGAGGGGCGCCTGTTTACCGGCAAACAAATTGCGCAAGGTCTTGCCCGGGATATATTCGAAAACCAGGGCATGACGATTGTCAACCATTTCTTTTTTCAGCACATTGCGGAAGGAAGCCGGAAGAACATCCTTACAAAGAGTGTACTCGTTGAAAAAACGAGCGATCTCCCTCGTATCGGGATGTCTGTTACGCATTATTTTTATTATCGCGGGGACACCAAAGTCAGAGTGCTCAGCATAATATACGGAATTCATCGAAGATTCGGACACTAACTTCCAAGCACCGGGTATCGAAGAAAGCATATTTTTCACCGTGTTAGCGTATCACCTTAATATAAAATAGGATTCAAGTGAACGTCAAGTAAATTGTTGCGGTCCGACGCGTGCTTTCACAGGTGGACGAACAGCAGGCATTTCCAGGTTTTCGATTATGGTCCTGCGATGCTAAAATCAGAACTCACCACAGACGGAGTGCCCATGGTTCCAAATGCTGGAGAAATTATTGCAAAAATACCTATGTTCACCGGTAAATCATGGCAACTGGAGTCCTTACCCGGCGGCTTGACCAATTGGAATTATCGCGTAACATCGGGGGAAGAGAGTTACGTGCTTCGCATCGGCGGTCCCAATGTTTCCTTGTTGGGTATCGATCGGAAGCGGGAAATCTCCGCGCTTACCGCTGCCGCGAACGCGGGCATTGCCCCGGAGGTTTTTTGGTCCGATACGGCGTCGGGAATTCTTGTGTCTCGTTTTCTTGAAGCGGACGGCGATTTATCGCCGCCACACCAACCGGGAACCATACTCGAGATTGCGGCAGTTTTGAAAAATGTTCACCGTTTATCACCCGAAGGGGCGCCTTTTTCACCGCTCGGCACCATAGAATCCTACGTAGCTGTATCTCGTGAAAGAGGCTTTCTCTTTCCCAACGGTTTCCAACGCCTGGTAGCCCGTTGCCGGGAATACACCTTAGACCTGGCCCAAGATCAAGGCGAGCCTCGCTTCTGCCACAATGATCTGAATGGAGGCAATCTTTTCTATGCCGGGCGTCTGCGTATACTCGACTGGGAGTACGCGGGTTGGGGCGATCCATTTTTCGATCTGGCTTCTATTGCCTTGAATTTCGCCTATGGGCCGGGTCGGATTGACCAACTCCTGGCCGCCTATTTCGGCGCGTTGGACCAACGGGCGCGGCAACGCATTCGCATGCACATGTTTCTGGTTCGGATGTTCGGCCTGAGCTGGGATATGGTCCAACATTGCACCTTGGAACATGGTGAGACGTATCGCGAACGGATTACAAAGCGTCTGGAACAAGCCATCAGTGAATGTTGAAAAAATGGCTGAGGAGTGTTTGCTTTGAATACATATGAGGATCTTGCCGCCTATTATGATTACCTTGTAACGTCTGGCTACTACGACTATGAGCGTCTTGCCAATGCCATGATCGTCATTTTGGAGCATCGCCGCAAAGTTCTCGACTTGGGAATGGGCACCGCATTGCTGGCCTCCCGGCTGCTCGAAAGGCGGCCCGATTTGTTCCTTCATGGTATCGATATCAGCCCCCGCATGTTGGAACTGGCGCGAAAACGCTTGGGAAAACATGCGATCATACACCGGGCCGATGTCCGGGACTTCGATTTGGGCGAGCGCTTCGAAGCGGCTTTTTCCAGCGGCGGCGTATGGAACTTCATTGAAACCGCAACGGGTTATGCGTTGTGCAGCCATCTACAAGCCCGTCAGGACAATGAACAGGGTCTGAAACGCGTGACTGCTCATCTGGAACCCGGGGGTATCATGGCACTTAGTTGCCAGGGCGAGCATCACACCATGGAATTGTCACTAGCCGACGGTATCCACTACCGTCAGATCATTACGCCGATGAAACAAGGATTTGGCAAAGATTATTTTTTCGAACGCGACGGCCGGGCTCTGGCCGCCCAACGGATCGACTTCCGCATGTTTCCTTATGATGAGGCTGAAGAGATGATGGAGACGGCCGGGCTGGAACGGATGTATATTGAACCGCAATCGGGCCTGCACGTCTATCGAAAGCGTCACGAGCGATGAGTACTATCTATGAATAAGCGAACCATTTTGACGAAGATCCGGTCAAACATTATCGCCGGCGCCCCATACTTTAGATCGATTGGCGGATCCAAAAAGCACTCCTTGAGGCAGAAGGGGATTCCCTGGTTTTATTTGCGGGTATTGGCGTCATTCGCGATCAAAACCGGGAAAACGTAATCTTACCGCGCGGCAATGCGCCTCGACCGCTTCGAAGACGCCCGGCCCCGCGCGGCCATGCTTCCCCGCCGTCTCGAAAGCGCATTGTAACGCGGGGCAATCCATCCCCGACCGCTCGGCGGCGTTTCGACTCGCACGGCAGTTCACCACCGTAATCTCGGACACGGTTTGCTCTTGGGGGACATGGAGGTTGAAATGCCGGGAGGGGCATTGCCGCTCGAGGAGATGGAGATCAGCAGCCTGCAAGGTCGATAAGAACAAGGCTCGATCCCATTTGGCAAATAAAAATGACTTGAATGACAGGTTATGAGGGTGCTTCAAAAATGAAAATTGAGTACATGACCGCGCATGGACTTCATATTTATTCAGGAAAGAAGAGCATGGTGTGTTATGACCTACCCATTCAGTTGAAATCCTCCTTCATAGCCGGTTATGAGGTAGTTTCAATTTTCAAAATTGAATACATGACCGTCTCTGTTATCGTTATTGAAAATTAAAAGGGGCTCATGGCAGGTTATGTTCTTCCCACTTAAATGAGAACCCGGCTGATCGCCGGTCACGAACCCTTCATCCGAGATCTCCGGCGCATTGCCGTTGGGCTCGATTGCTCAAGTCGACGACCGGAAACCCTGTCGTTCAACCGCAAATGCTGCCGAAAGGATCGGTGATTGGATTGCCGATAGGAGCAAAGCCCGTTTGATGCCGGTGGTGTCGATTGAAGCCGGTCGACATGGTGTCCGTCCGATCGCTG
>JASJCB010000396.1 GCA_030066195.1 Acidobacteriota bacterium
GAAGCATCTCGAGAAATCTTCGAAAAGGCCCTGGCCAGGGATCCCAGCGATGACTATGCCCTGAGCGGCTACGCTTTGCTGTTGATGGATTTGGGCGAAACCGAAAAGGCCATCAGCATGCATCAGGAAGCGGCCCGTTTTGCGCCGAGGGAACCCCAGCACTACCACAATCTGGGCGACCTCTACTTCGATCGCAAGGAATACAAAAAGGCTTTGGAAGCCTACCGCAAGGCCCTGAGACTGGATTCCAAACGCGCCTCTACCTGGAACGGTATCGGCGTTGTGCTGGAACATATGGGGCGCTTTGAAGAAGCTGCCGAGCACTACGGCCGCTCGGCTATGTTGGCGCCCGACGACGCTTTGCCCTACGCCAACCTTGCCAGCATGTTTTATCAACTCGGACAGGACGAGAACGCGGTAGAGGCCTTTGATCGGGCCATTGCCTTGGGGCCGGAGATCGCCGGTTCCTATAACGGAATGGGCGCCGCGTTGCTGCGATTGGGACGGCCCGCCGAGGCGGTGAACTTTTTCCGCAAGGCCATCCAACGAGAGAGTCGAGACTACCGCTTTCACCACAATTTGGGCATGGCCCTGTTTCATGACGGTGAAGAGGCCGCGGCCCGTCAATCGCTGCAAGCGGCCGTGGATCTGTGCCCCGACGATTCGGAAGCTTGGAAGACCCTGGGTCTGATCTACATGACTCGGGGGGATTCGGAAAACGCCTACGAATACCTGGAGCGAGCTCACGAGTTGAACCCCGAAGATAAAGAAGTTCGCTTCGGGTTGTGGAACTACTGGCAGAACAACGTTTTTATGTACGAACAAGCCTACGAACAAGCCCAATACCTGCAAAGGGCCGAGCCGGAAAATACGACTTATCAAATGGCCCTGGCTTTATCGGCGCTTACTTGCAACCTGCCGGAGGAAGCCCAGGCCGTTGCGTCCCGTGTATTGTCCATACCTAAAATCAATGCCGATACACGCGGCGTTATGACGCTGGTGCAACTGGTCGCGGGTATTGTTCTGGGGCGTGAGGAAGATGTGCCGCTTGAAGCCCGGGTGATGCACGCCTCTTGGAACGAGGCAGCTGAGTCCTACCGCGCCTGGAATACCGAGGGGCTGTACCAATGGTTGGAAGACAACCATACGGTTCCCCTGGAATGGCGTAATATCCTTTTGGACAGACTGGACCGCAATCCCTACTGGGGTTCCGACTAATCCGTCATTGCATGTCGCAAAAAACAAGGCCGCCTCGACGGACGGCCTTTTCCAAGTTTGTCGGGGAAACGGGACTTACCAGGTAACGGTGCGCACATTGGAGCAGGTAGCGGAATTGTACCAGGTAGTGCTTCCGGCGTCGCAAACCCAGTAATTCGCGCTGCCGGAGCTGGGGCCGAAGTAGTAACCCGACCAACTGCCGTTGTTGGAAGTGGTGGCAATTTTGTTGCCGTCACGGAAGACGTCCACGGAAGAGGCGGAGGATGCGCCGGCATTCCAGCTGAGACTGGGCCATACGCGGCCGGCGAAATAACCCGCGGAGCCGGTAAGATTCCAACTTCCGGAAGCAAGAGAGAAGGTGCCGAGAGAAACGACGAGAACCATGGCCAAAACGGTAAAAGCTTTCACATTGGTGATTTTTTTCATGCTGTACCTCAAAGTGGTGATGATTATGGAGCGCTCCTGGTCAGAAGAACGCCGTCGAATACAAAGGCGAAAAACCACCGACGGATGAGTCATACTTTTTGAGAAATTTTTTTAAAGATACCGGACCGGGATTCCGGCCCGCACACAACCACTTGAAAAACAGGTACAACTATTGACCGACCGACTCTAGATTCTAGTGACCCCAATGGGTAGTTCGGCGGCGCGCATCATCTCGCGATCGAAAAATATTTGCGGGTTGTTTAGGTAATCGAGGGCCATGTCAGTGGCGTCGTAGCCCCAGAAGAGATGACCGTCAATATAGAAGGTTGGGACGCCGAAAATGCCGCGCTCAATCGCCTCTTCCCCGTTGGTCAGCAAGACGGTTTTGACGGCAGGGTTTTTGACAGCGGCGACCGGATCTTCCACGCCCAACTCCAGTCCCAGGGTGACGAAACCTTCCTCATCGGAAGGGTCGGAGCCTTTGACCCAAATGTGGCGAAAGATTTTGACCACATCGGTGTGGGTACATCCGGCCGCTACGGCCAGGCGTAGATAAGGCAAGGGGTTGAAAGGATGATTCTGTGGAACGGTCATGGCGATGCCTGCTTTGCGCGCCAACCACAAGGTGTGTTGGTAGGTGAAGACTCGTTTGGCGGGGATTTCGGCGGGCCCCTTGTGTTCCCAGTGGCCCAGCAGGCCGGCGAACAAAAGCGGTTTGTAGTTGATTACGGTTCCCTCGGGGAGCCGGTCGAAGGCATTGAGTTGCAACCAGGCGAACGGAGAAATAAAATCGAAATACCAATCAACCGCGGTCATGGGGAACCTCCAGGGGGCGCCCGCGAGGGCGTCGTTTCAAGATCAGCGACCCTTGAATTCAGGAGCGCGTTTTTCCAGGAAAGCAGCAAGACCTTCCCTGGTATCTTCCGTGGCGGCCAGCGAGCCGAATAAGGCAGCTTCCAGGCGTTCGCCGTCTTCCTGGTTCATTTCCAGTCCGTGGGTGACGGCTTCCAAGGCCAGGCGAACGGCTACGGGCCCGCGGCCGAGAATTGTCGCGGCTAACTTACGGGCGGTATCCAACAAGGATTCCGGTTCGACCACCTGATTGGCCAGGCCCGTTTCGTAGGCGCGCTCGGCATTAATCATATCGCCGGATAGAATCATTTCCAGGGCGCGACCCTTGCCTATGATTCGAGCCAGACGTTGCGTACCGCCGTATCCGGGAATCAGGCCCAGGGAAACCTCGGGCAACCCGAATTTGGCCTTGGTGGATGCAATGCGCATGTGACAAGCCAGCGCCAACTCGCAACCGCCGCCAAGGGCAAAACCGTTGACGGCGGCAATCACCGGTTTGGGGAATCGTTCAATGGTGCGGAAAGCGCCCTGGCCTTTTTCGGCATTGTCTCGCGCTCCGTGGACATCCAACGTGGCCAGGACCTTGATGTCCGCGCCGGCGACGAAAGCCTTCTCGCCGGAACCGGTGACGATAACGGCGCCGACCTCCTCATCCGTGCGCAAACCCTCGAAGCAACAAGCCAGTTCACCCAGAACGCCTGGGTTGAGGGCATTGAGAACCTTGGGCCGATTGATGGTGACTACGGCAATCCGGTCCCTTTTATCCATGTCGAGAAATTCCATTGAGCGAACTCCTGGTGTTATTTAAGGCACGATATCGGCAGAGACGGTGTAAAAGGTATCTACGATGGTATCGGTTTTGTCCAGGCGGAAGGTAATGACGGCTTCCCCATTATAGGCCAGATTGCCCTCGACAGCTTGTTCGATTTCATCACCGGCTTCCTTGTCGTAACGAACCTTCAACTTGACTTTGATGTTGCCGGCGCCGTTGACGGCCTGAACCTTCACCTTACAGATCACCTCGATATGGTCGTCATAGGGTCGAATGGTTTCCTGGGAAACGAAGACAGGGTCGTCGGAAGTGAAGTTCTTGACCATGGGATCGCCGGCGGGCTTGCTTTCCGTTTCGGGCGGTTTGGCCACGGTATTGTCAGGTCGCTCGTACTTGGGAAGCTCGTCGAACTCGCGTAGTTCCACATTGCGGAGACTTTCCTGCTTCTTTTTGCGGAGCGCCTCACGACGGGCCTTCACTTTGGCCTCTTCCTCGGCCCGGGCTTCGGCGGCAAGGCGTTCCCGCTCCATTTTTTCGGCGACGCGTTGGTTGTACTTTTCAGTCTCGGCCTGATCGATCATGCGGACCGGTAGACTGGTAACCTTTCCGTCCAAAAGGGTCACGGTGGCCAATTTGCCCTGAAATTGCGGCGGAGCCATGACCTTCATAATCTTTTTGTTGGTGAGCACCACATAATAAGGCGGCTGTTCCGCGCCTTCATCGAACAACAGCAGGGTAAACAACATGGCAAGCAACATGTCACACCTCGTGGGGAAACTGGTTGCTCTTATTATAGTGTAGATAACCCGGCCGATTCAAAGCAGAAGCGCTTTTGGGAGAAGGATAACGTGATCCCGCTCCCAAAAACAGTTCGCACGGACGAGAGCTAGACCTCGATTTCAGACAAATCTTTTTCCATCAACATGGCCGAAGGGTGCTCAAGAAGATCGGCAAAGGGTTTTTCACCGTCAAAGACGAAATCGGCGTACTTGATTTCGTGAAGCACCTTGAAACCGAACTTGTTTTTGAGGATGTGTTGTGAAATCAGGCCGGTAGGTTCGGTAATAGCATGGGTAAATCCCAAACCCTTGACATGGCGGAAGAACATCTTGTTCATATTGGGGGCAATGCCGCGACCCTGGTAGCCGTCTTCCACGGCGATCATGAACATATGGATGTACTTTCCGTGCTGCCAGTTATGCGTTTTTTTGTACTCCGCCCCCAACTCCTCCAGCAGGGTAAATAGCGGAAAGAACTTGGGCGAGAGGCCCGGGATTTCAGGGGATTCCTCAAGTTCGTCATAGAAATCTTCCGAGATGCGAACCCCGACCACCTGATCTATTTCTTCATCTACGGCGACAAAGGACAACCCGGGTTCGATCAGAGTGGGGTAGAAGGCCCCTGCAAAGTGAAGAAATTCATCGATGGTAATGCCGAGATGGGCCGCCATGGGCTCGTTTTGGATGAAGCTGTGGCTCACACAGGTGATAGCGCCTTGCAGGTTGTCTTGCTTCAACTGTTCATACCTTATGCCGTCGATGGTTACTGGTTCCATTGATTCCTCCCTGAATTAGAAATCGGTTTTCATGTTTTTCATGATAAGACGAAGCCGGGGATCTGGTCAGGCTTTGTTCTTTTTTTGAGTTTCCGAGAGCACCTGCCGTTACCCGAACACGGCAGGCGCGTAGGATCGATCTTGTGAAATGCTATTTGCGATGATTGTCGATGGTTGCGTAGGTTCCGCCGAATATCATGTCGCGTCCCTGGTCGAAGGCCAAAAAGCTTGAGGAATGGATTCGAAGAAGGAAGGAGCCTCAAATAGAACCAGAAAAACCACACCGGTCAGGTGTGGTTTTTAAGATTAGGTGGGACCCACCCGGCTGTTGACCGGGTGGTGATTCAATTACCAGGAACCTTTCAAACCAATGAAAGATTCGATACCTCTGTTGGGAATTTCAAAATTGAAGAAATCCCCGAGACTGGGACTGAAGGTCCTGTACTCTTCGTCAAACAGGTTGAAAGCACCGGCGTTGATGCTGAAGCGTTCGCTGAAAGAATAGCGAATGTTAGTGTTGACCAGGAAGTAGGAACCCTCGGAGAAGGTGTCGGGAATATCGATCGAACTGCGGTAGATGCCGCCCAGGTTCACATTCCATGCACCGGAGGAATAGTTGAAGGTCAACGAGCCGTGGTCTTCGTAGCTGTCCGCGGAAACGTCGCCGTCGTTATGCGTCAAACTGGCTCTAAGCACCAAATTGTTGGTCAAAGCGCCTTGGAACTCGACTTCCACGCCTTCGATATCGGCCGCACCGACGTTGGCGTTGGCGATAAAGCCGTCATTATTGAGCGCGGGTTGAATCAGCTCTTCCAAGCT
>JASJCB010000393.1 GCA_030066195.1 Acidobacteriota bacterium
CGATCTGGCCGCGCGCATCAATGCCGAGGATTCAAGCGTGAACTATTCGGTGCACATCCTGCCGACCAATGACCTGGGCGGCATCAGCCTGGCTTTTCTGACCCGCGCCGGGGTGGTGGTGGAAAACCTCTTCCAGATTCAAGCGGATGTGCAATTCACCTTCGGCGACACCGGTCCCATTCCCCTGCACGACCGCCCGCCTCTGATGTTGCAAGCTTTGATCGAAGCCGGCGGCGAGATGGTGCCGATCACCGTGGTGGCCGTTCACAACCGCTCGCTCAACGATATCGACGACCCTGACAGAGGGCCCTTCGTACGCGCTAAACGTCATGAGCAGGCGTTGCAAATCAGCTTGGAACTGCAAGCACTGCAAGATAACAACCCGGATATCAACCTGTTGGTGCTGGGCGACTTCAACGCCTTCCAGTTTACGGACGGTTACGTGGACGCCCTGGGCCAAATCACCGGTGATCCCGACCCGCTGGGTTCCTTGATTCCCGCAACGGATGAACTGGATCCCGATCTGGTGAATCTACTCACCCTGGTGCCTGACGAAGAGCGTTATTCGTTCATCTTCGACGGTACCTCCCAGGTGTTGGACCACGCTTTGGCTTCCCGCTTTCTGTTGCCCGGCATTCGCGGTATCGAGTATGCCCGGGCCAACGCGGACTACCCCGAGGAATTGGAAAACGATCCCTTATCGCCGCTTCGTGCTACCGATCATGACGGCCTGGTGGTCTTTATGGTGCCGGACGTTCCGATTACGATACCCACTCTCTCCGAGTGGGGCATGGGCCTGTTCACCATGCTGCTGGCGGCCGCCGGCGTGATGATGATGCGCCGCGGGCGTAAAGCCTGATTTCGAATGGGAGCGGGCAATCCGAGTGCCCGCTCCGCCTTCAAATCCGCTACAATCCAGATGGTTGTGGAGGTGTGTCTCATGGTGACTATTGCTGAAAATGACTGTTGGTCCGATCGTTGGAAGGACGTTCATGTCGGTAGTTGTCTGGACACTGACCCCCTCTTCTCATCCGGTAGACTTTCCTGGCGGTCGTTGCGTCAAGTTCACGGAAACCAGGTGTTTGACGATGAAAGCTTCTACGGTCCGTCTCAAGAAGGGGACGGCCTGGTGACAGATGCCTACAATACGGTGCTGATGATCCGCACGGCCGATTGCGTGCCGGTTCATGTGACCGACGGCAGGCGCATCGGCATCTTGCACGCTGGTTGGCGGGGTACTGCCGCCGGCATCGTCAAGAGCCTGGACAGATTTTTCAACGATATGACTCGGGTTCGGGTCTGGATCGGTCCCTCCATCCACGGCCGTAATTACGAGGTGGACAGCGATCTCTATCTGGACTGGGTGGAGCGGGAACCGCAACTGGCCGACTTTTTACAGGAACACAAACCGGGCGCCACCAAGCGACTGCTGGATCTGCGCGGCTTCATTCGTCAACAACTGCTGGATATGGGCGTGCCGGTAACAGCCGTGATCCCGGTGCCCGTCTGTACCTATGACAGCACCTTGCCCAGCTATCGCAGGCAGGGTTTGGCAGCGCGTCGCATCATCAATTACATCTGGCGCGAGCCCATCCGTTAGATCAGGCCCTTGGTGTCCAAATGATCCAGGAAAGCCGCCGAGCCGCGCTCGATCAGCTGAAATGTCTTTTCGAATCCGGAGGCGCCGCCGTAATAGGGATCGGGTACATCACCGCCCCCGTCCAGGTAGGATAGAAAGAGTGCGATCTTGGACTGAGCCTCTGCCGGGGCCATAGCCTGTAAATCGCTCAAGTGGCCGTTGTCCATGGCCAACAGGTAATCGAACTTGTCGAAATCGTCCCGGGTAACCTGGCGGGCGCGTTGTGCACGGATATCGATATCGTGAGCCAACGCGGTTCTGGTGCTGCGACTGTCGGGCGATTCACCCACGTGATAGGCAATCATCCCGGCGGAATCGATTTGGAACCGGTCCTGGACACCGCGCTCTTCAACCATCTTCCGAAATACACCTTCGGCAGTCGGCGAGCGGCAAATATTACCGGTACAAACCATCAAGACACGGATCATTGAAAACCCCCTTTCCGTTGTCTCCGACATTATCGTCAATTCAGCAGCCGGACTCAAGAGTAACTCCCAGGCGCCCGTATTTCTCGTTGTTGTTGGAAGGCCGGCATTTTGGGCGATCCGGGGAAATTGAGCGCGAGTTTTGGAAATGGTTGCGCTATGCTTTAGCTTCCGGCCGTTGGGCCCGATTCCAGGGTGGGGGAAGGTAGACATGAAAACAATCGGAATCATCGGCGGCATGGGGCCGGAAGCGGGTTTGGACCTGCACCGCAAGATTTTGGAAGAAACCGCGGCCGCTACGGACCAGGACCATTTGGACGTGGTGCACCTGTCCTTCTCCTCATTGGTCGATGATCGCACCGATTGGCTGCTGGAAGGAAAGGGGGACCCTCCCTCGCGCGGGATCATTGCCATGGCGCGCAAATTGGACTTGATAGGGGTCAGCGTGGCGGGCGTACCCTGCAATACCGCGCATGCACACCCCATCATGGGCATGGTGCGATTCATGATGCGCGAGGCCAAATTCAAGCTGAAGCTGTTGCACCTGGTTGACGAAACGGCGGCATACCTGAAACAAAACCTACCCGATGTGAAGCAAGTGGGTCTGTTGGCGACCACGGGTACTTGCCGGGCAGGGATATATTCAGAAGCGATCGAATGTCGCGGTATGGAGATGGTTTTGCCCGAGGATGCGGTGCAGGCAACAGTACATGATGCGATCTACAACCCGGATTACGGTATCAAGGCGCACGGCGGCAGCGGTAATGACCGCGCTGAGACAGCCTTGCAGCATGCCGCGGCACACCTGGCCGAGCGCGGCGCCGGTGTTGTGATTTTGGGTTGCACGGAACTACCGTTGGTCATTACCACCCCGGAACTTTCCGGTCTGCCCGCCGTCGACCCAACCAGGATTTTGGCTCGGGCACTGATCCGGGAAGTGGACCCGTCACGGTTGAAGCCGGCGTAGTGCCCTGTTTTTTTCATGGCGACATGACCTCATTCGTCGATAAATCGCGCCTTAATAGTTATGTAGGCAATGTTTGCCGGCAGCCGGCGGGCTTGTCCGTGCGCTTTGCCTACTGATTGGATTCAACACGATGTTTTTCCTATCGGCCCGCGGCACCGCGCGGGCCTTTTTTGATTTTCCCGGCAAGAACTTTTCTTTTCGGCCGATAGGATTTGATAGAGTAAATTAACGTAATCCAAGGAGCCGGCCTATGATTTGTTTGCAAGAACCGGAGTTTTTGGAGATGACGGCAGCCAATCCCGGTCACCGCCATGACCATGAGACCGAACCCGGCAATGAGGAACCGAAACCGGAAGACGATCCGCCGCCGTTCGCCCCGCCCCAGCCCGGCGAGGACACACCGGACAACGATTCCTAGCGGGTTCAGGGCACGCCGAGCGGAGCCGACGTGCCGCCGGCCGTTTTATTTACCCTTATAGGGAACGCCCTCCGAGATCCACGGCGCGGGCGGCTCGCCCTTCAGGTAATGGTCCAGGTACTCCTTCATCTTCAAGGTGTAGTCTACCTTGTTCGGGTACTTTTTCAGATGGTGCGGCTCGCCGTGGTATTGTAGGAAGATAACGTCCTTACCCAAACGACGCATGGCCAGGTAGAGTTCGACGCCTTGCTGCCAGGGCACGGCGGTATCTTCGTCGCCGAACATGATCAAAGTGGGCGTGTTGATGCGATCCGCAAAAAACACCGGCGAGTTTTCGATATACAAATCGCGTCGTTCCCACAAGGAACCGCCGAGCCGACTCTGGCCGCGTTCGTATTGAAACAACCTGCCCCAGCCGCTTCCCAGGCGAATACCCGTATAGGCCGAGGTCATATTCCCCACGGGCGCGCCGGCGATGGTGCAGGCGAACATATCGGTCTGCGTGACCACGTAAGCACTCTGGTAGCCGCTCCAAGAGTGGCCGTGCAGACCCACGGCCTCAGGATCGGCGACGCCCATGTCGATCAACTTCTGGACGCCGGGCACCAGACTGCGCACCGCCGACATGCCCGGTTCGCCCACGGTGAAGTGGATATCGGGCAGGAACACGCAGTAACCGTTGCTTGTGTAGAACGGGAAGTTGGGTCGGTGGTTCACCACCATCTCGTTGAACTCGTACATGCGTTGCGAGAAGAAGCGGTAATAATAGACCAGTACCGGGTAGCGCTTACCTTCCTGGTAATTTTCCGGTTTGATAAGGACGCCTTTTAGGGGCTTGCCGTCCATGCTTGTCCAGGAGACCAGTTCCGGTTTGCCCCAAATGAACTCGCTGATTTGGGGATTTTCGGTGGATAACCGCCGGGGACCGTTCAGCATGCTGTCGGAAACCCACAGGTCCGGGAACTCTTCAAAAGACTCCTGGCTATAAACAATCTTGTCCGCCCGCTCGGCTTTCACCTTGAAGCGATAACGTTTGGGACCCTCCAGACGAGGGTGCACATTTTGTTTGCCCAACTCCGCGGCATAATAACCGTAGTTCTTTTCTTCGTAGTTGTAGGACTCCAACAGCAGGCGCTCGTCGGGCTCGAAATAGGTGCGTCCCTTTTCCCGCAGATCGCGGACGCGGAAGCGCAGATCTTTGGTGCGGCCCACGTTTCCGGTCAGTTGGTAGGGGGTCTCCTTCTCACGCGTTGGAAAGACCCAGATGTCGTATTTGTCATAGGCCAATACCGCGGCGTCGTCTTTCACCCAACCGCCGAAGCCGTAACCGCGCGCCTTGGAAGGACGGTCGTGGTCTTCATCGAAAAAGCTCACGTCCAAACCCTCGTTAAGGATCCGGGTACGATTGCGGCGCACGTCCAACAGAAATACCTTATCGTCTTTCATATAGGCGATATAGCGGCCGCCGGGCGAAAGGGTCCAGGCGCCGTTTTGTTGGAATTTCTCTTGAATCAGGGTGCGTTTACCGTTCTGCAAGTCGATATGGTAGAGATCGGTCATGTTGCCGGTCCACAACAGTTTGCGAGCATGGGGGACATTGGTTGCCGCCAGGACGCCTTGGGCATTTTGGGTGAAGTTGACAGAGGGGATGGTTTCATCGGCCAACTGCACCGTTTTCTTGGACTTGATATGGAAGACCGCGGCAAAGGTTCGTTTGCTGGTTTCCTTCCAGGACGTCTTCACGACGGTTTTGATGCGCTTGTCCTTGTGGTGCCAAACATCCAGTTCGTTTTTCTTGCGGATGCTTTCGATATCGTACATATCTGCTTCCGAATCATCCTCGGACATCTCTTCCTTTTCTTTTTCTTTTTTAACTTCTTCTTCAACCTCGGCGTCTTTCGGGGTGGGGCGCAGACCGAAGAACAGGCGTTGATTGTCCTCGGTCCACTGAAGTTTGCTTTGGGAAGGGATATGCCAACCGGAGGGGATGTCGGATGCCTGATGCCGTTTCAGCTTGTCGATCTGTAGCAAATGCAGGTCATAGGCCGCCGGTTTTTTGCTTTCTTCAGCTTTAACGGTTTGCAGCCAGGTCAGATGAGAGCCGTCAGGAGCCCAGGCGATGTTTGCAAAAGAACTTTTGGTCTTTTCTTCGATCGTGGCGGGGGAGGAGGGATCGCCGGTGAGGTA
>JASJCB010000210.1 GCA_030066195.1 Acidobacteriota bacterium
ACCTCGTCGTTCCACTTTTCCATCTCTACCCAAGGGGGACCCGTGGTTCAATATCACTGACAGGCTTTTGACGAAGTCTCACTCATTTATTGCGACCACGGAACTATCATTTATCGATCCCCTGCTCACATGAGGACGAAGGGCCGGAAGGTCCGATCAGCCGTTCACACGATGGTTTCTCGGCCTCGGTGGGCTTTATCTGGTCGCCTACCGGCGATTATTCGATTGCTTTCAACCTGATCCGTTCCGAGAAACTGCCCAACTCGGAAGAGTTGTTCTCAAGGGGGCCTCACCTGGCCACCGATGCGTTCGAGATCGGCGATCCCGACCTCGATAACGAGACCAGCACGGGCTTCGACGTCTCCTTCCGCCGCCATCAAGGGCGCCTGACCGGGGAATTGAATCTGTTCTCCTATCAATTCGACGGTTATATCTACGACACCCCCACCTCGGAAATCGAAGACGGCCTGACCGTGTTCCGCTACCGCCAGGAGGATGCTCAGATTTCGGGTGGCGAACTGCACTTCGATTTGGAACTCTTCCATGCGGAGCCACACCACCTCCACCTGGAAGGCACCATTGATACGGTCAACGCCACGCTCGACGATTCGGACTTCGATCTGCCGCGTACCCCGCCTACCCGTTATAAAGCGGGCCTGGTCTATCGTAGCGGCGGTTTGTGGTCCAAGGCCGAGATGGTGGCCTATGATAGTCAGGACAATATCGCGGAATTCGAAACCGAGACCGATAGTTTTACGCTGATTCATCTCAACGTGGGTTATCGCTTGTTCTTCGGTTCGACAATCCACGATTTTCAACTTCGCGGCACCAACCTGGGCGATGAGGAGGCCCGGCTCCATACCTCCTTTATCAAGGATCGTGCGCCGTTACCGGGCCGCAACCTCTCTTTGAGTTACCGGCTCAGTTTCTAAAAACCCTAAATGCGAAGCGGGGAAGCCGTTAAAGGCTTCCCCGCGAGAGCATGGATGGAATGATTTGAGCGGCCTTGAATTCGACACAATGACAAGATGGCTTCCCCGCGAGAGCATGGAATGATTACGAAATCTGAATATCGATTTGACCAATTGGGCATGGCCGCAAGTACGGTCTGCGCCATTCACTGCATCCTCATGGCTTTGACACCCATCGCGCTCGTGTTGGGTGGGCTCGAATTCTTATCAGGCCGCGAAGCAGAGTGGGGAATCAGCCTTTCGGCGATCTTCTCGGCGATGTTGGCAGCGGCGATCGGCTTCCGCGCACACGGTTCGATCAGGGTGGCCGCGGTTCTTTTTGTGGGCGCCACGATGCTGATGATTGCCCGGTTCCTTGAAGAGCGGGGCGTCCATGGCCCGGGAACCGTCCTCGGTGTCTTTGCCGGCATCGGCCTTGTCTCGGGTCACCTGCTCAACTTACAAGCCGGCCGTTGTTGTGGAGATGGTTCATGAACCCCGAGTGGTTGATTTGTGGTGGAGGCATTCACGGCGTTCACCTTGCCTCGCGTTTGATCGGTGAAGCAGGCATCCCTTTAAAACGCATACGCATCATCGATCCGGGTGAGAGGTTACTGGCGCGATGGCGTGCTTGTACGCGGGCCACCGGCATGACCCACCTGCGTTCACCGTCGGTTCATCATCTGGGCCTGGAATCCTTCTCGCTCCAACGCTTTGCCGAGCGATCGCGCCGCGAGATATCACGTCCCTTTATGGCGCCGTATCAGCGTCCCTCACTTGAGCTTTTCGATGCCCATTGCGAGAAATTAATAGCAGACCGCGGCTTGGAAACCATCCATATTCGTGACAAGATCACCCGCTGCGAGGCGTACCAAGACGGAATAGAGTTAACCACCAAAACGGGCCGTAAACTGAGTGCCATGAAGATTATCCTGGCCATAGGAATCGGAGATCAGCCCGCCTGGCCCGAGGATGTACCTGGCTGTCATTCCATGGTTCAACACATTTTCGATCCATCCTTTACCTGGCCGTCGCTCAAGCCGTCAGAACCAGTGTTGGTTATCGGCGGCGGCATTTCAGCAGGTCAGGTGGCCTTACGATTGGTAGGTGAAGGACACCTCGTCCACGTGGTATCGCGGCATGTCATGCGCATTCACCAATTCGATAGCGATCCCGGCTGGTTAGATCCAAAGAATATGCAGGGTTTTTCCAAGGAGACTTGTATGGCCCGCCGTCGCGGAAAAATCCTAGCGGCCAGACACAGGGGTTCTATGCCGGGCGACGTCCGCGAAGCCTTGTTGCACCATATTCGCCGGGGACGATTGTATTGGCATCGAGCCGAAGTCGACGCGTGGTCATTTTCTAACGAGCAAGTGTCGCTAAAGCTTTCTGAAGAAGTAACGTTAAACGGACAACATGTATTGCTCGCTACCGGCTTTAGCGCCTCTCGGCCGGGAGGATCGTTGGTGGAGGGGATGATTTCCGAGATGGATCTACCCTTGGCGCCGTGCGGTTTCCTCCTGGTGGATCATATGTTACGCTGGCACCCACATATCTTTCTAAGTGGTGCTCTCGCCGAACTGGAGCTAGGGCCGGTCGCACGCAACATCGCCGGTGCGCGCCTCGCAGGAGATCGAATTGTTGACTTTCTGCGTTTTCAAAGCCGTGGTGTGAAGTCCGCTTAGATTGGTTTTGGGATTTAGGTAAAAAACAACGTGCCCCTTCTGTTTTCCCCGTTCTTTCGCCACCTGTGAATGTTAGAATTTTCAAAATCCCAAGGATGGAGCCTGGGTTGAATAACGAGCCAAGTAAACGCATCCTCTTGACCTGCGCACTGCTTTTTCTGATATCCGGCGCCGCCGCACTCATCTACGAAGTGCTGTGGATGAAGGAGCTCAGTTTACTTTTCGGCAACAGCGCCCAGGCCGCCGCGGCGGTACTGGCCGCTTTTTTTGCCGGACTCGCGGCGGGAAACCGATACTGGGGCGCCCGAGCACACCGTATACGCAACCCGTTGAAAGCCTATGCTTTGCTGGAAGTTGCGGTGGCCGCCGGCGCGCTGCTGTACTTTCTGATTTTGTGGGTTTACAACACCCTTTACGGGTGGCTCTTCGATCGACTTTACGATTATCAGTTCTTGTTCGTCGGGTTAAAATTCACCGCCGCTTTCCTGCTCTTGTTTCCCGCAACTTTTTTTATGGGCGGAACCTTGCCGGTAATGGCCCAGTTCCTCATTCGGAACCGAGCGAAATTGGGGAAAAGGGCCTCTCAGCTATATGCAATCAACACGATCGGCGCTGCCGGCGGGGTCTTTGCAGTTGGTTTCATCTTACCCCAGCGTATCGGTTACGATATGTCCTATGCCGTCGCGCTCGGCGGCACCCTCTTCACGGCAATTTGTGCGGCTGTCGTAGCCCGGAAATTTCATGGCGAGACCATCGAGGTTCCGACCGAAACAGATACGCCTACAAGTAGCGCCGTATGGTCGACGGCAAGTTATACGGCCGTGGTCTCGGGCTTGATTACGATGATGCTGCAAGTCTTGTGGATTCGCATGTTCGCACAAGTTCTGCACAACTCGGTCTATACCTTCTCTGCGATTTTGGTAACATTCCTCGCCGCGCTGGCAGTGGGCGGCGTGCTGGCAGGCTTGCTTGCCCGGCAGCACCGCTTGGCGCCGGAAACGGTGACGGTGTTACTCCTCTCCCTGGGTGGTGTGCTGGCCGCGGCCTCACCGCTGGTTTTTTTCTATTTGACGGATGGTATCCGTTATCTAGGCGGAAGTGAGGACTTTTGGTCGTATATTGCCGGCATCTTCGCCATGGTCCTTTTGGTAGTAGGCCTACCGGTAAGCGTGATGGGTGCGGTATTTCCATATTTATTCAAGATGGTGGAGACCGGGCGCGGCTCGCCCGGCGATGTGGTCGGTCGCCTAGTCACCCTGAATACGCTGGGCGGGATCGCGGGCTCTCTATTGGGTGGATTTTTTGTCCTTTCTTTTCTTGGCCTTTGGTCGGGGATCCGACTGGCCGCCGGAATGTACCTGCTGACGGCATTCGCGGTTGTGATTCACAAGGCGGGTGAAGCGAGTCGTATGGCGAAGGCGGCGCCCCTATTAGGTTTTTTTCTACTCCTCACCTTGCTGGATTCCAACCGATTACCGATCGTAAGAGTGGACCCGATCAAAAAGAAAGAAACATTACTCAAAGTTTGGGAAGATAGTTCCGGGACGGTTGCCGTGATTCGTCGCAACAACCATTTGGCCACCAAGCTGAATAACTGGTACACCCTCGGAAGCACGGGCGATGTGACGACCCAGGAGATACAAACGCACCTGCCGATGCTGTTGCACCCAAACCCCAAAGATGTGTTCTACTTGGGCATGGGCACCGGCATCACAGCCGGTACCGCATTGGACTACCCGGTCGAGAAGGTGGTGGTCGCCGAGGTTGCGCCCGCCGTGATCACCGCCTCCCAAGCATTTTTCGAGCCCTATACCAATGGGTTGTTCCATGACGCACGCGTGCGTATCGCCGCCGAAGATGGACGTAACTACATCCGCGGCACTCACTCCACGTTCGACCTGATCATCAGCGATCTGTTTATCCCGTGGAAGGCGGGAACGGGTTCGCTTTATTCGATTGAACACTATCGTCAATCGTTAAAAAAACTAAACCCCGGCGGCTTGTATGCACAATGGATTCCCCTTTATCAAGTGACCGACGAAGAATACTTCATCATTGCCAAAACCATGTGCGATGTATTCCCGCAGGTGACGCTCTGGCGGGGCAATTACCACAGCACGCGACCGGTTGTCGCGTTAATCGGCCACACCCGAGCGGAACCACTATCGCCCCCGGCTCTGATCATGGAACGATCACGACAGGCGTTGGAACTAAATAGGGAAACCTTGCAAACCATGCCCGTGATTTCCCAGTATGTAGGTCTACTCGACAAGAGCGACCCACGGCTTACCGCTGCCAGAATCAATACCGATGCACACCCGATTATCGAGCACATTGCACCGATCAATCACAGGCTGGAGAAAGCCGGCAAAAAGCAGTGGTTTGTGGAAGATGTCTTTCTTGATTACATGGCCGATTTCCTAGATTGGTCGGCTCTTGAAAACGATGTCTATCTCAGCGCCCTACCACGGCCGTGGCTGCACGCGATCCAAGCGGGCTATTATTTCCATTCGATCCAATTGCTCACCAAGATACAACACGAGGATGTCGCAACCGTTGAAAAGAAAACCTTGTCTTTACTGGAACGTACCCGTCAGGGCTTGCTGAATTCTGCCGTTTTGTAGCGTGAAGTCTTGTACGCACATGCCGCGTTCATCGCTCCACCCTCATCACGGGCGGCAAGTACCGCTCAGACGAAACGGGCGGCCCACAGCAAGCCCAGACCGAAGACGAAGGAAACGAAATGAATGAAGTTTTTTTCAGGCTGAAATAACGAAATAACGCTTCGTCAATTTGAAACGGGTTTTGGCGACGGGGGCGGCCTCTTTGGGTCCAATGGAAAGCTGATCACGGTCCGCACCGGTGACATGGGCGACCTTGCCATCTGCCGTGTGTCGGCTGGGAAACCCTGAGTCGAATCTCCATATCGATGATTTTTCCGCTCCGCGACCGATAATGCCAAACTCGGCGAATTAATAATCAATAGGGATCGGGACATAGGTTAATAGCATTTAATCACCATATCGGCCACGTTGTTGTGGTTGAATGAAAGGCAGTCGGAACGCCCTTGCCATGGAGTAATCGATGACCCCGGTTTTATGTCTTTATGTCCTTACCCTCTTCCAATCGGACAGCATATCCGTTCATATCACCGATTTGGAGGGAAAACCTGTCGTCGATCTGGTCCTAACAACAATTCAGGGCAACTGGAAAAGCGAGCCCACCGATGACGAAGGTCGAACATTGCTGAAGACGGGCATCACGGCCCTTAAGACAACCATGCAACAGGGTACCGAAACCACCCATATGATGATTTTCCCCTGGGACGGCGTTCTTTTAATCGATTCTCCTATCCAGGTCATACCAAGGGGTGATGCATCTAAGCTAAGCAACTACGATGTTCAGGTTTCTCTAGCCGAACGGGTCTTGAGCGGCGATTGGCCGACCGCTTTCGGCAGAGAACCCGCCGGCCCTGAAACCCGACGCCGGGCTCTGGCCGAAACGGCAAGCGCCCTCAATATTTCCAGTCAGCATATTTCCGATTCCCTGTCTGCCTGGACGCCGTCTCCCGAGAATCCCTATCACCTCGGACTGAAGGCCCTCCTGGAGAACCAACCCGATCGGGCGGTTTCTCATCTGGCCCGCTATCTCCAGGACCAATCCGCCCAACCCGACAATATGCCTCCCCATCTCTACAACGTCGCGGGTTTTCTGGGAACGGCCTTTCTCGCCGGACAAAAACCGGGCGAAGCGCTGCGGGCATGGCAGTTCGCCCTTCCCCTGCGCCCCAAGGAACCGAGCCTGTACAACGCAACCGCGGCAGTCTTGATCGGGGGCGGACTCCTGAAAGAAGCGGAGGCCGTCATTCAAAAAGCCATTTCCGTTGCCGGCGACAAGGAGGGCCGGCATCCCGGACTCGCTGCCGCTCTGGTCAACAAGGCGCAATTCCTCCTATCCAGCGGTCGCGCCGCGGAGGCCGAGCCCATTCTGTTGCGCGCCGCCGCTTTAGATGTCTCGCTGTTGGGCTCCGGTCACCCCACCGTGGCCGAGGATCTCGATGTACAAGCCCTGATTCTGGAGGAAATCGGCGCATACCAAAAGGCGATTCCAGTACTACAACAGGTTCTGCAAATCGACCGGAACTATTACGGACCGGAACACCCCAGGATTGCGGACCGTTTGACCAACCTGGCATTGACCTACACGGACGCAGGCAGACCCGATGCCGCTGAACCCCTCCTACGCCGCGCACTTGAAATCGATCGAAAAGCCCTCCCTGAACTTCACCCCAATATATCCAGAGACCTGTACAATCTGGCCGGTGTCATCGGTGACCTCGACCGACTCGATGAGGCCGAGGTCCTGCATCGTCAAGCCCTCGCCCTGGACGAGAAACGACTTGGACCCGACCACACGGATGTCGGCGGCAACCTGCACAACCTGGCCCTGCTGATCAAAGCCACCGGGCGTTTGGAAGAAGCCGAGCCCCTCATGCGTCGTGCCGCGGAAATCTTCAAATCGAACCCCGATCACCCCTATGCCGATATGGTCGCGAGCAACCTGGGCTTCCTGCGACTGAATATGGCGCACCGATATGCCGCCGAAGGAGACCAGGGGTTGGCGCGCGCCTATTTTGAAATGACCCTTGCCGAGGTTTCACGGCATGATCCCTTCGACGATCAAAACAAAACACGGCGCCATTTGGCAAAAATCCATCGCATGTTGGGTATCACCTGTCTCCAATCAGGCGATGCGGAAACGGCCCTGACCCATCTTGAAACCGCCTACGCATTTTTTAGCCGGCAGACAGACCGGGATGCGGTCGAAATGACCTGTTGGCTTTCTCACGATCTCGGCCTGGCTTGGAAGCTTGCGGGCAATAAGGATGAAATGATTCGCTGGTGGTGCCTCACCATTGAATGCCCCTTCGGGCCGGCCCATGACCCGGAGTCTGCCGACAAACTTCTTGGCGAGCTTGAGGAAGCGCTCAATTCCTTTGAGCTAAAAAGATAATGTCATTTCTCGGTATAAAATCCTACACATCAGATGTTTTAATTGATACACTTTGTGCATCGCTCTGCAAAAAAAGTATTTAACTGATGTCGTGTACCTAAAAAAAATATAACCACAATTTTTTTGAAAATGAATGTATCCAGGGCAGCCAATCCAATACTTAACTTATAGAAGCTGTTTGGTTCACTTATTGATGAATTTCATCAATTCCAAATCATGGTGGCCGCTTATATCAACACTCATCCAAGGAGAATTAAATAATGAAGCTTTTCTGTCTGTTTATGGTCTGTTTCGCCGCATCAGCCTTTACCGGAGATAAAGAGATCGATGCTTTGCAATCGTCGGAAAGGTACGACTCTGCTAGATACTTGCAAGAGCAACAAGCTCAATTTCAATGGCTCAAATCTCAAGAGCTCGATGGTCTCGCAAAAACTGCCATCCGCGTCCAGCCCAGCATGGATGCCCTTATGGAAATCGACCACAACAACAGCGGCGCTCCGGAAGCAAAAGAACTTCGCAAGCATGTTGGTACGACCGTCAAAACCGATGCAAAAATTGTCTTGAACCGACCCATCGGCAAAAAGCGCAACACCAATGCAGTCCCCCTTGCCAACGGCATGTTCCGCGCTTCTGACGACGGCTACGTATGGAACACAACCATTTCCTCCGAGGGCGCAAACGGCATCCGCATCCACTTTACCGACTTCGACCTCCCCGAAAACGCTTCCATGTTTATCTACAATGACTTCGGTCAGGCTTTCGGTCCCTATGAAGCACAAGGCGTTATGGCAAACGGCGACTTCTGGTCTCATACCCTGAAGGGCGACACTGCCTATATCCAAGTTCACTATTTCGGCGCCATCAAAGCGCCCGCTCGTTTTACGATCGCTGATGTGGGTCACATGACCGACCACTTCCGGTTCCCCGGTAACTTCGGCGAAATCTCTAACGGTAAAGCCCACTGCAACGTAAACGCAAGCTGCGTTCAAAACGCGGGCTGCACCAGCAACTCCATCGTTTCCGCGGCCAAAGACGGGGTCGCCCATATGCTCTATCAGTCCGGCGGCGGTTGGTATATTTGCAGCGGCGGCCTGCTCAACAACACCAACCAGGACGGCACCGACCTCTTCCTGACTGCCAACCACTGTCTCAGCACCAACAACGAAGCGTCTACCCTGGAAACCTATTTCTTCTACGCTTCCGCTTGCGGCCAGTGTGTCGGTGAGACCTACACCAACCCTTCCACCATCGGCGCGACTGTGCTTAGCTCCAGCGGCACCAGTGACTACACTTTGTTGCAACTCAGCCAGTCCTCTCCCGGCGGCGTGGCCTACCTGGGCTGGAGCACTGCACCTGTTGCATATTCCAACGGCACTTCGCTGTACCGCATCCACCATCCCTCCGGTGCGCCCCAGTCATACTCCGAGCATTCCGTCGACACCTCCGCGGGCACCTGCTTCAACACGGCTCGCGGTAACTGGATCTACAGCCGCGACACCTACGGCGCCCAAGAGGGCGGCAGCTCCGGTTCTCCCGTACTCAACAGCTCCGGCCAGGTTGTCGGTCAATTGACCGGCGCTTGCGGCTCCAACTATTCCAATGTTTGCGACAGTGTCAACAACGCGACCATCGACGGCGCTCTTGCCGCTTACTACAACAACGTATCTCAGTGGCTGGATCCCGGCACCGGTGGCGGCGGCAACACCATGCACGTGGACAGCATCGTTCCCCAAGTCCAGACTCGCGGCAGTCGTAAGCGGGCTCGCACCTACGTCTACATCGATGATCAAAACGGCTCCGGCGTAAGCCAGGCTACGGTTTCCGTCACCTTCTCCGGTAGTGGTCTCAGCCAAAGTCGTTCCGGCACGACCAACAACAGCGGCCGCGCTCGCATTACGTCGGGCTGGGTAACCACCAGCTCTTTGAGCTACACCGTTTGTGTCGACAATGTAACGCATGCGTCCTACACTTACGACGACACTGCCAATAACGAAACCTGCGACGGTATCTAAACCCAAAAGGGAGTTTTACAGTTCCGGAAGATGGGAGAGCTTCAGCTCTCCCATTTTCCATTTCTCGAAAAGCCTTGTTTTTATCCGCTATTCGATCACCCTGCTGCCCAATCGACGGACTTTCTGGAACCACACATCGCTACATAGAAAACAACTTGTTTTCCCGAAGACAGTGATGGTACATTGATTTACCTCTTAGTTTTTCAGGTCCGCCCGGTATAGGCATCAGCGATTCCGGTGCCCCCCATCCTCTCCGAAACGTAGGTGTGTAGATGCTGTCCAACCGTTTAAGGCTCCAAGCCGAAGAGTTACGTGTCATCCGTGGCGGTAAGGAGGTGCTCAAAGGCATCACTTTCGCCGTTGCAATCGGGGAGGTCTACGGGCTACTCGGCGGTAATGGTGCCGGTAAGTCCACGACATTGCTTACTTTTCTCGGTTTCCTCGATCTCGCCGGCGGGAATGCAAGGGTGAACGACGCTTTGGTTAGCGAGGACGTCGTGGCAGCGCGCAGGTCCATTGCCTATCTTCCCGAATCCGCTTCTCTCTACGAACATCTAAACGCGCGGGAAAATCTCCGCTATTTCCTGGGTCTCGCGGGCAGTGCGGGGGATGACGAATCCATGGAAGCCGCGTTGGATCGAGTCGCTCTTCCCGCGGAGGCCAGAGACCGGCGGCTTGCGGACTATTCCAAGGGGATGCGTCAGAAGGTTGCCATTGCCCTCGCCATCCTTCGCAACACGGACACGCTGCTCTTGGATGAGCCCACATCGGGACTGGACCCGACGGCAATCGATGAGTTTCATGATCTGGTGCGCACACTTGCCGATGACGGCAAAACAGTGCTCATGGTGACTCACGATGTTTATGGCGCCTGCCAGGTTGCGGACCGAATCGGATTACTGAGAGACGGCCGACTCGTGGGTGAATTTTCCGCACCCGCCGGCGGGCGCATCGACACGGAAGCCGTTCACCGGGCATTTTCGTCGAGAGAGGCCGTATGAGCCACGTCTTATTACTGGCTAAGGAGGAGTGGCGCTTCTGGTTGCGTTCTAATTTGGCCCTGTCAGCCGCGATCCTTTTTCTCGTTCTCCTCGTTACGACCGCGATTCTCACCACCGTTCGCATCGCCGAAGAGCGACACGCGCGGGAGCACCACCAGGAAAAGGCCGAGAGCACTTTCCTGGCCCAGCCCGACAGGCATCCTCATCGTATGGTGCACTACGGTCACTATGTGTTCCGCACACCGTCTCCCCTCGCTGCCTTTGACCCGGGCTTGGATTCGGTCACCGGGCAATCCATGTTCCTGGAGGGTCACCAGCAGAACTCAGCCACGTTCGCTGTTTCCGGCGCAAGCGCCGACCTCGGTGAGTTTGCCTGGCTGACACCGGCGGTGGTCTATCAACTGTTTGCACCCCTGCTCATCATCTTGCTGGGCCACGGTGCTGTTGTGCGGGAGCGAGAATCATCCACGCTCGCTACAATGTTGGCTCAGGGCATCAGCGGAGTGACGGTGCTTTATGGGAAAGCACTGGCGCTGTTTGCCGCCATTTTGCTGATGCTGGTGCCGCTGTTGGTGAGCGGTGGTGCGGCGGTCGGTCGTGGAGAGACTGTTCTCGCGGCAATCCTGATGGTTGCGGTGTATTTCCTTTATCTCTCCATCTGGGGACTACTTGCTCTTTTTTTGTCGGTACTATCTGCCCGGAGAGCTACAGCATTGGCAACGCTCACGGCACTTTGGCTTGCCTTGACGCTGCTGCTACCGTCTCTCGCGGTGAGTAACGCCGCTCGGTTCTTACCTATCGCCGGCCAAATCGAGACGGGTCTCGTTATGCTCTCTGACCTCAGGAAGTTGGGTGATGGACACAATGTGAACGACCCCGCATTCGACCGATTGCGCCGGGATTTACTCAAACAGTACGGCGTCGAAACGGTTGAAGAGTTGCCTGTGAATCTTCGGGGCGTGGTGGCGGAGTACTCCGAGAGCCGGCTCACGGACAAGCTCAATGAATATGCTGATCGCAGAATGGCCATGGAGCAAAAACAGGCAGCGTTGCTGGCACGGCACGGTTGGCTGTCGCCGCTTCTCGCCACGGCCGATGCCTCGCGGGCGATTGCCGCCACGGATCTGAATAATCACCAAAGGTTCCTCAAAGAAGCCGAGGCATTGCGTTTCGACTTTGTGCAGGGGCTCAACCGGTTACACGCTTCAAAGCTCGCCTACATCGACGACATCAAACGAAGCAGCGATCAGCAGGCTGAGAAACGCACCCGAGTGTCGGGGGAAAACTGGAAGCTGTTGAAGGATTTTCGATTCAAGCCCGACGATGTGGGTACCCGAGCAGGTAATGCATGGCCGTCGGTACTGGCGTTGCTTGTTTGGTTTGCAGTTTTGTCGATAGCTTCCGTCCGGGCCGCCGGGAGAATTCGCTTATGAGTGGTTTCGCTCCAGTGTTTCGAGAAGCCGGCCTCCTCAAGCGAGATCGCGCATTCATCGGTTGGGTCGTGCTCACGCTGCTCTTATCGGTGGTCTCCGTTGTTGGCGGCATCGCGGAGGTATCGAAGCAGCGAGAAACCATTGCCCGCTTGATTGAAGGTGACCGGGAAGATCGTCTCGAGGCCCGGGCGAAGCAGGGCGATTGGGGCGGGGCGGCCTATTATAGCTTCCATCTGACCTATGATCCCCCCTCCAACTTCGCCTTCGCCGCGCTGGGCACCCGTGATCAGGAGCCATGGAAGCATCGCATTCGCATGCTGGCCCTCGAGGGCCAGATCTACGAGCGCGACGCGGGCAACCCCGTGCTTGCGCTGACGGGGCGCTTTGACTTTGCTTTTTTCGCGGCGTTCGTGCTGCCGCTGGTACTCATCGCGGTACTCCACGACCTTCAGGCGAGTGAGCGCGGTGCAGGGCGCCATGAGCTGTTGATCGCAACCTCGGGGATCTCTTCCTCTCCCTGGCGATTGCGAGCCTGGCTAAAGGCGGGCGCTGTGTTCATAGCGGCGGCCTTGCCTTTGCTCGTGGGTTGCATCGTCAGCGGCACTTCCATGACCAGATCGCTGATGGCGCCGGCAATTCTGTGCGGCTATTTGGCGTTCTGGAGTTTTGTCTCCTACCGCATCGCGCGCCGGGAAAGAAATCCTTCGGTGATTCTGGCGACATTGCTGGGTGTTTGGGTGATGGTCGGCGTAGTGGGTCCTGCCGCGGGAAAGCTCGTCATTGACCATCAGGTGCCCGTGCCTCAGGGCGCTGACATTTTGATGACTCAACGGGAAGCGGTGAACGATGCCTGGGACCTTCCAAAGGAAGTAACCATGGATGCTTTCGTGGCTCGCCACCCCGAATGGAGTCAGTACGCCGCGGTCGACAGACCCTTTGAGTGGAAGTGGTATTACGCCTTCCAGCAGGTTGGCGACCAGAAAGCGGAGCCGCTGTCCCTGGCCTACCGCGAAAGTCGCCTGCACCGGGACAGGCTGGCAGGGTGGTTTGCGTGGCTGACGCCGCCGGCTTTGCTGCAGCGATCACTTCAGCGAATTGCGGATACCGACCTTCGAGCCCATATGGAGTACGAGGCAAACGTCAGATTGTTCCACGGGCAGTTGCGTGAGTTTTATTACGGAAAGCTGTTCCCTGATGCGCCGTTCGATACTGATGCGCTGGGTGGTTTGCCAGAGTTCGACCCAGGTATGGCTGCACCCTGACTCAAGTACCCCGGGAGCAGCTTTTCGGTGAAATCAATGGGATGGTGTATGATTTCTCTCCGGCACCTTTTTCTCTACATCAAGCTTTCCTGCTTTGATGGGAAGTGAAGTCCGCATAGCCGGCGGGCCCCAGCGGCGGAGGGGCCCTTTGAATCGATCCTGCTGTGCCCCCTCAGAGGGGCGGCACCGCTGTTGGAAAAAATTAGAAATTCCAGTCGATCCCCAGCCTCAGGGTGAAGGGAGACCCCGGAGTGAAGTGATTGTCGGCGACGGGTTGGGTTTCGTTAGGTAATCGGGATTCAAACCAGGTTTGGGCCTCCATGTATTCGGAATCGAACAGGTTCTCGACCGAAAAGGATATCTCGAGGCGATCCATGATTTGCCTGCTGAGGGTCAGGTCGGCAATGGTGAAACCCTCACCTTTTACCCGGCCCTCGTCATCGAGTGGGATGTCGTCAATATGGCGTGCCCTTAAGCCGGCCCGCCAGCCTTTTTGGTTTTTGTAATGAATGCCCGCGTTGGCGGTAGTACGCGGGGCTCGGGCGATGGGGAGTCCCGTCTCCTCGTCTTCGGCGGTGATGTCGTTGAGGTCGAAATCGACGAACCAGAACTCGTCGATCTTCCAATGGATTTCCAACTCGGGTCCGTAGCGGCGGGAGGGGCCTCCCAGTTCGGTGGTTCCCTCATCACCCACCCATACGAGTTCTCCCTCGAGATCCAGCCACCAATAGGCCAGGTTGATTTCCAGGAAATCACCAAAGACCTTTTGAAAGCCCAGCTCATAGCCGTCGGAGGCGGCCAGGACAACGGCCTCGGTATCGGCTACCGCCGAACGGGCGTCGTTGCTGTGAAAACCACGGCCGTAGTTGAGGAAAATTTGGAGCGAGTGATCGCTCAAGGCGTTGAAGATCAGCGAGACTTTGGGTTGGACAATGTCCGCCTGCCGTTTGCCGGAGGGGCCTCCCTCCACGTCCGCCACATCGAAGTCGAAGCGGTCGTAGCGCAGGCCGACAATCGTCTTGAAATTATGGCTGATCGACAATTCTTCCTGGGCGTAGAAGGCCGTATTGCGTTCCTTGACCCGAGAGTCCACAACGGTTCCCAGCCGGTTGCGTTCTCGCTGGTGGAACAGGCCCACGTCGATATCGTCATCGCGCAGGTAGAAGCCCGCGCGAAACGAACCCAGGCCGAGCCCGCCGAATTCATGGAACTGGGAATATTGGACGTGGGTTCCCAGAATGGTGCGGTCATCCACCTGTTGGATCCCGTCGCCATCGACCGGGTTGTTGAGTAGGAAGGTAAAATTCGAATAGAGATTCATATCGTAGGCGGAAAGGTAAACCTGGGTCGATAGGGATTGAGATTCCCATTGCTTGTTGTGGGCCAGGGAGATGTTGAAGCGGGAGGAGTCCCCGCCCTCCGTGGGATCGACGGCGCCGAAACGGTCGAGTCGCCCGCTTTCCACCTCCCTCAAGGGAATCTGGCCCGAGGCGTACCAACTGCCGTCATAACCGGTGGCGAACAGGGTCAGGTTCTGATCTTCACCCAAGGGTAAGTTGTAACGGGCCACGAAATTGAGCCGTTCCATGTCCTGGGGATCATTGAAGGGACCGTCGGAAAAGAAACCTTCCGCGGCCACGTAGCCGTGACCGCGGCCCATGTCAGCATCGTAGACCGCCAGCATACGCTGGGTATCGAAGTTCCCACCCTGCAGCTTCACGAACGAGGAGCCGAAGCTGTCGCGTAACCGGAGATTCGCGGAGCCCGCGGTGCCCAGGTTCCCGAATTCACTGAAATAGGCCCCCTTGAAAACCTCAACCTTCTGCAAGGTCTCGGGTATCATGAAGCTAAGGTCGGCATATCCCTGGCCGTGGGCATGGGACACCATATTGACCGGGATTCCCTCCAGGAAGAGGGCGAAGTCCGTACCATGATCCGCGTCGAAACCTCGGATCAGGTATTGATCGGACTTACCGCCGCCGCCATGTTGGGCCACGACCATCCCGGGAATGACGCGCAACACATCGCCCGGTGTTTCCACGGGTAAACGCTCCAGTTCATCCGCCCGGAAAACGCTCGATGTGGCCGCGCTTCGCGGTGCTACCTTCAACACATCATAGCTCGCCGTGATGGTCGGAGCGGCCGACACTTTTCTGTTCATACGGATAACCACCAGTTCATGGGGTGGTGTTTCGAATTCCTTGGTCCAGTCCTCGTATCCATCGATTTGACAGGTCACCGAAAACCGGTCGGGGAGTCCTTGGAAGATGAACCAGCCCACCCGGTTCGTCTCGGTTTTTGCGACGACCTCACCACCGGATTCCAGTTGCACCGAGACCCCTTGAATGGGGACGCCGATATCGTCGAGGATTTTCCCGGTCAATTGTAGCTTGGGATCATGGGCAAAATTGACCAGCAAAGAAATAAGCATTGGCATCAATGAAGTAGACAAGATGGTCTCCTTGAAATAAACCCGTTTTCTGACCGGGTCAGAAAGAAAAGCAAAGCGAGTTCAGGTTTAATATCAGATGGATACGGGGAAGATCAGTTCTTTTTCCGGGAAATCTGTAACCTGGCGATGGAACTGTTTTCCTGAATAATCGTTTTCCACATCCTCGACGAGATAGAATTCCTTTACCAATTAACAACGACCATTGATCACGGTTCCGTGGCTCTTGTTCCGTTTTAGAGAGATAAACAACAACGGTGCCCGTGAAAGCCCTGGTATATGCTTCTTCACTAAAACGGACCTTAAATTCCTGAGCAATTGCCATAACCTTATTTTATTCTAACTCCCTGCGCGGCCGGCTGTTTGACACATATACGACAAGTAACTTATGTCATAGAGCACAATTCACAAAAGCCCAATCGGCAGAGTAGCTGTTACGTCGTTTTCCATTTGGCATGGGATGGAGGATGTGGTCTTGTGTTCCCGGCACAAGGAATCATGACCACGGCGTGACCTCTATGTCTACACACCCTCGGGCTACCAAACGTAAAAAGGCGTCTTTCCAGTACTCTACTTCGGCGACGGCAGTCTTTACGTCAAGATCGCGAAGGTCCCGAGAATTATGGACAACCTGATTGCTGATAAGATCATACTACTGGTTATTGCGGTGTTCATCGACCCGGTGGACCGCTGTCCAGTTAATCGAGGTAGATCCAATTTGCTCACCCGTAGTCAAGCACGTAGTCGTTTGGGATGATAAGCAATGAGGGGCTAGGAGAAAAGTTGCCGCCCACCATACCTCCCAAGTACCCATACGTTTTTCGAACCTTCCCATCAATCGGTCCTGTTTCTGAGGCCCCTATTTCAGGTCGTTCACCCTTGCATCACCGATTTACTATCTTTCAGGTTTTTTGT
>JASJCB010000211.1 GCA_030066195.1 Acidobacteriota bacterium
CCCGCGTGCAGACCGTTCACATAGGCGCGGATATGGCCCGTCACCCCACGATGGCGCTGCAATACGCCCTTGGGTTTACCGGTGGAACCTGAGGTGTAGAGGATATAGGCCGGATTGTCAGGATCGATCTCAGACAGTTGCATACCTTTGGATGCGGGGATGTCTTCCGCCACCACTACCGGCAGTTCGGTCAGAGCGCGTGCCCGTTCGGCATTGGCCCGATCACACAGGAGCAGCGAGGCCATGCTGTCTTCGATGATGAACGCCTGACGATCTTCCGGATACAGGGGATCAACGGGCACATAGGTCTTGCCGGCGAAGAGGACGCCCAGCAGGGCCGACACCATGGCGGTATCGTGGTTCAGCAACAGCACCACACGACCCGGTTCCTTGCCACAGTGCGCCTGTAGGCAATCCGCAATCTGCCGAGCGCGATCATTCAGTTGACCATACGTCAGCCGTTCGGTGGAACCCGCCACCGCGACGGCTTGTGGGGCAGAACGCGCTACCTGATCGAACCGTCGGGGAATGCTCATGGCCTGTACGTTCTCGGGCATGGGTTCAAATGCCCGATCGGGCCTGATCGGCGCGGCGGGCGTAACGGCGGCGCTCAGCATCGGCAGGGTGGACAGGCGTCGCTCCGGCGTGGTCGCCACGGCGCGTAAAAGGTTTTCATATCTGTTCAGGAAGTCCGCCACGGTTTCCTTAGCGAACAGGTCCGTGTTGAACTCCATGCGCAGGAACAGGCCGTCCGCGCTTTCGGTAGCTACCAGGGTCAAGTCGAAGTGCGTGGTAAAGCCCACGGAGCCCAACATCTCCATGGTCAACCCGCTCAGTTCCACATCCTCCTGACCAAAGTTCAGCATGTTGAAATAGACCTGGAACAAGGGATTGCGGCCCCGGTCGCGCTTGGGGCTCAGCGCCTCGACCAGACGGGCGAAGGGCAAATCCTGGTGGTCGTAAGCGGCCAGGGTGCTTTCACGCGTGCGGTCGAGCAGTTCGGTGAACAAGGGATCGCCCGAGAGGTCGCCGCGCAAGACCAGGGTGTTGATGAAGAAACCGATCAGGTCTTGAATACCGTTGCGGTTACGACCCGCGATGGGTGTGCCGACGGCAATATCGTCCTGGCCCGCATGTCGGGCCAGCAGAACTTGGAAGACCGCCAGCAGGGTCATGAACAGGGTACAACCGTGATGCCGCGAAAGCGTTTGCAGGGCGGCGCTCAGTTCGGGGTCCAAGGTGGTGGTCACGCCGTCGCCGTGATAGGTCAACTGTTCCGGGCGCGGGTAATCGGTAGGCAGGGACAGGGTGGGCAGATGGGCCAGACACCCGCGCCAGTAACCCAGTTGGCGGTCCAGTTCCTCCCCTTGCAGCCAGTTCCGCTGCCATGAAGCAAAGTCGGTATACTGTACCGGCAGTTCGGACAGTTGCGGTTCCTGTCCCGCGCTCAGAGCTGCATAGGCGGCGGTTACCTCGCGCACGAAGATGCCCAGCGACCAGCCGTCTGTAATGATGTGGTGCTGGGTCAGCAGGAAGACGTGCTCGTCGGGACTCATTGCGCAAAGCAGGCAACTGAACGGCGGTGCGGCGGACAGGTCGAAGACCTGGTGGCTCTCCTGTTGTTTCAGCGCCTCCAGTTCCGCCTCTCGGGCCTCCTCATCAAGATGGTTCAGGTCCACCTTGGGGAAGACCACGGACTCGGCCGGGTGCACGTGCAGGCGCGCCTCACCGCCCTCGGTGCGGAAACTGGTGCGCAAAACCTCGTGGCGCGCCACAACCGTACTCACCGCGGCTTCCAAAGCCGCCGCGTCCAGGTCACCGCGCAGGCGCATGGCGAAGAACAGGTTTTGGGTTGCGCCCGCCGCGCCCATCTGGTCCAGGAACCACAAACGCTCCTGGGCAAAGCTCAGCGGCAGGGTTCCGTTGCGGTCAACCACGGGAATCGGCGCCGTGGCCTGGTTGTTGCGCTCGCGTCGGCAGTTGTCGATGTGAGCAGCCAGTTGCGCCACGGTGGTTGCCTCGAAGAGGGTGCGTACGGGTAGTTCCACCTCGAATGTTTTTGCCGCACGGGCGGCCACACGAGTGGCGAGCAGAGAGTGCCCGCCCAGGTCGAAAAAGCTGTCGTGAATGCCGGCCGCTCCGTCCAAATGCAGCACCTCGCTCCAGATAGCGGCCAGCATCTCCTCGGTGGGCGTGCGCGGAGCGACACCTTCGCCCTCACTCTCGGGGGGACCGGGGTCCGGCAGGGCGCGGCGGTTCACCTTGCCGCTGGGCGTGAGCGGGAACCCGTCGGGCATGAAGACAAAGCGGTTGGGCACCATGTACTCGGGCAGGCGCTCGGCAAGAAAGGCGCGACATTCAAGGGCGTTCAGCGCGTGGGGTTCGGTCAGTTGCACATAGGCAATCAACTGGTTGATGCCGGGACGCAGGGTGTGGGCAATCACCACGGTGCGGCTGACGGCCTCGTGCCGGTCCAGCGATCCCTCGATCTCCCCCGGCTCGATGCGGAAGCCGCGCACCTTGATCTGGGTGTCGGCCCGGCCAAGGAAGTGAATCACGCCGCCCGGCTCATAACGGGCCAGGTCGCCGGAGGTGTACAAGCGCGAGCCCGGGTCGCCGAAGGGATCGGGAATAAAACGCTCGGCGGTCAGCTTGGGCCGGTTGCGGTAACCCCGGCCCACCATGGCGCCGCCGATATAAAGTTGACCCACCACGCCCAAGGGCACGGATTCCATGAACGCGTCCAGGATGTAATGGGTGACATTGGCGTTGGGCACGCCCACGGGCACCAGTTCGTATTCATCCTCGCGCAGGGTGTGCATGGTGCAGGCGTGGGTTTCGGACGGGCCGTAATGGTTGTGCATGCGGCAGTCGGGCAGATGGTCCAGCAACGCCCGGAGCGCCGGGGTGATGCGCAACTGCTCGCCCGCGCTGATCAGTTCGCGCAGAGAGACGGGCCAGTTCCCGGTTTCCACGGCCTCCTCGGCCAACTGTTGCAGGGCCACAAAGGGCAGGTGCAGGCGTTCGGCCCGGGTTTCGTTGAGGCGCTTCAGCAACAAGCGGGCGTCGCGGCGGGTCTCCTCGTCGATCAGGACCACGGGGTCAGCGTTGATCCACGCGGCGAAAATCTCCTGAAAATGCACGTCGAAGCTCAGCGTCATGAACTGCATCACCCGGCCCGGTTTCGGCGTTACGATCTGCATATGGTCGATCAGGTTGGCCAGCATGCCCCGGTGCACCACCACGCCCTTGGGCCGCCCGGTCGAACCGGAGGTGTAGATCAGGAAGCCGATATGCTTGCCGGTCACGGGCACATGGGGAAGGGCCGTTTGCGGCGCCTCGGTCGACACGCCCCGTTCGTCCAGGAAGATGCGTTCGCAATCGGGCAAGCGGTCAGCCGTGCCCGGCGTCACCAATACCGTGGTGGTCCCGGCATCGTCCAGCATCAGCTTCAGGCGCTCGCGGGGCCAACCGGGGTCCAGCGGCAGGTAGGCCGCCCCCGCCCGCCACACGCCCAGCACGGCCGTCAACATGCCGAAGGAACGGGGAATGCAGATGCCCACCACGTCATCGGGACCGATGCCTCGTTCGTGCAGCATGGCGCCCACGGCATCGGCGCGCGCCAACAGTTGCTCGAAGCTCAATTCGCTGCCGTCCATGCCGACGGCGGCTACCGCTTGAGGCCGGCGTTTTGCTACTTCGGCTACGCGCAAGGCCAGGTCTTTCTCGGGGAAGTCGCGCTTGTCGCTGTTGAATCCTTCCAGGATCAGGGTGCGTTCGGCTTCGCTGAGTAGGGGCAGTTGTTTAATCGGCACTTCCGGTTCCGCCAACGCGGCCCGCAACAGGGACTCGAAGTGAACGGTCATGCGTTCAGCGGTGGCTTTGACAAACAGATCCGTATTGAATTCCAAACCGCCGCTCACCACGTCGCCGGCCTCACTCATGGTCAGGTGCAAGTCGAACTTGGCCACGTGGTGTGTAGATTCAACGCCATCCAGGGTCAAGCCGGGCAGAGACAGTTCACCTTCCGGTGCGTTTTGCAACGAGAACATGATTTGGAACAGGGGCGTGTAACTCTGGCTGCGCTCCGGCTGAAGCGTTTCGACAAGTTGTTCGAAGGGGATATCCTGATGATCATAAGCGGCCAGGGATGTGGCGCACACCCGATCCACCAACTGATTGAAGGTCGGGTTGTCCGAGAGATCGGTACGCAGGACCAGGGTGTTGACAAAAAAGCCGATCAGCGGTTCCAGTTCGCCCTGGGTGCGGTTGGCAATAGGAGTGCCCAGAACAATGTCGTCCAAAGTGCTGTAGCGGGCAAGCATGGCGGCAAAAGCAGCTTGCAGGGTCATGAACAGGGTAGCACCTGTGCGTTGACATGCCCGGCGCAAAGCACGGGTGAGGTCCGCATCCAAAACGAGGGGCGTCACGTCGCCCCGGTAGGTGAAGACAGGAGGGCGAGGGAAATCGGTAGCCAGACCGTGCAAGGCAGGCAGATCGGCCAGTTGCTCCGTCCAGTAGGCTGTTTGTTGGTCCAACACCTCACCATCCAGCCAGGCCCTTTGCCAGGCCGCAAAGTCGGCGTACTGAATCGCCGGGGGTTGCAGTCCGGCATCGCCTCTGATCACTAATCCGGTATAGGCCGCGGCCAGTTCATTGGTGAAGATGCCGATGGACCAGCCGTCGGAGATGATGTGGTGCGCGTTCACCAACAGGGCGTGGTCCTCATCGGCCAGACGCACCAGATGGACGCGCAACAAGGGGCCTTCTGCCAAATCGAAAGGCCGCAGATACATCCGTTCCGCCAGTTCCGGCAGCAATGCTTCAGTATCCCGGCCGCGCCAATCGGTTACCGCCAGCGGGAAAGGAGTGGGCTCGGCGATCTTCTGGACGGGGGCGCCGTCCACATCCGGGAAAGTGGTGCGCAGGCTTTCATGGCGCGTCACGATAGCGTCCAGGGCGCGGCCCAGATCGGCAACCGAGAGCGGGCCGCGCAGGCGCAGGAAGTTGGGTACGTTATAGGTCGCCGTGGCGCCCTCGATCTGTTGGAAGAACCACATCCGCTGCTGGGCGAAGGATAAGGGCAGGTTGCCGTCGCGGGGGACGGGTTTCAGGGGTGGACGGCCGAAGCTGCGATTGGCTACGGCCTCGGCCAGCTTTCCGGCCAGCCCGGCAATGGTGGGCGCTTCGAACAGGGCCTGTAACGGCAACTCCAGGCCGAAGACCTCACGCATCCGTGAGATGACCTGCGTGGCCATCAGCGAGTGGCCGCCGATGTCGAAGAAGTCATCATGGACCCCGATCTTCTCCAGCTTCAGGGTCTCCGCCCAGATATCGACAAGACGCTGTTCCAATTCGCTTCGCGGCGCCACATAGGTTTCCTCGCTGCCGCCGGATTCCGGCGCGGGCAGGCGCTTGCGGTCTACCTTGCCGTTGGCGTTCAGGGGTAGTTGCTCCATGGTCACGAAAGCGCCGGGGATCATGTAATCCGGCAGGCGCTCGCCCAGGTAGTCGCGCAAATCGCTGCCCCGCTCCGTCTCTTCCAGCACCACGTAGGCTACGAGCCGTTTGTTGCCGTCGTCGTTACGCAGAATCACGATGACATCAGCCACGCCGGGCGCATCGGCCAACGCGGTTTCGATTTCACCCAACTCGATGCGGAAGCCGCGCAGCTTGACCTGATGGTCCACACGGCCGAGGAAGTCGATGGCGCCGTCTTCCAGACGACGGACCAGGTCACCGGTTTTATACAGGCGTTCGCCGTCCCCATTAAAAGGATTGGGCACAAAGCGCTCGGCAGTCAGGGCGCGACGTTCGAAATAACCCCGCGCCAAACCGTCGCCGCCCAGGTAGAGTTCACCGGGTACCCCCACGCCGCTCAGGCGCAAATGACGGTCCACCACGTAGGCCGTGCTGTTGGCCAACACGTTGCCGATGGGACAGCGGCCGCCGGAAACATCGGTGACCGGGCGCCAGGTGGAGAAGGTGGTATTTTCGGTGGGGCCGTAGACGTGCAAGAGATCATCCGGTTTGCCGTGTTCCAGAACCTCGGCAATGCGGCCCACGTCGCATTGTTCGCCGCCGAACATCAGCACGCGCAGGCTGCTGAAGGCGTCGGGTATCTCGCGAACAAAGGTGTTGAACAGGGCCGTGGTGGTGAACATCACACTGACCTTTTGTCGGCGCAGAAAGTCCACGCAGACCGAGGGCTCCAATGCCATTTTGGGGGGAATGCCCACCACGCGAGCGCCGTTCAGCAACGCGCCCCAAACCTCGAAGGTAATGGCGTCGAAGTTGGCATTGGCGGCCTGGGCCACGGCATCCTCGGGGCGTATGGTGACGTAATCGCTGTTGAAGACCAACCGGTTCACGGCGCGATGATTGACCACCACACCCTTGGGCACACCGGTGGAACCGGAGGTGTAGACCAGATAGGCCGGAACCTCCGGGTCCACGGTCAACGCCAGGGGTTCCGTCGGCTCATCAGTCAGCATGTCCCAATCCTCGTCCAGAGACACGGTAGAGATGAAGTTCAGTTCCACGGAGGGCAGCAGGTCCAGGGTTTCTTCCTGAGCCACCAGTATGGGAGGTCCGGCATCGGAGAGCATATGCGCAAGTCGTTCTTGCGGGTAACCCGGGTCCAGGGGTACGTAATAACCGCCGGCTTCCAGAATGGCCAGCATGGCCATGATCATCTCGGCCGAGCGGTTGACGCACAGGCCCACCGGGGTTTCCTGCATCACGCCCAACATTTGCAGGTAGTGAGCCAGTTGATGGGCGCGTTCAGTGAGTTGGCCGTAGGTCCAAGTAATCGGTTCGCCGCCAGGGTCGTCCAGCGGCGGGTAGACCAGGGCCGGCGCCTGGGGATTGCGGGCCGCCGCTTCGAAGACCAGGTCCGGCAAGGCGCGTTCGCGAGGGTAGGGCCGTGCCGAATCGTTCCAAACAGTGAGCAGGTTCTCGCGTTCATCGGCGGGTAACATGTCCAGTTGTGACAGGGTTTGTTCCGGGTGGGCGACCACCTGTTCCAGCAAGTGGACGTAATGGGTCGCGAAGCGCTGTGCGCTGCTATCGTCAAAGAGATCGGTATTGTATTCCAGATAACCGCTTAACTGACCGCCGCCTTCCTCCAGAATCAGCACCAGATCATACTTGGCAGCCACATAGTCGGTTTCCTGGGGCGCCGGGCGCAGACCCGGCAGGTCCAGCGCACCGCCGGGGGCATTTTGTAGAGTCAGGGTCACCTGGAAGAAAGGGCTCCGGCTACGGTCCCGCTCCGGTTGCAGTTCGGCCACCAGTTTCTCGAAGGGCATGTCCTGATGGGCAAAGGCGCCCATGGTCATCTGCCGGATGTCGTTCAGATAGTCCAGGAAACCGGGATCGTCCTGCATGCGGCAGCGCAGGATGAGGTTGTTGATAAAGAAGCCGATCAGGGGTTCCAATTCCTGCCGATTGCGGCCCGCAATCGGCGAGCCGATCAGCACGTCGTCCGTGCCGGCGTAGCGGCCCAGTAAAAGGCCGTAGACAGCTGTCACCACCATGTAAAGGGTGGCGCCGGTGCGTTGACAGAGGGTGTCCAGCGCGGTCATGGTTTCGGCGAAGACCAGGAAGTCGAGCGCGCGGCCGTTGAAGGTTTGGACGGCCGGGCGCGGTCGGTCGGTGGGCAGTTCCAGTGAAGTCGGCGCACCGTCGAGGTGTTTGCGCCACCATGTCATTTGCTTTTCCAGTTGCTCACCGGCCATCCAGTTGCGTTGCCATACGGCGTGGTCGGCGTATTGAATGTTCAGCGGCGGCAGAATCCCCTCGGGGGAATCACCGGTGGTCAGCATGTGCCCGTAGAGGGCCGTCAGTTCGCGCACCACCACGCTGTTGGACCAGCCGTCTGAAATGATGTGGTGCATGGTCACCAACAGGGCGTGGTCTTCCGGCGCCATGCGGACAACAGCCGCCCGGAAAAGCGGGCCGCGGGCCAGGTCGAAGGGATTTTCGATCTGGGCAAGCGCCAGGCGGGTGAGGATGGTTTCGGCCTCTTCAGAGGGCAGGTCGCTGAGGTCGATCAGGCCGCCTGCCAGGACAGGTTCGGGGGCAATGACCTGCACGGCTTCGCCGTCCAAAGCTTGGAAACTGGTGCGCAGAACCTCGTGACGGCGCACGATTTCTTCAATGGCGGCAAACATGATTTGGGGAGAAATAGCGCCCAGCAGGCGGAGACTGAGCGGGGTGTTATAGACGCTGTTGCTGCCTTCCAACTGTTCCAGAAACCACAGTCGCTGCTGGGAATAGGACAAGGGCAGAGGCAGATCACGGTCGGCCTTGCCGATCTCGGGCAGGGTGGTTTTCTCCACGCTTTGGGCCTTGTGCAGCAACGCCATGACCTCGGACTTATGCTGTTTCAGGCGGGTGCGTAACTCCGGGGTCAGGGCGCCCTTGGGGGCCTCGAATTTGAGTCGTTCGCCTTCCACCCACAAACGGATACCGGAGGCGCGCAGGTCGGATAGGAGGGTTCCGACAAGGCTCATATTTCACCTTCTTCCAAATCATCGAAATCACCGGATTCCATATCGTCTCCGGCAGGGGCTTCATGGGTCAACAACGCGGCCTCGATCAAACCGCTCAATTGGGCAATGGTGGGATCTTCGAACAGACCGGCGAGGGGAATTTCCATCTCGAACTGTCGACGGATGCGGGAGATGACCTGGGTCGCGAGTAGAGAATACCCGCCGATGTCGAAGAAATTGTCGGTCACCCCGACCCGTTCCAGTTGCAGGACCTCGGCCCAAATGGCGGCCAGTTGTTTTTCGACAGGCGTGCGCGGAGCCACATAGGCTTCAGCGCCGGCGCCGAAATCGGGTTCAGGCAGGGCGCGGCGGTTGACCTTTCCGGCGGACGTCAACGGCAGGGCGTTCATGGTCACGAACAGTGAGGGCACCATGTAGGCAGGCAGTTTGGCGCTCAGGAAAGCGCGTAGCTCCGCCTGCAATCCTTCACCGGCTTCGGTGGGGACCACATAGGATACAAGGCGGTCTCCTTTCACCACGCTGACAGCCTCGGCCACGGCGGGCGATTGAAGGACGGCCGTGGTCACCTCGTCCAATTCGATGCGGAAACCGCGTAGCTTGACCTGGTGGTCCACCCGGCCCAGGAAATCGATTTGACCGTCGGGCAGATAGCGCACCAGATCACCCGTACGGTACAGGCGACCGCCCGGTTCTTTCCCGAAGGGATCGGGTATGAAACGCTCAGCGGTCAGGTGCGGGCGATTCAGATAACCGCGCACGGGGCCAAGCCCGCCGATGCACAACTCGCCTGGAACCCCCACGGGCGTCAGGTGCAGGGCCGGGTCCAGCACATAGGTGCTGAAGTTGGTCAGGGGCCTGCCGATAGGCGTAACGTCCTCACCGGGCCGACAGCGCGCCATGGCGCCGCAGATCGCGGTTTCGGTGGGCCCGTAGGCGTTGAAGAACTTGCGGCCCGGTGCGAAACGCGTCACCAGGTCGATGGAGCAGGCTTCACCGCACGTGACCAGCACCTTAAGGTCCGGGAAATCCCGTTGCGGCGTGTTGGCCAGTACAGAAGGAGTCATGGTGGCATGTGTAATGGCGCGGCGTTCCAGTAGATCGGCCAGTTCAGGGCCGGGCACCAGGGCTTCAGGTTCCGCCGACACCAGGGCGCCGCCGTTCATCAGGGCCATGACGATTTCCCACAGGGAGGCATCGAAGCTTGCCGTGAAGAACTGCAGGACCCGGGAACCCGGTCCCGCCTCGAAATGGGTGCGTTGCTCCATCGCCAGGTTGTTCATGGCCTGATGGGTGCCCATGACGCCCTTGGGACGGCCCGTGGAGCCCGAGGTATAAATTACATAGGCGATACAGGCCGGATCAGTCGGAGACAGCGCCACGGGATCGGCGCCTGCCTCGGGATCGATGACCGGCGCATCGATGTCCGGCAGGAGACCGTTCATTTCCGGCCGGGCCAGTACGGCCACCGGTTCGGTTTCTTCCAGCATGAGCCTCAGGCGCTCGACGGGCAGGGCCGGGTCCAGCGGCAGATAGACGCCGCCCGCCTTCCAGACAGCCAGCATGCCGCACACCCAGTCCACCGTCCGCTCGGCGTGCACGGCCACCACCTTCTCGGGACCCGCGCCATGACCGTGCAGCACCGCGGCCAGCCGTTCGGCGCGCCGGTCCAGTTGAGCGTAGGTCAGGGTTTCCGGCTCACCCTCCTGACGATCCATGATGACAGCCGGCGCGTTGGGATGAGTCGCCGCCTGGTCCGCGAACAGGGCGGCCAGCGTTTTCAACGGTCTAGGTTCGGTCGTACCGCCCCATGCGGTCACCAGGGTATCGCGCTCCTCCCAGGTCAGGAAGTCCAGCCGGGTGACCGGCAGATCGGGGTTGGCCAGAATGGCCCGAGTCAGATTGGTCAGGTGCGTCCAAAAGCGCTCGGCCGTGCTCCGGTTGAACAGGTCGGTATTGTACTCCAGGGCAGCGTGCAAACCATCCGATCGCTCTGTGATCTCCAGCGAAAGGTCGAACTGGGCCGTGCGGATCTCGTGCTCCATGCCGCTGACCCGCACGCCGGGCAGGTTGCCGCTGCCCTCCGGCGTGTTCTGCAGCACGAACATGGTTTGGAACAGCGGCGTATGGCTGGTATTGCGCACGGGTTGCAGGGCGTCGACCACGCGCTCGAAGGGAATGTCCGCATGACTGAAGACGTCCGGTACTTCTTGTGCGGCCCGTGCCAGCAAGGTCCCAAAGCTGGGTTGATCGCTAAAATTCTGGCGCAGCACCAGGGTATTCACGAAGAACCCGATCAAGGGTTCGATTTCGGCCCGGCCCCGGTTCGCAAACGGGGTACCGATGGCAAAATCGTCTTGATTACTGTAGCGGTGCAGCAGCGTCGCGAAAACCGCCTGCAAACACGTAAAGAGTGTGGCGCCCCGGGCCTGACAGAAGCCGCGCAGGGCCTCGGCCAGATCGGCGTCCCACTGAAATATCAACTGACCACCCGCCGAGGATTGGATGACGGGCCGCGGCCGGTCGGTGGGCAGGTTCAGCAGGGACGGCATGTTCTTCAGGCGCTCACGCCACCAGGCCAGTTGGGCGTCCAGTTTCTCCCCGCCCAGGTGTTCCTGCTGCCAGCGGGCGTAGTCAGCGTACTGCACGGCCGGCGGTTGCGGCCGCACGCCCTCGCCGCCCAAGTGACGCCGATAACCCTCGGCCAACTCCTCGATCAGGATACCCATGGACCATCCGTCCGAAATGATATGGTGCTGGTTGGCGAACAACATGTGCCGCTGCGCGTCCAGTCGAAATAGGCTCACTCGCAGCAGCGGCCCCCGTTCCAGATCGAAGATCTTCCGGGTATCGCGTTCGGCCAGAACGCGAATGACCATGTCGATCCGGGTTGCGGCCATGCCGCTCAGGTCGATCAGGGGCAGGTCCACGACCTTGAACGGCGCCACCACCTGGACCGGCGTCCCGTCCGGGTCGTGGAAGGTGGTGCGCAGGATATCGTGGCGGGCCGCCAGATCGTTTAGCGACGCGGTCAGGGCGGCGGTGTCCAGGGGACCGTCCAGCCAGGTGGCCTGGAATAAGTTGAAGGTGGGCCCGCCGGACCTCAGTTTCTCGAAGAACCACAGGCGCTGCTGGGCAAAGGAAAGGGGAATGGGCCCGTCGCCGTCCACGGGTTGGATGGGCGGCAGGGTGACCTGGTCCGCCTGCTTCAGAGCCACGGCCAGACCCGCGATGGTGGGCGTCTCGAACAACCGGCGCAAGGGCACTTCGCGCTCCAGGCGGTCGCGGATTTGCGAGACCGCACGGGTCGCCGTCAGCGAGTGGCCGCCCAGGTCGAAGAAGTTATCGGTCACACCGAAGGCATCGGTCTCCAGGATATCGGACCAGATATGCCACAGGCTCTCTTCCAAATGGTTGCGCGGGGCAATGCGTTTCCCCGCGGCCACACCCGGTTCGGGCAGGGCTCGGCGGTCCAACTTACCGTTGGGTGTCAGCGGGAAGACGTCCAGGGTGACGAAAGCGGAAGGAACCATGTAGGCGGGCAAGCGCCGCGATAGTTCCGTTTGCAGCGTATCGGTCGCGGCTGTGCCCTGTACATAAGCGATCAGTTGTTTGCCCGCCGCCGTATTTCGGGCAATGACCTCAGCGCGAGTTACGCCGTCCAGGTCTTCCAGTACGTGGCGGATCTCGGCCGGCTCGATGCGGAAGCCGCGAATTTTGACCTGCGCATCCATACGGCCCAGATACTCCAACTGGCCGTCGGACAGGCGGCGGACCAGGTCACCCGTGCGGTAGAGGCGCTCGCCGCTGATGAAGGGGTGGGGTATAAAGCGCTCAGCGGTCAAGCCGGGACGACCCAGATAACCGCGAGCCAGACCGTCGCCGCCCAGCAACAGTTCACCGGGCACCCCCACGGCCACCGGGGTAAGGCGGTGATCCAGCACGTAGGCGGTGGTGTTGGCGATGGTGTGGCCGATGCGGCAGCGGCGGTCGCGGACGTCGGTCACGTTCAGGGTAACCGCAAACGTGGTACTCTCCGTGGGGCCGTAGCCGTTAATCAGGTGTTGCGGCCCGCCCGCATTCAAGACCTGGCCGACCCGACCCGTGTCCATGGCCTCGCCGCCGAAGATCACGGCGCGGAAGCCCTGGAAGCAGGCGGCGTCGTGCTGCACGTAGTTGTGGAACAACGAGGTGGTCAGCCACAACACCGACACACCCTTATCGCGAAGCCAGGGGATGCAGCGCTCAGGTTGCAGGATCAGATCGGTGGGTACGCCCACCAGGCAAGCGCCGTTCAGCAGCGCACCCCAGACTTCCAGCGTGATGGCGTCGAAGGAGGCATTGGCCGTCTGGGCCACGCGATCATCCGGGGTGATGACGAGGTAGTTGGTGTTGCGCACCAGCCGCACCACGGAGCGGTGGGGAATCATGGTGCCCTTGGGCCGGCCGGTGGAGCCGGAGGTGTAGATCATATAGGCCAGGTTACCGCCGCTCAACTCGGGGAACGGCGGGGTTGCCTCAACGGCTTGCCCGTGGATCTCGTTGAGGGTCAGGATGGGGCAGGGCAGGTCAGCCGGGCGCTCGCCGTCAACAATCAGCAGAGCCAACCCGGCGTCGCGGGCCATGAAGCTCAGGCGCTCAGCCGGATAGTCCGGGTCCAGCGGCACGTAGACGCCGCCCGCACGCACAATGGCCAGCATGCTGACCACCATGTCGGTCGAGCGGGGCAACATCAGACCGACCGGAATTTCCAGGCCCACGCCGCGCCGCTGTAACAGACCGGCCATGGCGTCGGCGCGGTCGATCAATTGGGCATAGGTCATGGGTTTGCCAGGGCCGAAATCCAGGGCCGGGCGGTCGGGGAACTGTCCGGCGATCTCGGCGACAAGAGAGGCCGGATCGGCCTCGCGAGGGTAGTCCGTAGTGGTTTGATTCCAGGTAACCAACTGGGCCTGGCGGCCCGCCTCATCCATCATGTCGAAGGTGTGCAGGGGCGCATCGTTTGCGGCGGCCAATTGCAGCAGCAGTTGCTTGAAATGATCCATCAATGCCCGGACCGCCGTTGTGGCGAAGCGTGCGACGCGGTAGTTCAATCGAAAGCTCAGGGTCTCACCGGGAGAGGCCACCAGGGTCAACGGGTTGTGGGTCTGCACGAAACTGGTCACGTCCATCACGGCCAGGTCACCGGCCTGCTGTTGCATCGCGTTGTCTACCGGGTAGTTTTCAAAGACCACGATAGTCTCGAACAGGTGCAGATCGGCGGGAAGATCGCTTGCCGCCTGGATGTCGGTAAGCGGGGTGTGGGCGAACGCCTCGCGGGCGCCTTGGGCCTGGTGCAACTGTTGCAGCCAGGAGGCGGCGTCCTGATGATCGTCCAGGGTGACCCGTACGGGCAGGGTGTTGATGAACAAACCGACCATGTCTTCAACGCGGTGCACACCCATGGGCCGGCCCGAGACCGTGGTCCCGAAGGTAACATCGTGCTTGGCGGTGTACCGGGCAAGCAGCAGGGCCCAGGCTCCTTGCACCAGGGTAGCCGGGGTGATGTGCAGACGGCGGGCCGCGGCGTTCAGGTTGCCGGTATCGTTCGCGTTCAGTAACAGGTCGACATGGGCTTGTTGCGGGCTTTCGTCCTGAAGCGGTTCGTTGGCCGCGGGCAGCGGCGTGGGTTCTCCAAGGCCGGACAGTTCGGTTTGCCAAAAGGCGCGGGCCGCGACCGGGTCCCGGCCGGCCAGCCACGCCAGGTAATCGGGCCAGGCAGGCGGTTCGGGCAGGGTGGGTGCGGCGTCCTCTTGCAGCAAACGGTACAGGCCGAACACCTCCTGCAGCAGGTTGGGCAGGGACCAACCGTCCAGCAACAAGTGATGGTGGCTCCACACGAAAATGTGGGCGTCCAGGCCGGTTTGCAGCAGGGCAAAACGCATCAAGGGGGCTGCGGTGATGTCGAAGCCCCGCGCCCGGTCCCGGGCCAGCCAGGCATCCAGGCGCTCGGGGCCGTGGTCGTGGCGCCAATCTTCCTCGACCCAGGGCAGGTCAACGGCGCGGGCGATGCGCTGGATCGGCGTTGCGAAGCCTTCCCAATGGAAGGCGGCGCGCAGGGCATGATGGCGGTCAGCCGCCAGTTGCCACGCCTTGCGGAAGCGGGCGCGGTCCAGTTCGCCGCACAGGGTGCAGTGCATTTGTTCGAAATAGTTACCGGTGCCGGGCCCCTCGTAGATGTGATGAAAGAGCATGCCCTCCTGCATGGGCGAAAGGGGCAGGATGGTTGCCACGTTCTCCAGGTGGTCCAGCTGTGCCTGGGTCAGATCGACCAGAGGAAAATCGGCGGGCGTCAGACCCTGACCGGGGTTCGCCAGACAGTGATCGATCAACAGCGCCAGTTGGTCCCGGAAGTCATCGGCCCAGGCGCGGATGGTGTCGGCATGGTGGAAGGCGGGGTGGTAGCGCCAATCCAGGTGGAGTTCGTCCCCATGGGCCGCGGCGTTGATTTCCAACAGGGTGTCGCGCACCCCGGTAGGACTCATCTCGGGACCGACGGGCTCGGGCGCGAGTGCGAAGAGTCCCCCCTGTCCCGCCCCGCCCCGGCGGCCCAGGTAGTTGAATGTGACCTCGGCGTTCGGCACGGCAGCCAGTGTCTCGCGAAGGGTCCGGCTGCCCAGGTAGCGCAACAGGCCGTAGCCGATACCACCGCGAGGCACGGTGCACAAATGCTGCTTGACCGCTTTCAGGCAGGCGCCCGGTTCATCTGCTTCCGTAAGGTCCAGGGTAACGGGGTACAGACTGGTGAACCAACCCACGGTGCGGCTCAGGTCCAGATCAGGTAGACCGGTATCGCGGCCATGACTCTCCAGGGCCAGGCGTACACGGGCCGCATCGGCCACAGAAGCCAGGGTACGGGCCAAGGCGCAGATGAGCAGGTCGTCGACGCGGACCCGCCAGGCTGCGGGCACGCGGTGCAGCAGATTATGCGTGGTAGCTTGGGACAGGGAGATACGCAGGGTTTGCGTGCCGCCCATTTGATTGACGCTGCCGGAGTTTTGACCGTCGCGAGGCAACGGGGTCGCAGACGGCTGATTCAGCCAGAAATCGTGCTCGGCTTGCGGCAGGTTACAGGCCAGGCCGCGGAGCCGTTCCGAGTAGGTTTTTAGCGAGGTGGTTTTGGCCGGGAGTTGGGGATGTTCCTCGTGCGACAGCGCGGTCAGCGCGGTGGCGAAATCTTCCATAAGAACAGGCTGGGAGACCCCGTCAACGGCCAGGTGATGGATGACGACCAGGAGACGGTCGCCACCGGGAACGCCGGAGTGGAAATACACCATCCGCCAGATGGGTCCCGTGTCGAGCTTCAGACTTGCCTGAATCTCGGCGGAATGGGCGCTGACCGCTTCCGGGTCCACTCCGTTCAGCTGAATGACCTGGAAGGGCGGTTCACACGGTCCCATAAGCCGGGCCTGACCGTCTTGAAAACGAAGACGCAGGGCATCGTGATGTTCTTGCAACAAGGCGGCGGCCTGACGCAGGTGGTCCGCGTTCAGAGGCCGGCCCGGCTTCAACAACATGCCGTGGTTGTAATGGTGCCGCTCCGGCATGTCCTGCTCGAAGAACCATGCCTGGATGGGCGTGGCCGGCAGTTCACCGGTAACGCGTCCCTGCTCGGCCTGTATGCCGTCGCCCTCGCGGGCCGCCGCGGCCAGGCGGGCCAGAGTCTGATGCCGAAAGAGATCTTGGGGACTGAGCAGATAACCGGCCTGCCGGGCACGGGCCACCACTTGCAGGCCGGAAATGGAATCACCGCCCAGTTCGAAGAAGTTGTCGTCGCGGCCCACGCGGGTCTCGCCGAGAATACCTTGCCAGACCTCGGCCAGCGCGCGCTCCGCCGGTGTTTGCGGCGGTGCATGGGCGCGTCCGGACTCAACCGTCCGCAACCCGCTCAAAGCGCGGCGGTCGATCTTGCCGGTAGTGGTTTCGGGCAGGCTGTCCAGAACGGTCACCCCGGCAGGCACCAGATAGTCGGGCAGTTGCGCCGTCAGTTGCTCGCGTAACCGAACGGGCGTGGTATCGCCGGTCACAAAAGCGGCCAGTTGCATGTTGCCCGCCTGACTCGGGCGCGCAATTACAGCAGCTCCTGTTACCCCGGGCAGCCTGACCAGAACGGCTTCAACCTCGCCCGGCTCTACCCGGAAACCACGGATCTTCACCTGG
>JASJCB010000212.1 GCA_030066195.1 Acidobacteriota bacterium
TTCCCTACGACTCCAATTCATGAATCTGAAAAAGACCCGCCTTGCCTGCGAGCAAGACGGGGATTTCTCGGAGAACAAATGAAAACGTCATGAATCGATATTGGCCTTTCATATATCAAAGCACTGCCGGACCATTTGAGGACTGTTACCCCACAAACGCATTATCGAAGATCCCCGAATTGGTGTCCAAGGAGAAACCCCTTGTTCTCATGATGTTACTTTCATGGTCGCGCGGCGCGATCATGGCCCGTCAAAGTCGCGCCATGGTGTATTGGAAATAGTTGATCCGTGTATTGCGCCTTTCGGGTTAAAAATACGCCATGTGAAGTAGAAGCATGAGTCGTTCGAGCAATTGCTTGAAATGAGAAAGGCAAGGCCGACGATGAAATGAGGGGATGGAATGGCGGCCACATTCCTGTATGCCGATTTCCTAAAAATAATCGAAGACAAGGTTATCCATAACCCAATCACCATTGTGGCAATGGCAGAGGAGCGAGGTCTCCTTCAGAAACGCCTGGAAGAAGTACTCAAACAGAAAGGCTGCAAGAGTCACGTCGACAAGGCGAAAGATAAATGGTCGCCGGCCATGGAAGCACTTTTCCCCAAAACTGAGCAAAAGACAATTACCATTGACGATATTCGGCGACGGGCGCAGAATGCGGTCCGCCGCCGGAAAGGTAATCTACTGAAAGACATTCCTTCTGACGGGCTAGCTTCGAATGGACTGCCGGGTCTGTCCGGTCACCGCTGGAAGCTATTGATTCCACGGGATTGCTGGGAGGACGAGGAGTGGCAAGAATTCCAAGCGTTTTTATCCAGTTTGGAATACCCGGTCACCGAAACGAATCCTTCTGTAAATGAAGATCTGGTTCCTGGGGAGGATATCCAGGAGCACCCAAAGAATGATCAACCCATATCAAGACGAGAGGAGAATGAATCCCTAGAAGAGATGAGCCGAACCCATCCTTCCGCAACCCGTTCGATTCTTTCTACTCTTGCATGTCGTGGGCTATGGATCGTACTTGCTACCGGAATTGCACTTTCTCTACTTTTTGTTCCCCAAGAAAATCCTACTGAACTGGACCCAGATTCAAAAGCGGACGACTTGTATTCACAGGCACTCAATGCTTACAAATCCAAAGCCAAGCCGGAACGGCTCGTCCAAATTCCATTCTCAAAGAAGGAACTGATATTGCGAGATACACCTGCCCTCTATGAGGGTTTGGCAGAGCCAAGGCTGCTTGCCCTCGCGGATACGCACCCGGCTTTTTCGTTTCCTCAAAACTTTGGTGTCAGTCCGCCCTGACTCAGGCGTCTATGTCATCATCAGGGACAGGACCGCCACTGTCCGGCGGAGTAGCGTTTGAGCCGTCTGACGGCGTTGATTCTTTCTTGGGGCCCTCTGCCGATTCTTTGCCATTGGTCATGGTATACACCTCATTCTAATCAGGACATTTGATACTTTCCACCAATGCCAAAAGCTCAAGAAGCTTTGATTCCAGCTTCTCGGTTTTTGCCCAGGCAAGGTAGGGTTCCTTCAACTCGGCATAATCAATGCCACTACACCTTCGATACAATATGCGCGTGAGATTGTTATGGTGAAACGCCGCAATGTTATTCGTGATATGGATCGTTTGGTCATTAGCAACGGCCAAATCGTAGGCATCGCTGAACTCACCAAGGAGCGCCTTGCCCAAACCGATACGAACATTGACCCATAAAACCAACTCACTTCGCTTTTCAACCTGATAGGCTTTGAGCGCCACTCGGCAATGCTCAACAAAACCGGCATAGTCAGCGCGCATGAAACAAATATCCGCTTTGAGCTCTTCTAATCTGCCCGCACCGATTGTTTTGGAGGACAAGAGCCGCGCATCATCGGCCCGTTTAATCAGTTGCTCACCGGATGAGTAATCTCTTTGATAGATCGCGATCCTGGCCATACCCGCGAAGGATAGGTAAACACCACCGTACTTTCCCAACTCCTCGTAGAGATTTCGGGCAAGCGTGTAGGAATGCATGGCTTTTTCGTAGTCCTCACGGTTGGAATGAAGGAGACCAAGCAGGTAATAGGTTCGAGCCCGGATGATGTCCGTTGATCCGGCTTCCAGGATCAGTTTAGCGTCCGCCATGGCTTGTTCGTATTCGCCCTTTCGAAAGTGGGTGAAGGCTTTCCCGTAGTAGTAGGTACCCTTTTCTTTTCCATGACTGGCTTCAATCATCCCGATGAACCATTCAAGAGCAAGATCGTGGTGACCATCGGAAATGAGGCGTGTCCCAAAGGAGTAGGGCTTGGTTCCAAGGGAGGTAACGGCATTCTTTGCCGCATCGCCTCCGGCTTTACGGAATATCTCAAATACCTGTTTTACCTCATCGGTTGCTTCTCGCGTGTTTGCTGCAACGGGTTCTTGCATAACGAGGGTCGAATTGATGAGGGGGATCTGTGAGGCAAGAGCCGGTCCGCCGTGATGTTCTTTTGAATCCGAACAACCGGCCAACAGCAAGAGTGTGAAAAAAATGCAAGCAGGGGAGCCAACGAAATGAGCTCGAGTCTGATACTTGAAGCAAGTGCTATTCAACAACGACCCCCCTCCCATCATTTCTTGGTTTACACGGTTAATACGCTTCTTTGAGGACGTGCGAGAAGTATAGCACAGCTCATTTCACAAAAAGTTGAAATGAGAGGCCGTAAATTCTTCTGAATTGGCCGGCTGATGGGTGAGTTGGCGGTAGAAGGCCTCAAATGTCCTGAGAGTTGCTTCAGGCTTGTCAGGATAGCGTGTACTAGCCCTTACATGCCCGTAGCCGGCCGAAAGAAATGCCATCAGGCGTTAAATACAAGATGCCATGTAACCGAAATGAAACATATCCAGCAGATTCATGGGATGATATATTTAGTGATAAAAAAACAAAGGCCGCCCGGTTGGGCGGCCTCGTTGTGTTCGATAATGGATCGGTTCAGGCGTGGGCGGTTTTGGGTGCGGTTTGTTGCTCGGTAGTGTTCAGTTGGACCCTGACGGCCAGAGTGCCTTTGTAGGCCTCGCGGTAGGACCACATCAGGTAGATTTGCAGTACGGCGAGGAACAATGAGATGCCGATACCGGAAGGAGACATGAAGAAGTTGTAGGCTATGATGTTGACGGAAATGGGCGCCAGGATGGTTAAAGCCAGGGGGACGAAGCGGTTGCCCAGCAAGGCCAGGCCGATCAATAACTCGGCGCCTTTCAGCATGGGGAAGAAATAGGGGGCTGCCGCCAAACCGCCCATGAATTGAGCGGCGGCGCCCTCGGGCGCGGGTTGCGGTAGGAAGTGGAAAAAACCGTTCAAGCCGAAGACGAAAAACATGAGACCCAACAGGATCCGGGCGGCGTGGGGTGCGTAAGCAGTCAGCATGTTCATGATGAACCTCCTCGTTCATTTTCTTGTCAATGGGAGTATACGGTTGTTCCACGGAGGGAACTCAGGCAAGATAAAGCAAAAGACTGTTCCGTGGAGGGAACGATGAATCAGGACCTGAACGATGTGCTCTACTTCATCAAGGTTGTCGAGGAAGGCGGGTTCAGCGCCGCGGCCCGCAGCTTGAACACACCCAAGTCCTCGGTCAGCCGCAGGATCTCGCGCCTGGAGGAGCGTTTGGGGATTCGGCTGTTGCAACGCACCACCCGCAGGCTGAGCCTGACCGACGCGGGGACCATGATGTTTGAACGCGGCAGTCGTATTTTGGCCGAGTTGTCCGAGACCGAGGATGCGGTGATGCATATGCAGTCCGAGCCGAGGGGATTGATTCGCATGACGCTTCCAGCAGATATGGGGCCGCAGATCGCGCCTCTGGCCGCCGAGTTCCTGGAACAATTCTCCGAGGTCTCCATCGAAATGGATATGAGCAACCGCTACCTGGACCTGGTTGCCGAGGGCTACGACCTGGCCGTTCGCGCCGCCCGCGCCCTGCCGGAATCTCAACTGATGGCGCGCAAGTTACGCACCTCCCGACCCGTTTTGGTGGCCGCGCCCGACTACCTGGCCCGTTACGGCGAACCGAAAAAGCCGGAAGATCTAAGCGCCCACCGTTGCATCCTGTTCCCCAGGTGGTCAGCCAAAACCCAATGGACGCTTCAAGGTGAGGACGGCCCGGTGCAGGTAGCGGTCAGCGGTTCGATCTCGGCCAACAACCTGGCCGCCGTCAAGGAATTGGCGCTGGCCGGTTTGGGCGTTGCCTCGTTACCGGAGGAATTTCTGCTTTCGGAACTGGCCGCGGGCCGCCTGGTGGAGTTGATGCCCGGCAGTACCATTCTCAGCGGAACCCTGTGGTTGGTCTACCCGGAGCGTCGCTACATCACGCCCAAGGTGCGGGCCTGGATAGAGTTTCTGGTCAACAAATTCTCCGATCCCGATTTCATTCCCATTCGGTGAACCTGCCAAGATCGGCCCGGGTAGTCCGCCGGGGGTATTCCTTGCAAAACCCGTCTCGATGTCCCCGGTAGATCGCCCGGAGTAGAGGCCTCCCGAGCGGGGTCATGCCGACCCGGATATTTATCGACGGTAAAAATTTTCCGGATTGTGACCACATGGGTTGATCGGTAGACCGCCTGGGGTAGCCGGCCGGGGACATATCCTCGCAAAACTCGGATGATGTCCCCGGCCGGCAACCCCAAGCTATTGGACATAACCACGTGGTGGTAAGGGCCTCTATGAATAGCTGTTGTTTTATGAAAAATACACCCTTAAAGAAGGGAAACCAACATCTACCGAAGCGGTAGCTGCCCACTGTAAAGCTTTCCGCCGTCCCCTGCCTGACTGACTACGATACTGCCGTTGTCCAGGATTGCGAAAAAGGGAAAAGAGAGTACATAGCCCTCTGAACCGGGAATATCCTGAGACTTTAACTGGTAGATTACTTCTACCTCTCCATTATCGAGATCGAACTGATGAAGGCCCTTCTGAGTCATGGCGAATCCCTTTCCACGGAAAATCCTGAACCCGAAAAATAGCGCAACACCTCTTCGGTTCGACGTAGCGGCCTCATCGAAAAAGCGGGTGGTGTAGGCTTCAATAACCGACCCGGTCAGGGCATAATCTCGTATGAATTGAAGGCGGGCATCGAAAAGAGCGACTCGGGGCGTGTTGCTGTAGAGACAATACCAAATCCCGTCGGCTGTCTGCCAATGGGCATTTTTCGCCTTCCTTGTAAAAGTCAATAAATGCTCGTCGAAATTGGGATCTATCGCTTCAGCGACAACCCGGCCCTCGGCATCGATAAGGGAAGCAATACGACCGTCCAAATTTTTGGATGGGAAAAGCAAAAGACCCTGGTCCACGGCGAAATGATTCGCGGTGTTGCTTCTCATAACGGCGCCGTCAGGATGGTAAGGCAGTCGTATCTCGCGGTAATACCGGCCTTCGCGATAATGCTGTATCGCTCGGCGATCAACAACCCAAACATCATCTCCCTCGGCATACAGGCCCAAGCGACGCAGGCCGTATTCTCCAGGACCCTCGCCGACCCTGCCTAACGTATTTAGGAACCGGCCTCGATCGTCAAATACATAGACAGGTTCACCGGGGGAACCTAAATAAATGAGCTTCCCGTTGCTTACCAGTTGCCGCGTAATTTGCCATGAAGGGCCGTCGGAAAATGTGTCTACATCGTAAAAGGGTGAAACCGGAACATCGACAGTTTGGATACCGTTTACCCTCTTTTGGGTAAGAGGTTCTCCGCAGGCGCATAGGAACAGGATCAACCCGAGAAGGTTTTCCTTTTTTGAAATGATTCGGTAAGCCATAGAGGTTTAAAAATTACCTTGGAGCCTCGGGGTAATCATCGTCACAACAGAAAGGGTCCCAAAAACAGTCACAAGGAACATTCGTGGGACATTCAACCTCATTTTCTTCAAGGATTTCTCCCGTTGCATGAACTTTAACCATGGCATAGGCGTAATCCCCAATTTGAAAGGTCACGCCCCTATCTGCCTTTGGGTCGCATGCAATGGCCATATACACGCATTCGTCAGCAATACTCCAGACACAAAGTCCAAGAACGGTTGGAGATAACAAAAAGAACAAGCAAAGCGAGATATTTTTCATATTGCCAAATCCGAGTTGTTTCTTCTGAATGCATTTCGAACATAGCAGGCACTACAGAAAAAGTCAATTTGGATTAATTAGGATAATCAGGTGAATTTTGTAGACCGCCCGAACCGCCTGATTCATATCAATCATTCGAAACGATTGTGACCCCGGTCGCCTACCCCGAGCGGCCTGGAGAGACCGCGATGCGATTAAGTTAAGGCCCGATGTTGGTGTTGCTTGCATGCCACATGACCTGGTGTTTTTCAAGGCGCTGACCTTTTTGCCTTTGTTACCGTCTTCTTATACCCCGAAGGGCGTTGTGTACGATTAGCCCCAGGTTGGTCGTGATGACTCCGTCATCGCGGCCTACCTGGGGTAACGGCCCCCATTCCCCCTACCCCGAAGGGCGTTGTGTACCTGGATGCCATGGGACAAACCGGTGGATCAGCCCCAACCGTTTCGTTAAAAATGAGACACGTCATGTCACATCAGCAGGGTACACAACGCCCTTCGGGGTAGGGGGGAATCTTGAATCTATCACCCCAGGTAGGCAGTCAAGACGGTGTCTTGTCCGCCAACCTGGGGCTGGTCATACAAAATCCCTTCGGGATAGAGATTTTTAGTAGCCGCGGTTGCTTAACTTCATCGCACTGGGAGAGAACGGGTTCAAAGGCGCAAGTTTATTGTTTTCTGGAAAATACACCCTCAAAAGATGTAAAGAGAGGAATCAGTCGAAATTTCATCACTTTTTTTACAAAATAGACCGTTTTTTGCCGAGTATCCGGTCCTCCTCTTGGGAAAAGGTCCGGTTGGAGCTGCCGAAGGCGGCATCATTCCTGGGAACAGGACTACCTTTGAGGTCTGAGAGCGGCACCAATCCCGAGAGTGGTGCCGTCTTCCCGGCGGCCGACCGGTTCCAATCCCGGAAAATAGCTCAATCAAAAGCCAATTGGCGTTGTATTTCCGGGAAACAGGCCGCTTGCTCATGATCAGGTAGGGCCGAAAACGGGATGTATGTTGTGAAATAAATCAGCGGAGTCTCCATTTTTGGGGAATGAAGGCCCTTCCGCTGATCGAAACCAGACCATTCCCAGTCGGCAAACCCCCTTTTCGGGTCCTGAAAGTCCGATTCTCGGGAACCATGTTGTGTTTTTATTTTTTACAATCCCGCTTCCCGGGAATGGTGCCGCCCCGGCGTTCCAAGCCGGACCGATGCCCGGGCGGCAAACCGTATCATGAGCGTCTTGTTTTCACACGAACCTCGCGAACAACCACGGTGTCGGCGATCAGATCGGCCAGGCGTTGCCGACGTTTGCTGACCAGACCGGTGATCAAATCGAACGGCAGAAGCGGCGAAATCAGGACGATGGTGCGCAGGAATGCGTCTTTCATGGTAATCGGGTCGCCGTTGGTGCGGACCACGCGCAGGCCCAGCAGCCGTTTGCCCGGCGTTCTGCCGCGTGTGCCTTCCATCAAGATAAAAAAGGTAGGGTAGAAAGCCAGGATGGCGAAGATGGTGGTCACGGCCACGAAAACCAACGGCGGGGGCGGATTGCCCCCATCTATAACGTTAACCGCGAAGGCAAAGGGCAAGGCCGTTACAGCCGTCAGGAGCAGGATATCGACCACCAGGGCGGGAAAGCGGCGGAAGAATCCGGCAAAGCGAAGCCTGGTGGTGACGTCGTCCTTCATCATTTCCACGGCCAGGACGTCCGGTTCGCCCAGGGCCTGCATGATTTCGTTGTTGGCAAATCCCTTTTTGCGCAGATGGTTGACTTGAAGACGCAGCCAGGCCTCGAAATGGGCCCGTTTATCGGCAGGGGCATAGATATTCCCCAAGACGGTATCGATGTAGCGGTCCATGGTGATCATGAAGGTCCTCCTTCCATTTTTGGCGTGCCTAATCATTTGAACGTGATCAATTGCCCGAATGTTCAGCATTGTAGTTAATTTAAAATTGCAATTGTCGTCTGTCAAGCACATCTGTCGCCAAAAAAAGACAAAGTCATATCTCTGTTGCCGGCATGATGAGCGATCTGTTAGGCTTGTCGCACCGAAACCAGGGGGAGGGTAACGTGTTCCTGTTTAGCGAGTTTTCCAGGTGGGTCGGCGAAACAGGCCTGACTCAAAAAGAAATCGCAAAGAAGTTGAACGTCTCCCGATCCTTTTTGAACTCGGTCATGGTGGGCAAGTCGGAGCCCAACACCCAGTTCCTGGACCTGGTGCATCAGGTGGCCAACGAGGGCGCGGGTTATCTGAAGTGGTGTTTTTATGATCCGGGTCTTCTCAATGAGCACAGTCGCCTGGCCGAGAAGGTTCGCCTTAAGCTTCTGTTACAAAGTATGTTCGAACGCGCCGTCCGCACCCAGATCGACAAACGGGAGAGCGAGCGGCGCGACGGCAACGACAAGGTACGCGGCTGGGTGCGCAGCGTGGTGGAGGGTTCCCTGCTGGCCTTCAAGCGCAACCTGGAGCGCAATCCGGAAGACCATGAAGACATCCTCAAAGAATCCGAGGTTTTTTTGACCGAACAAGTTACCAATATGTTCCGTTTCGTCACCTCGGAAAAAGAAGAAGCGGCCCGGTTCGAGGAGGTCTTCCCGCCCGAACAGGCTGGCGCCAATTTCCCGGAGGAGATTTATGTGAACCCCGAAACAAAGCGTCTCTTAAGCACTTGACGGCGATGTGTTGTCGACATTCTTTCGCAGCTTTGGGGCAATATCGAGGGGAGGTAAAGCCCGCTTCCAGGCGGCAATGGTCAAACTATGTGAAAATAAGGGGTTTTCCTTCCGAGAAATCGGCCGATGAGAGTTAGCGCGAACAGGACTTCCGATTTCGCGTCCTCGAACGCCCCAATTTGTCGCGAGGTTCCGGCCGTTGCTGAACTGGGGATTAGAGAAATGGTAATCATTCACTTAGGGTCATCATGGTTTTAAAGCCGCTAGCGCTCGTGGTCTTTTTTTACCTTTCGACCGGTTTGACAGGCCGGCCCTTAGTCTTGTCGTATCCGCTTTCGGAAAAGGAGCCGCTGCAGGAGGATGTGGTTCCCATTACCGACGAGATCCCGATGATTTCTCAAAATCATGTCATGGCGCGTCCTCCCACCGCACAACAACAGGACCTGCCGGACGAAGAAAGACGAGAAACCGGCACCATTTGGGGTCTGGCCGTCCTGGTCATGTTGATGGCGGGGGCCTGTGTCATCTGGTTCCAGTGGGCCCAGCGGAAACAACTGGCCTACGAACGCGCCCTGGTGCATCGGCTCCGCCAGGTGGAACGCCTGCGCGATGAGTTCCTGGTGCAAACCACGCGCGAACTGATGGTTCCTCTGGGCGGTATCGTCAGCGTGGCAGACACCCTGGCGGAAAACGCTTCCCTGTCCATGAATGAGAAGTTGAGCGCCGACATTTCTTTTATTGCCGGCAGCGGCCGCCGGCTGGTGAGTCAGTTGAACCGCATGAAGGAGATGTCCAACCTCCAGGAAAGAGAGTTGGATGTTCGCCGCGATGAAATCGACCTCTTCCAATTGATATCCCGAGTCCTGGCCGATTGCAAGCCGTTGGTTGGCGGTAAAACCATTTCCCTGGAACAACAAATCGACAAACACATTCCCAAAGTTTATGCGGACAAGGAACGCCTGAGCCAGGTCCTTTACATCCTGGTGGATAACGCCATTCGCCACACCAAACGCGGGGCCGTGACCGTGCATGCCGCTCCTGACGACGGGCATGTGGTTCTTTCGGTACAGGACACGGGCAAGGGTCTTGAAGTGGATACCTTGAAACGCATCCAGAGATTTTTCCAGAAGAGCGAGGGGATCACCGGCCTCAACCTGGAAGGCGTGGGCATGGGTTTGGTGCTGGCGCGTCAGTTGGTCGACCTGCACGGCGGTATCCTCTCGATTCAATCCGAACAGGGCAAGGGCGCCCGCTTCTCTTTCCACCTGCCCGTCATGCCCGCCGCATTGGAACCCCCGGAGCCTGTTTCAACCCTGGACGATATCTCTGAAGAAGAGGCGCCGGAAGAGATTCATGCCGATTCCGGTGAAGCGCATATTATGCTGGTGGACGACGAGCAGGTGAATCGCAAGATGCTGGGCACCCAGTTGGCCAAGGCGGGTTATCGGGTGACCTCGGTTTCCAACGGCGCCCAGGCCATGGAACTGTTGAGCCGGGACAACATCGATCTGGTGCTCTTGGACATCATGATGCCGGGAATGTCCGGTTACCAGGTCTGCACTCACATGCGCGAGGATTTCTCTGCCTATGAATTGCCGATCATCTTCCTGACCGCCAAAAACCAGGTCCACGATCTGGTCAAGGCATTTGAAACGGGCGGCAACGACTTCCTGAGTAAGCCGGTCCCCAAAAGCGAGCTACTGACCAGGGTGCGCACTCATCTCCACCTGGCCAAGCATTCGCGCAAGCAAAGCAACCTGGTGAACCGGCGTACCGACGACCTGAAAGCCAGAAACCGCGAGTTGCAATCCCTGGATGAAATCGTCAAGGTACTGAATCGGGAAGAGGAGATGGACTCGCTGCTGAACACCTTGGTGGAACAGGGACTCCAATTATTCGAAAACACCGATGCGGGCGTCTTCTTTCAGATTCAGGAGGACGACGGATTCCGGGCTGCAAGCTATCGCAACACCCTCGGCGCGGACTGGAGCGACCTGACGCTTGCCAACGACATTCTCATGACCGGTTTCATGCCCGACGATCACAAAATTGCCCCCGGTGTCTACCTGGCCCGAGAGGCTCCGCCGTTGGAACCCCTGGCCGGGATGAAGGGTTATCTTTGCCTGGTCCTTTTATATCGGGAGCGGATCAACGGCGTGCTGCTTTTGGGCAGTACCCGGCATACAAACGCCCTGGAAGATATCGACCCCATGACGGCGATACGACTGCGGGATCACGCCACCGGCGCCATATCCCAGGCTCATTTGCTGGCCCGACAGAAAAGGCAGAGCAATGACCTGGTGCGCACCCACCAGCGCCTGGTGACGCAAGAGAAGATGGCTTCGTTGGGCATCTTGACAGCGGGCGTGGCCCACGAAATCAACAACCCCACCAACTTCACCGATGTCAGCGCCCAGTTGATGGGCACCGACCTGGATGACTTCCAGGAATTCCTGGTCACGCTGGCCGGCGAAGACGCCGACCTGGAAGTGATTACCGCTATTCAAGAACGCTTTCTGGCCTTGCGCGGCCATCTTGAAACCATTCAGGAAGGCACCAACCGCATCAAAACCATCGTCCGCGACCTCGGCGCCTTCTCCCGACGCGATGAAAACGAACAGAAATCCGTTAGGGTTACCGACTGCCTGCGGTCCACCATCAACCTGGTGCGAACCAAATACCAGGAGACCGCGGGTATCGAGTGCGACTTCCGGGCCGATCCCGAGATTCTCTGCTGGCCCGCCCAACTGAGCCAGGTGTTTATGAACCTCATCGTCAATGCATGCCAGGCCATTGCGACCAGGATTAACGAAGACGGAACCGGCGGACGCGGCAAATTGAAAGTGACAACCGATACGGAAGACGGTGAATTATCGATCCGCTTCCAGGATAACGGCGGCGGCATACCGCCCGAAGTGATGGAACATATTTTCGAACCTTTCTATACCACCAAACCGGAGGGCGAAGGTACCGGCCTCGGGTTGTCCATATCCTACCGGATCATCCAAAAACATGGTGGTACAATCAGCGTCGATTCCGTGGCAGGCGAAGGCACAACCTTCACCATTCTGCTGCCATTGACCGCCGGCGCCCGCGAGGAGGTGTGATGGATGGTGTTTAAACGTGACCGGTTGGAACAATTCAAAAAGCAAAAGAAGGAACCGGCCAAAAAGCGTCATACCATCATGCTGGTCGACGATGAAGAGCCCAACCTGAAGATTCTGTCTGTCTTGTTGGGCGGTTCTTACAACATCATGACGGCAATGTCCGCCGAGGAAGCCATGGAAATGATCGAGGCCATGGACAATCCTGAGGAAAAGCTGAGCCTTGTGATGTGTGACCAGCGAATGTCGGGTATGACGGGAGTGTCCTTCTTCGAAAAGATCAACAACAAGATCCCCAAAACCAAGCGTATCCTGGTGACCGGTTACCTGGATATGGAAGCCCTGATCAGTTCGATCAACGAAGCGCATATCTACAAGTTCATCATGAAGCCCTTCAACCGGGCCGATCTCATGCTGTCGGTCAAACGCGCCATCGAAGCCTACGAGATGGAGAAACAGCTGGAAGACCATGTCAAGAACCTGGAAGAAAAGGTGCGCAGCCGGACCCGCGAACTCGAGGTCAAGAACCGCGCCCTGGAAGACGCCAACCAGGCCCTGGAAGCCGCCAGCCTGACCGACCCGCTGACCGGTCTCAAGAACCGCCGCTTCTTGTTGAAACACCTGGAAACCGATATCGCCATGGTGCGCCGCAAACATCGCGATGCGCGCGGCGAACGGGTGAAGAACGGCGATCTGTTGTTTTTCCTCATGGACCTGGACCACTTCAAGGCGGTCAACGATACCTACGGTCACGCGGCCGGTGATCAGGTCTTGCTTCAGGTTCGCGAGCTGTTGGAACTGGTGTTCCGCGAATCCGATTTTCTGGTGCGCTGGGGCGGAGAGGAATTCCTGGTGATCGCCCGTTTCGTAAAGCGGGAGTCCGGCGCCTTCCTGGCAGAACGCATTCGCCAGGCCGTTGAAGCCCACCCCTTTCGCATCAGTGAGGAACGCACCATCCGCAAGACATGCTCCATCGGCTTTGCGCCCTTCCCCTTCTTCCTGGATAAACTGGACGGATTGAACTGGTCCCAGGTTGTCGACGTGGCCGATGCCTGCCTGTACGCCGCCAAATACAGCGGTCGCAATGCCTGGGTGGGCATGCAGGCCAATGCAGAAACGTCCGTGGACGGGTTCATGCAACACATTCTGGAAACGCCGGAAATGCTGATTGAAAACCAGTTGGTCGACTTGATGAGCTCGCTGGATGACCCCCCGAAAATACGCTGGAAGAAAGCCGATCACTGATTTTTTAACGAATAAAATGGCAACTTCTCCGCATAAATGCGGCTCTGTTTGGATTTTTTTCTTTTTCCTCTTGTGCCTCCGCTTTTCCTCACCTATTATTTGATGCTTTCCCAGATCGTGATAACCTTGTCCCGGCGCTCAAGCCGTAAGGAGGGGGAAGTGAAGGGTTACCTGCTGTTCCAAAACGGCAATCGGATGGAAGGCCGCCTGGCCGGTGCAAGACGGCCGGCAGTCGGGGAACTGGTTTTCAACACGTCCATGACCGGTTACCAGGAGATCTTGACGGATCCCAGCTACCACGGCCAGATCGTGGTGCTCACGCAACCGGAAATCGGCAACTACGGCACCAGCGAGGAGGTCAGCGAGTCCGACATCGGTCGTTCGGCCGGAATGATCTTCCGCAACATGAGTCCCGGTACCTGGCACCGCGATTCACAACAGACATTTGACGAATTGCTGGCAAGCCTGGGCGTTACCGCCATGACCGAAGTGGACACCCGCGCACTGACGCATTTGATTCGCGACCTGGGTCCGCAAAACGTGCTCATCGCCCCGGCCGAACTGCCCCTTGAAGAGGCCGAAACCCTGTTGAAGGCGGCGCCGCCCATGATCGGCGCCAATCTGGTGCCGCATGTTTCGGTTAAGGAAAAACGCGTTCACGGCGAAGGCGAAACACATATCGTTTTGCTGGATCTGGGCGTCAAAATCGCCACCATACGCGCCCTGGAAAAACGTGGTTGCAAAGTAACACAGGTGCCCTGGAACACCGGCTTCGAAGAGATAGAAGCGCTGGAACCTGACGGCATCCTGTTGTCCAACGGACCCGGCGACCCGGACGCGGTGCCCGGCGTACCCGACGTGGTCGCCCGCATCATGGAGCGTTGGCCGACCATGGGTATCTGCCTGGGTTTCCAAATGATGGGCCTGGGCTTGGGCGGCAGGACCTACAAGTTGCCCTACGGTCATCGCGGCGGTAACCACCCCGTTAAATTCGACAACCGCGTGGCGATTACCTCACAGAATCACGGCTTCGCGGTAGAGCCGGATTCACTGGATCAAGACCGCGTCAAGCTGACCCATGTTTCCCTCTTCGACGAATCGCTGGAGGGCTTCAAACTGAGGGACCGACCCGTTTTCGGGGTTCAGTTCCACCCCGAGGCCGCCCCCGGGCCGCACGACTGTATGGACCATTTCGATTATTTCCTTTCCCTGGTAAGAGGTGATCATGCCTAAGCGTTCCGACATCAAGAGTGTGTTGCTCATCGGCAGCGGCCCCATTACCATCGGCCAGGCCTGCGAATTCGACTATTCCGGCGTACAAGCCATCCGCGCACTGCGTGAGGAAGGCATTCGGGTCATCCTGGTCAACTCCAACCCCGCCACGGTCATGACCGATCCTACCCTGGCCGATCGCACCTATATCGAGCCTCTGACCCCCTCCTTTTTGACCAAGATCATCGAGAAGGAACGGCCTGACGCCTTGCTGCCGACCATGGGCGGCCAGACGGGCCTGAACCTGTCTTTAGCCCTGCATGAGCAGGGCATCCTGGAACGCTACGGCGTCAAATTGATCGGCGCGTCGGTGGAAGCGATCACGCTGGGCGAGGACCGTCAGGCCTTCCGTGACCTGATGCGCGATAACGGCCTGGAAACCTGCCGCGGCGGCTTCGCCCACAATATGGATGAAGCCCGATCGTTGCAAAAAGAGATCGGCTTCCCCATTATCATCCGACCCAGCTTTACCCTGGGCGGGTCCGGCGGCGGCGTCGCCAACAACCTGGAAGAGTTTGAAACCATCTGCGCCAGGGGCCTGAGCGAATCGCCTACTTCCCAAATCCTGGTCGAGGAATCCATCATCGGCTGGAAGGAATTCGAATTGGAAGTGATTCGCGACCGCGCCGACAACGCCATCATCGTCTGTTCCATCGAGAACCTGGACGCCATGGGCGTGCACACCGGCGATTCCATCACCGTGGCGCCCGCGCAAACGCTGACCGACCGCGAGTACCAAAGGCTACGCGACATCGCCATCCGCGTCCTGCGCCTGGTGGGCGTGGAGACCGGCGGCTCCAACGTACAATTCGCACTGGACCCGCGTTCCGACCGGATCGTGGTGGTGGAGATGAATCCCCGCGTCTCGCGTTCCAGCGCCCTGGCCAGCAAAGCCACGGGTTATCCCATCGCAAAGGTCGCCGCCAAACTGGCGCTGGGTTATACCTTGGACGAACTTCGCAACGAGATTACGCGAATCACGCCCGCGTCATTTGAACCCAGCCTGGACTATGTGGTGGTTAAATTTCCCCGCTGGGCTTTCGAGAAGTTCCCCAAGGCGAGCAACGAGCTTTCCACCCAAATGAAGTCGGTGGGCGAGGTGATGTCGCTGGGTCGCAGTTTCAAGGAAGCCTTCCTCAAAGCGGTGCAAAGCCTGGAGCAGGGCCGTCACTACTTGGGGCGCGCCGGCAAAGAGTTGCAGGACCGGGACATGCTGGAGAAACCCAACTGGCTGCGTATGCGCGACATCTTCCGCGGCCTGCGTTCCGGGCTTTCCATTGACGAACTTTACAAGAAAACCCATATCGATCGCTGGTTCCTCAACCATTTCCGCGAATTGGTGGAAATGGAACGCGCCCTGGCCGAGCACAACCTCGAAAACCTGCCCCAAGAACTTCTGGCGCGCGCCAAATACTACGGCTTCTCAGACGAACAGGTTGCCGATTGCCTGGGCGCCGATGAAGCCGATGTCCGCGAACGAAGCCTGAAGACTACCTACGGTTTCCGCGCGGTGGATACTTGCGCCGGCGAGTTCCCGGCCTTTACGCCCTATCTCTACGGCACCGGCGGCGAGCAGCCTGAAATCGACCCCCTGGAAGGACCCAAGGTCGCCATCATCGGCAGCGGGCCCAATCGCATCGGTCAGGGGATCGAGTTCGACTATTGCTGCGTGCAGGCGGTGGCCGGGTTCAAGGCGCGGGGCTACAAAACGATTATGATCAACTGCAACCCCGAAACTGTTTCCACCGATTTCGACGTGGCCGACCGGTTGTATTTCGAGCCGCTTACCCTGGAACGCGTCAACCGCATCCTTACCTTCGAACAACCCGATTACGTCGCTGTAGCTTTCGGCGGCCAGACGCCGCTGAACCTGGCCGCGCCGCTTTCCCGCATGGGCTACAAGATCATCGGTACCTCCAGCGAGGTCATCGACCTGGTAGAGGATCGCGAAGCTTTCAGCAAGGTGGTCGATCGCGTCGGCGGTTTGAAGCAAGCCGAACACCGCACCGCCCGCGGCGCGGAGGAAGCGGCCGCAGTTGCCGAAGAGTTGGGTTATCCGTTAATGGTAAGGCCCAGCTTCGTATTGGGCGGGCGCGCCATGTCCATCTGCTTCGACGGCGAGGATCTTGACAAAGCTCTGAAAGCCGCTCTGGAAGCCGCGCCCAATCAGGCCATCTTCCTGGACCGCTTCCTGGACGACGCCATCGAAATCGATGTAGACGCACTGAGCGACGGCGAAGATGTGGTCATCGCGGGCATCATGCAACACATCGAGGAAACCGGCATCCATTCGGGCGACTCCTCCTGCGTGCTGCCCTCGCCGCTGCTTTCGGCCGCTCAACTG
>JASJCB010000213.1 GCA_030066195.1 Acidobacteriota bacterium
CATTACGCCTCATCCGTGCTAACGGTCAATGGGATAACTACTGGGAGGGTCTACGCGTCGCATAAATCATGCTCACTTCAATTTTCTATGCCCTTACCCCCACTTTCAATTACACCCGGCTTAAGGGCTTAAGACGCCGGCTTGACTCCATTGCGCAGGTGTGCAATCGACTTCAGCCGCCGGCTTGACTCGATTGCGCAGGTGTGCAATCGACTTCAGCCGCCGGCTTGACTCGATTGCGCAGGTGTGCAATCGACTTCAGCCGCCGGCTTGACTCGATTGCGCAGGTGTGCAATCGACTTCAGCCGCCGGCTTGACTCCATTGCACACATGTCTTTTCAACCCGGAATTTTTCATTTTTTTTCTCGTAAGCTATTCTTATATAGCGGGCTACCGGGGTACATCATAGGAGTAATATACGCGGTTCCCTAAAAAATACCGCATAATATGCCCGAATTGAGGTATTTATGCCCCTGACTTGGTCAAAATATGCATTTCCGCTCGCCGATTAACCAATTCGTGACTCATTTTTCCACGATCGCGGAAAGAACGGCGTTAATATCGAAATCAAAGAAGCCTCAGAATAAACAATTTATTTTGCCGTTTTTTCATTTTTCCACGATCGTGGAAAATGTTGGCGAATTTTTCCACGAACGTGGAAAAAATAAGCCCCTTCGAACCATATGCAAAAGGGCGTCGAAGCGTGCATATTTACCCAAACCGGACCTCTGACGACCATCCAATATGGAAGCCGGCCGGGTCGGGCGATCGAGGCATGTGCATCCCCGATCATCCCCACGCGTCGACTTGCCATTTTTCGGCCGGTCGTGAATAATGAGTTCGTGGCCCAACTCTTTCACCGGGAGGTTTGCGTGCGGGACGGGCGTCTGTTACGTGTGATCAAGTTCGTCGCTCTATGTCGATTCCGCATCGACCTGGCCGTGACTCGATTCATTCTGAAGCTTCGCGGCGAGCCCCACTACCGCCTGACGGGCAGTTGCAACGGTTGCGGCGCCTGCTGTGAAGCACCCACCATTCGCGTTCATCCCCTGCTGTTCAATCTGAAACCCTGCCGCGACGTCATCCTGGCCTGGCATCTCCACGTCAACGGTTTCGAGTACGTGAGCGAGGACAAGGAAACGTTTAGCTTTACCTTTCGTTGCTCTCATTACGACCGGGAAACCAAACAATGCGATTCCTACGACAGCAGGCCGGGAATGTGCCGCGACTATCCCCGCAATCTGATCTATGGGGTCAATCCCCAATTCTTTCCGGACTGCTCACTCAAGGCCACGGCGAAAAACGCCGCGTCGTTTATTCAAGCGTTGGACAGTACTGATTTGACGCCGGAGCAACGCGAAAAACTGCACAAGGAACTACATCTTGACGTTTGACTCGTTTGTCCATTTTACCTTTTGCATCCCGTTTCATCTGCCGATGGCAAATGCAGGTAGGTGCTCATGAAAGCCAGGGACAAGATATCGGGAACCATCCTGATTGCGGATGGGAACCAGCAAAGCCGCCAAACATCAGCCGATATCTTGCGCAATAACGGTTTCAAGGTGGAAATGGCGAACAGCGGCCAGGACGTGTTGTACAAATTCGTGTTGTTCCACCCGGACCTGGTCTTGCTGGACGCCAACCTGCCGGGCATGGACGGCTTTCGCATCTGCGAGATTTTGCGCCGTGATCCCAACGGAAAAGACGTGCCTATCATCCTTGTTCTCAAAAGCCAGGAGGCCAGAGAGGTCTCACATGGGTACCGGGTAGGGGCAACGGATTTTATTACCCGACCGGTGAACTGGCTGATGATGGCGCAACGCATCAGCTACGTCTTACGGGCGGGCATGGCCATGCGACAACTGAAACAGAGCGAGTCCGGTTTGGAATTCGCCCAGCGTCTGGCCCGTATGGGCAGTTGGAGCTGGGAGGCGCGCGAGATTCGCTGGTCGGCGGGGCTGACGCGCCTGCTGGGACTGGATACGTCCCAAACCCCCGGTTTCGACAGCATGCTGGCCATGGTGCATCCCGACGACCGGGCCGAGGTTTCCAGCCTCATCCAAAACGCGTTTCAGGCCGGGAAGGGTTTCGGTTACGATCACCGTTTCATCCTGGCCAACGGCGAGGAAATGCACGTTCACCAGGAAGTGGAAGTCAAATTGGACAGCCGCGGCGCGCCCGTTCAAATTCGTGGTGTCATCCAGGACATCACGCGACGCGTCCAGTCGGAACAGAAGATCCGACGCCTGGCCTATTACAACATGCTCACCGGCCTGCCCAACCGACAGTCATTCCAGGAATCCCTCAAGCTGTACCTGGATTTGGCCCAACGGGACAATAACAGCGGCGCCGTTTTTTTTATCGACGTGGACAGCCTGAAGCGTATCAACGATACCTTCGGTCACCAGTTCGGCGATCAGTTGATCCTGTCCGTGGGCAAACGCTTGGAAGCCATGGCCGAGGGTTTCCGCATGGCTACCAATCCGAATTTGCAGGTCACCATCCTGGCTCATTCGGGAGGCGGCCTGTTTTTGGTGCTCATCTATCCGTTTGTCAGCGAGGCGGCCTGTCGGGATCTGGCCGAAAGTATTTGCAGCGAATTGAGTCGGCCCTACGAATTGGAAGAGCGGGAACTCTATGTGACGGCAAGCGCGGGCTGTATCTTTTTTCCCGAACACGGCGCCGACATGGGCACTATTCTGAAGAACGGCGAACGCGCCATGTTCCACGCCAAGCGCGAGGGCCGCAGCAACTATCAGATCTACAATCCGGCCCTGCGCGGCGGCTCCGCGGAAATCCTCAGCCTGGAATCGGACCTGCGTCGCGCCGTTGAGCGGAGCCAACTCCAGGTTTACTACCAGCCCAAGTTGCACATTCCAACCAAAGACATTCGTAGCGTGGAGGCTCTGGTCCGTTGGCAGCATCCCGAAAAGGGTCTCATCAGTCCGGGTCAATTCATTCCCCTGGCTGAAGAAAACGGCTTGATTCTTTCCATCGGCGCCTGGGTATTGAATCGCGCCTGCTTCGAGATCAAACAACTGTCCGCCCGAGGTTTCCCCGGCCTTGCGGTGGCGGTCAACCTCTCGGCCAGGCAGTTCTTGCAACAACCCATCGTGGAACTGGTGCGCTTCGCCCTGGAAGACACCGGCTTGGAGCCTACCTGCCTGGAAGTGGAAATTACCGAAAGCGTGATCATGAAAGATGCAGAAGAGAGCATCGACATCTTGAAACAACTCAAGGAGATGGGTGTCAAGATCGCGGTCGATGATTTTGGGACCGGCTATTCCTCGCTCAGTTACCTGAAACGCTTTCCCATTGACATTTTGAAGATAGACGGCGCCTTCATCCGCAATATCCAGAGTGACGGCGAGAATCAGGCGATAGCCTCGGCCATCCTGGCTTTATCCCATCGATTGGGTCAGGATTCAGTCGCGGAATGTGTTGAAACTCAGGAACAATTGGACATGCTGGCGGAAATGGCCTGCGACTATGCCCAAGGCTTTCTCATCGGCAGGCCCATGCCCTTGGACGCCTTGGAAGAGCTGTTGAAGGGCCGCAAGACCACGCAGGAAGTGGATCTCTGACAGATGCCTCGTCAACTATGCGGTCCTGGTCAGCAAATCGGAGAAAGCCTGGTGGGACAGGGGTTTGCTGAAGAGGAATCCCTGCATCTGGTTACATCCGTTTTCGGTAAGAAAATCTTTCTGGGCCTCGGTTTCCACACCCTCGGCAACGACCCCCAGGCCCAACAGTCGAGCCATGCGCAACATGGACAGGGTAATGGCCACATCCGTTTCCTTCTCCATGAGGTTGCAAACGAAGCTCTGATCCAGCTTCAGTGAATCGAAGGGGAGCTGTTGCAAGGTGCTGAGCGTGGCGCAACCGGTGCCGAAATCGTCGATGCACAGGTGTACGCCCATGTCCTTGATCCGGTTGAGCGTGTCCTGAATAATCGTCAAGTCCTCGGGAAAGGCGCGTTCGGTTACTTCCAACTCCAAGGCCTTCGGGTCTAGTTTGGTGGCGCTCAATACGCCGGCCAGTTTCTGAACGAAGTCGGGCTTTTCCAACTGGCGCGCCGAGATATTCACCGAAACCTGCAAATTGCGGTAGCCCTGGTTATGCCATTCGATGGTGCGAGTGCACGCCTCGTTCAGCAGCCAGTCGCCCAATGGATGGATCAGTTCCGTTTCCTCCGCCGCGGGCATGAACAAACCCGGCAGGACCATGCCTACCTCGGGATGGTTCCAACGGATCAGAGCTTCCATCCCCACGATCCGGGCTTCGCCCAGAGCCAGCTTGGGTTGGTAGTAAACCGCGAATTCGTGACGTTTCAAGCCGTTGTATAACTGGTCGATCAGGCTTAGGCGATTAATGCTGTGCTCTTCCATATAGGGCTGGTAAACGCGAACCTGATTGCCGCCGTTCTCGATAGCGTGGAACAGGGCGGTCTCGGCCGTGGGAATCAGTTTCGCCGGCGAGGAAACCCGACCGGGACAGGTGCTTAAGCCCACGCTGATAGTAAGATTCAGGGACGATTCACCGAACTTGATGGGCTGCTTGACCGCTTCGCGAACCAACTCGGCGGTACGGTGCGCCCGTTCTCCGGCCACAAGCCCGGTGAGTAGGACAGCAAAAGTATCGCTTTCCAAGCGGTAGAGACTTTCCTCGGCGCCGGTCAACCTGGCCAGGCGAGCGGTCATTCTTTTGATGACCCTGTTGATCATGTCGTAACCCAGTGCATAGCGAATCTGTTGGTAGTGATCGATCGACATCAAGATCAAGGCCCTGTTGAACGTTGCGGGCAGCCCCTGGCGGGAATCGGCCAGGTGTTCTTCTAAAACCTTGCGATTGGGCAGACCGGTGGCGTTATCGATACGCAGGGCGTGGTCCAGTTGACTGCGCGTGCGCGCTACCTCTTGAGCCAGGGGTTCGGTTATTTTTTGCATACGCCGCAAGCGGGTACGCACCGCACCCAACAACTCGTCAATGGTAAACGGTTTGGTCAGATAATCATCGGCGCCGCGCGTCATTCCCAGGCGGATATCCCTGGAGGTGGAACGGGCGGTCAAAAAGATGAAGGGGATACGCGCGGTATCACCGTTCTGCTGCAGGGCTTCCAAGACCGCGTAGCCGTCGTAACCGGGCATGGTAATGTCGCAAATGATCAAGTCGGGCAGCGATTCCACGGCGGCGGCGATGCCTTCTTCCCCGGTGGCGGCCGACAATGCCTGGAAGCCTTCCAATTCCAAGATGGCGCAAATTTCCCGTCGGATCGGGGTGTTATCCTCGATGACAAGTATGGTAGTCATAATGCTTCCTCGCCAAGCTGTTTATGCTCGCTTGTGTCGGCCGCTTGCAAACTGACGCGCACCATGGTGCCGCGATCAATCCGGCTTTTCAGGTCGATGCTGCCGCCGTGTAGTTCTACGATGCGTTTGATAATAGCCAGGCCCAATCCGGTGCCCGGCACGGTGCCTACGTTCTCGGCACGGTGAAATGGTTCGAAAAGATGCTTCTGGTCTGTTTCGGGGATGCCGATGCCCTGGTCTTTCACCGAAAAGTTCACCCGGCCGTTGTGCTGTTCCAGGGTTAGTTGAATCGTGCTGTAATCGGGGGAATACTTGATGGCGTTGGACATCAGGTTGTCTACAATGCGCAACAGGTGGCGTTGATCTGCCATTACTCGAAAATGTTGTCCATATTCCACGATTTCCAAGGTCCTGGCCCCGCCTTCCTGGTCCATCATTTCCCGGGCCTTGTCTTTACAAAGCTGATGCAAGTCGATGCGTTCCTTCTTGAAGTCCAGCTTGTTGGCTTCTACCTTGCCTATGAGCAATACCTCTTCCAAAAGGAACACCATATGCCGCACCTCGTCCTTGATGCGTTCCAGCCGGGTTTTCTTCTGAGCCTCATCCATGCGGGCACTGTAGCGATCCAACATGTCGGTAGCGGCCAGGATGGTGGTCAGCGGCGTGCGAAACTCATGGGAGGCCATGGCCACAAAGCGGGTTTTCAAGCGGTTCAGTTCTTTTTCTTTCTCCAGCGAAGCATTCAATTCGGCCTCGCGTTCTCGAAGGGTCCGGTTGGTTTGTTCGATCTGTTCCTGGTAACGGCGCTCCCTGTCCTGAAACTGTTTGCGCTCCAGGCAAGCCTCTAAACGCGCTTTGAACAGGGCCGGCTTGAAGGGTTTCACCAGGTAGTCGTCGGCGCCCTGTTCGATACAGCGCACCACCCCCTCGCTCTCGTCATAAGAGGAGATGATAATCACCGGCACGCGGTGCAGCCTGCCGTCGGCGCGCATGACTTCCAAAACCTGGTGCCCGTTCATCTTGGGCATGAAGAGGTCCAACAACATCAGGTCGATTTTTTGCCGACCGAGAATCTCCAGGGCATGCTCGCCGTCGGCCGCAAGATGGGTCTCGTGACCCAGCGACCGAACGTAGCGCTGGATCAACTGCAGATTGACCGGATTATCGTCCACAATCAGGACTTGGGAAGCATTTGGTGTGTTCATGCCGATTCGCCGATTCAGGGGATTGGAAATGTCTGGGGTTTGGGGGCCTCGGCAGATTTTGGGACCCCATTATAACATCATCGGCTAATTTATGGCAGAACACCATTTTTATCCACTTATCTTGTAATCGCTGTCGCCAAGATGGCCGTTACATTGTTACATTAGGAAAATATGTCTATTTAAAATAGGCGCTTACGTGGAGCCTTCAGGCAAACTTTCCCTTATCTTGGGCTTTATTATATGCTTCTTCCTTTGTGACCTTTTTTTCTTTGACCAGATTCAGAAGACAATCGTCCATGGTTTGCATACCCAGTTTTCGGCCGGTCTGAATATAAGAATAAAGCGCGCTGACATCGCCCGTGCGAATGATGCCCGTAAGCGCCGGCGTATGCAGCAAAATTTCATGAGCGGCGCAGCGACCCTTGCCGTCCGCCGTGCGCAATAATTGTTGGGACACCACGGCGCGCAGAGAAGAACCCAACAGTCCCTTGATCTGGGCCTGTTGTGTATTGGGGAATACATCGGTAATGCGGTCAAGCGTTTTGGCCGCGGAGTTTGTGTGCAGGGTGCCGAACACCAGCACGCCCATCTCGGTAGCGGTCAGGGCCAGTTCTACCGTTTCCCGGTCGCGCATCTCGCCCACCAGCACCACGTTGACGTCGCTCTTGATGGCGCTCATCAAACCGGTGGCAAAGGATTTGGTGTCTTCGCCGACTTCGCGGTGAGTGATCAGGCATTTTTTGCTTTGGTGCACGAACTCCACCGGATCCTCGATAGTCATGATTTTTTTGACCTGGGTCTCGTTGATGTGATTGATGATTGCGGCCAGGGTAGTGGACTTACCGCTGCCGGTGGGTCCGGTGATCAGGATGAGACCGGCCTGCTGAAAGGCGAATCCCTTGAAAACCTCTGGCGCCTTCAGCTTTTCCAGGGTCAGAATCTTACTGGGAATGATCCGAAAGATGGCGCCGTAGCCGTGGAAATGGCGAAAGTAATTGGCCCTGAAACGCGCCTTGTTACCCATGGCGTAGGCAAAGTCCAAATCGCCGTGCAGTTCGAAGCGACGCCATTGCTCCGGGGTGCAGATCTCGGCCATGATAGCGCTCATGAACTGGCGCGTCAGCAGGTTTTTACCGATGGCGGACAACTTGCCGTGCTCGCGCAACTTGGGCGGCTGCCCCTCTTCCAGATGCAGGTCGGAGCCGCCGCGCTCTATGAGGATCTCGAAGAACTGGTCTATTTTAGCCAACGTTCAGCTCCTTGAGTTCCTTGGGCGCATACTCCAGGAATGTCTTGGGATTGGTTGCGCGGAAGAAGGCTTCGCTTCCTTCGATCACGCCGTCCTTTACCAACTGCTTCAGTGAGTCATCCAACTGGATCATGCCCTGGTTCCTGCCGGATACCATGGCGCTGGGGATCTGGTGAGTGCTGTTTTTGCGGATCAGGTTACTGATTGCCTTGGTCACTACCAGTACCTCGTAGGCGGGCACTACGCCTCTGCCGTCTTTACGTGGAATCAACTGCTGGGAAATCACGCCGCGCAGGGTTTCCGAAATCATGCCGCGCACCACTTCCTGTTCGTCCGGCGGAAAAGCGTCAATCAGTCGGTTAATGGTACGGTAGGCATTGGCGGTGTTCATGGTGGCCAGCACCAGGTGACCCGTTTCGGCGGCGGAAATAGCCAGGCTGATGCTGTTCAAATCGCGTAACTCGCTGATTACCATGATATCGGGGTCCTGGCGAAGGGCCGCGCGCAGGGCGCTGTCCTGGGAATGGGTATGCAGGCCGATCTCGCGCTGGGTGATCTGGCAGCGGGCCGGCACATAGACCATCTCGACCGGACTTTCCACGGTGATGATGTGGTCGTCCTTGCTTTGGTTGACCAGTTGAACCAGGGTGGCCAGCGTACTGCTTTTACCACAACCCAGCGGGCCGGTGACCAGCACCATACCCTGTGCCCATTTGGTCAACTCCTGGCAACTGGGCGGCATGCCGGATTCCTTGAAACTACGAATGGTCATGGGAATCACACGGGCTGTGATTTCCCAGCCGAACCGCTGGCGCACGACGGCCAGGCGATAGCGGCCGCCGCCCTCTACGGCGTGCGCGTATTCCAGATCGCCGCCGGCGTTGAAGCGTTCCATCTGCTCTGACGGCAGACCCTGCGCAATGATGCGGCGGACCTGGTCCGCGGTAAGATCCTCACGACCGGCCGGAATCAACCGGGTAAAGCGCCGCATCATGATCGGCCGTCCGGGCGACAGCATAATGTCGGAAGCATTCGATTGCCGCGCAAACAGAAGGATTTCGTCCAGGGAGTTATCGGCAGACAAAGCAGAGGGAACGGCTGTCTGCAACTTACCGCGCCCGGTATTACCCCGGAATTCGGCAGGCAGCACCTCTTCTGTTTCAACCGGGCCCTCCGGTCGGGGCTGCTGAACGGCTGCTTGATCGGCCGGCGGCGCTTCTTGCTGCACCGGCACATCTCGAGGTTGCGGCGGGGCCCGGCGCGGTGATTGAACCGGTGTCGCCTGCCCCTGGTAGATTTGGCCTCCGGGATCCTCGCTTAGGGGAATGGACGGCCCATTGCCGCTGATGGGAACGGCATCCGCGCGTGAGGGCGCCGGCGGTGCTTGTCTTTGCGGCTGTCGAGGGGCCTGTTGTTGAGGCGCCGGGGGGCGTCGGCCCTGACCAAGAATCTCGGCGACCTTTTCGCGGTAGTCCGGCTGTCGCGGTAGTTTCACGATGTAGTTGTGAAGCCGCAGGTAATTCTGGAAATCCAACAATTGCATTTCTACCAGAACCTGACCCAGGTCTTTGTCCGGCGCCACGTTACTCCAACAGGCTTGCAATTGCTCCCTGCTGAGCAGGCGGTTGTTCAACACCAGTCTGGCCAGAAGCTTGTTATAAAGATCCTTGTTGATGCTGCTCACCATCTATTCCTTTGTGGCGGAGTGATTCGGCAGCTTTACCCTAGCCGGCCGGAACCATTTTGTCAAGCGGAGAGCCGGTCTTGCAGAATCGGGCGATGTCCTTCGTTATCTACTCGAACCGCGGAGAATGTTGTGTATACTGGGCGGGAGATATTTAGCTCTCGGAGAAACCACATGCTTTACGACAACATATTACAGACCATAGGTAAAACGCCCATGGTTCGCCTCAACAGGATCGGCGCGGACTTGCCCTGTACCCTCTACGCCAAATGTGAATTCATGAATCCGGGGGGATCGGTCAAGGACCGCATTGGTTACAACATGGTGCTGCAAGCCGAACAGCAGGGACGTATCAAGCCCGGCGATACCCTGATTGAACCCACCAGCGGCAATACCGGGATCGGCATGGCCCTGGCCGGAGCCGTTAAGGGGTACCGGGTGATCATCACCATGCCTCAAAAGATGAGTCATGAAAAGCAGGTGGTCCTGCATGCTCTGGGCGCCGAAATCATCCGCACGCCTACCGAAGCCGCATGGGATTCGCCGGAGAGCCACATCGGTGTGGCCAAAAGACTGCAAAAAGAACTGCCGAACGCACATATCCTGGACCAATACAGCAACCCCGCCAACCCGGATGCGCACTACACGGGCACTGGACCCGAAATCTGGGACGATTTAGACGGGAAAGTGGATATGGTCGTGATGACAGTGGGCACCGGCGGCACTTTGACAGGGGTTGCCAAATACCTCAAGGAAAAGAACCCGGACATCATCATCGTGGGCGGTGATCCGATCGGCAGCATCCTGGCCGGAGGAGAGAAGGTGGGAACCTACCACGTGGAAGGAATCGGGTACGACTTCATCCCGGATGTCTTGGACCGCGGCCTGGTAGATACCTGGGTAAAGACGGAAGACAAGTCCTCATTCCAAATGGCGCGTCGATTGGTACGTGAGGAGGGCCTGTTGTGCGGCGGTTCCTGCGGTACGGCAGTCTACTGCGCCATGCAAGAGGCGCAACGCCTGCGCGCCGACCAGAACTGCGTGGTGTTGTTACCCGACAGCATCCGCAACTACCTGACCAAACACATCGACGATACCTGGATGAAAGACCACGGTTTCGATTAAGCAAACGTGGATCTGTTGACCGGCCTCAAGCAACGACAAGCTTGGGGCGGTCCAGGTTTTTAGTGCGGGCGCCGGCCCGGCGAATATTGCCGCCCAGGGCTTGAAGCTTGGTTTCCAAGTCGGCGTAGCCTCTGTCCAGGTGGTAGATGCGGTTGATCGTGGTGCTTCCCTCAGCGGCCAGGGCTGCCAATACCAGGGATGCCGAGGCGCGCAGGTCGGTGGCCATGACCTTAGCTCCTGTCAATTCGGTTCCTCCGGTCACCCGGGCCGTACGGCCGTTTACCTGGATTTGCGCACCCATCCGCGCCAGTTCAGCCGCGTGCATGAAGCGGTTCTCGAAGATGGTTTCGGTGATTTGGGATACGCCGGATGCTTGCGTCATCAGCGCCGTCATCTGGGCCTGCATGTCCGTAGGGAAGTTAGGGTAGGGTTGAGTAACGATATCACGGGCGTGCAGGCCGTGATGCGGCCGTACCTCCACGCAATTGCAACCCACCGACATGGGGACGCCCGCGGCGGCCAGGGTTTGAAGGACGGCGGTCAGGTGCTCGGGTTGCATTCGGTTGACGGTCACATGCCCTTGGGTAATAGCCGCGGCGCAAAGCCAGGTGCCCGCTTCGATGCGGTCCGGCATGGTTTCATGAGTTGCGCCGTGCAGACGTTCCACGCCTTCGATAACGATGGTCGAAGTTCCCTGACCTTTGATGCGAGCGCCCATGGCGTTCAGGCAATCGGCCAGGTCTACCACCTCGGGTTCCAGGGCGGCGTTATGCAGGACCGTGACGCCTTGAGCCAGTGTGGCGGCCATCATGATGTTCTCGGTTCCCGTGACGGTGACCTTATCAAAGGTAATCGGCGCACCTTTTAAACGCGCGGCGCGAGCTTCGATATACCCGGTTTCCTGGATGATTTCGGCGCCCATGCGTTCCAGGGCCTTCAGGTGTAGATCCACCGGACGCGCGCCGATAGCGCAGCCGCCGGGCAGGCTGACGCGGGCAATGCCCATACGAGCCAGCATGGGTCCCAACACCAGGATGGAGGCGCGCATGGTCTTGACCAGGTCGTATGGGGCAATATGTGAATGCAGACTGCTGCCACTCAGAACCGCGTTGTCTTCGGTACGCTGAACGCCCATGCCTATGCGTTCCAACAGGGCGCACATGGTGGCCACGTCTTGTACGCGGGGCAGGTTGCCCAACTCCAGGTGATCCTCGGTGAGTATGCTTGCCGCCAGGAGGGGTAATGCGGCGTTTTTTGCGCCGCTCACATTTACTGTTCCATTCAAGGGTCCGTTGCCTTCGATGATAAACCGATCCATTTCATGCCTCCTCGATCAAACCCGGCCGCTTTCAAGCCGCTCATCAGGAAACATGCAACCCGTATGTGAACCCATGATGAACGAAGCATGAAATAGGTTTCTTTATACCCGAAATGGTTATATTCAGCGGGTTGACCACGGTTCTTTCAAATAGAAAAGGTCGTGGTCGACCGGAATGGAAGGATGCTTTCGAGTAGAAAAGGTCGTGGTCGACCGGAATGGAAGGATACTTTCGAATAGAAAAGGTCGTGGTCGACCGGAATGGAAGGATGCTTTCGAATAGAAAAGGTCGTAGTCGACCGGAATGGAAGGATGCTTTCGAGTAGAAAAGGTCGTGGTCGACCGGAATGGAACCATGCTTTCGAGTAGAAAAGGTCGTGGTCGACCGGAATGGAACCATGCTTTCGAGTAGAAAAGGTCTTAGTCGACCGGAAGGGAATGATGCTTATCGATGGTTCCCGGCTTCGCGATACAAAGCCGAAAGGTCCAATTCCGGTTCGAAAGGCAGGCGGCCGTCCGTTGGGTGATGCACTAAATACCTAAGAAGCCATGACTTCTTCCAGGGAATGCTTGTCGAAGGTCTGCCTGATCCAGTGATAGATCTGTTGTTCATCGGCGTCCTTTGCACGCCTTAGCGCCCAATCGGGAACCTCTCCAAACCGGTCCCGAGCAAGATTGAGGAAAATCTCCCGGTGGCTTTCTCGCTTGCCTTCCAACTTGCCTTCTCGCAAACCTTCTCGCTTGCCTTCTCGCTTGCCTTCTCGCTTGCCTTCTCGCTTGCCTTCTATCTTTGCTCTTCTTTCCCAACCGGTGATGTACTGCATCGTTTTCTCTCCTATTTCATTATGTAATTCCTCCTTGAGCTTGTTGTCAAGGTCTTCCGGCACATTCATGACCCAGTCGATGAACAGGGTCAGGTGACGGATTTGCTCTCGAGTATAGCGCCGGGTCAGGGCCATGCGCAGCAGGCGCTTTTTGGCTTTGGCTCGGGTCACCTGTCGGTCTTCGTCTTCGCCCGCGTTTTTCTTCGCATGCAAATGAGCGAGAATGACCACGGCAAAAGGATTCTTGCTTTTCTCCAGTTTGTCTTCATCATAGTCGGTCAGCTTGACCACCTTGTATTTAAGACCCATTTTGGAACCGTACCCGCCGTATTCAAAACGGTTGGGCCGCCAGGCCTCTTCGAGATCGGCCAGGATGGCCAAACTCAGTACCTCTTCATCGAAGCGATCGTAAATGCGGTAGTTGTAGACGAACATGCGCCTTGGGAACAGGGAATCCTTATCGGTTTGTACCTCGATATGCAGCAAGATCCATTTTGTTTGTCCGTTTTTCAGCTTGACCTTGATCAGCTTGTCTACATAGCGATCACCTACCTTGTTCTCGCGTGCGATTTTCTTTAACTCCTTGTCCAGAAAGACGGGCTTGACGTTCCAGTCGATATCACGAAAAAGTCTGGCATTGATCATCTTGAGACAATGGAACAGCATGTGCTCAATCACCCCTTTCCACGGCGAATCATATTCCAAAACTACCTCCTTCGGCCCTTATTCTGAGCCAGGGTTTACCATGGAGCCGGGTAGGTTGTACAGACACCGGCGCCGGATTGTAGACATTTGATAAAATGCAAGTTAATCGGCCGTGGTAGATATCGTGGAATCGGCCTTCTCTCCAACCGGACAGTTGTCGCCATATTTCATACTCTTTGTACTCGAATCACGATATTCCCCCTCTCGTGCCCGACCCTTTCTCACTACATAAGGTTTGGCGAAAGCGCGGTCTTTGGCTAGACTGAAGGTCCATAGTAGTTTTTCTGAAAAACCGCGAATAAAACCCGCGCCCGGCCGTAATGGCTGATGACTGACGGTTTCGGGAGCGCACTGATGGTGACCAGCATGACGTTGAGCCCGAGCGGCATTCCCGCCGCCATGGATGAGATGGATTTGGTGAACAGGCTTCGTCGCGGCGATCGTGTCGCGGGCGACACGCTGGCTCTTGCCTATCGGGGCGTGCTCTTCCGTTTGGCCTTGCAACTGCTGGGCGATCGGGAGGAAGCCTTGGATGTCACCCAGGAGGCGTTGTTGCGTTTCTTCGGGAACATCGGCCGCTTCGATCCGCAACGGCCCGCGCGCCCCTTTCTCTACCAGATCGTACGCAACCTGTGCACCGATCGTTTTCGTCGCAAGGCCCATCGTCCCGGTGAATCCCTTGAGGACCGAGCCGCTCGCGACCTGCCGGAGCCGGTCTCTCACGAGGAGGCGCCGGACGAAGCGTTGGCGCGTGCAGAGTTGCGTCGTCAAGTCTGGCATGCCGTCTGTCACCTGAAGCCCGAGCACCGCGAGATCCTGGTGTTGCGCGATTATCACGACCTGGCCTATGCCGAGATCGCTCAGGTCATCGGCATTCCCTCCGGCACCGTGATGTCGCGGCTGCACGCGGCACGCAAGGCTTTACGCAAGGCGCTTGTGGGGGAGGAGCTGCCATGAACCATGTTCGCGAAGAACTGCTCTCCGGCTATCTGGACGGAGAACTGACACAAATGGAAGAACAAAAGGTCCGTCTGCACCTGGAAGATTGCGATCAGTGCAGGGCGGTCTGGTCTGAAATGAAAACGCTACGGGAGGTTTCCATGAGTACCTCATTTCAAGAACCTGAAGAAGAGCAATGGGGCGAAATGCCCAAAAGTCCGGTTTCACGCGGTTTGCGCGGGATCGGTTGGATTTTTGTCATCATCTGGGTGGTCCTGACCGCCGGTTACGGAGCCTGGCAATTCGCCACGGGGCCCGAGGACCTGTTCGGCAAGCTCACGGTCTTCGGCATTATTTCCGGTGTGCTGCTATTGCTGGTTTCAGTAGGCATGGATCGCCTACGCGATATGAAGACGGATCGCTACAGGAGGATTTCGAAATGATTGTCGCAACCACGGGAACCATTGCCGGAAAAAAAATTGTGCGCACTCTGGGCCTGGTGCGAGGAAACACCATACGAACCCGCCACCTGGGGAAAGACATCCTGGCCGTTTTTCGCATGATGGTAGGCGGCGAGGTTCACGAATACACCAAAATGTTGGCGGAATCGCGCGAACAGGCGGTAGATCGCATGATCGACGAGGCTCGTGAACTGGGAGCCGACGCCATTGTTGAGATGCGGTTCACCACCTCTCAACTGGCTCAAGGCGCGGCAGAGTTGATGGCTTACGGCACGGCTGTCAAACTTACAGACGCATAAACTTGGACAAAGCTTGAAAAAGCACTTAGCTGCCGTAGATACAACAATCTATTCAACTCTTTGTTTTACAGTTGCTTGATCGATAAACCGCATCATTGTCCGCAAGCTTCCTGGAAACCCCTCTACTCCTACCCCACGTTTCGTGATAAAAATATAAGGTTGTAGAAGCGGTCACGGAGGTATGCTCTGAGCGGGAAACGCTATCGAGAACTGGCGTTAGATTTGCTCAAAGAGGAACGTTTCGATGATGTGGCGGCCCTGTACATCCACATTGTCGAACGTGAACCGGCGGAAGCCGACCTCTTCCAAGAGCTGGTGCCGCAAATGCGGGAGGCGGGCGCCATGGGAGCCGCCAACCAGATTTTGCTTACTGCCGGTCCGTTCCATGGCAACGATCCCCACTTCCTGTTCGATCTGGCCCACGAACATCAACAGTTAGGTAACCTGGACGAAGCTTCGGAGTGTTACCAACAACTGCTCGCTATCGAACCGGAGCACCTTCAGGCCTACCGTCACCTTGGTGAGGTTCTGCTTGAGTTGGACCGCAATGAGCAGGCCCAGGAAGTGCTGGAGGCCGCGCGTAAGGTGATGCCCGGCAATGCGCGCATCACCAACCTGTTAGGAGTAGTGCACCATCGCCACGGGCGCTTCAAGGAAGCGGCTCGGCTATATCAAAAAGCGGCTCGCCTGGACAAAACCGATTCCGATTACCCGTTGAATGAAGGTTTCGCCTGGCGAGACCTGGGTGAGGTTCAAAAGGCGGCCGACGCCCTGGACCGCGCTTTGGAGCGCGACCCCGATGACACTTATTTGCTTCAAGAGGCCGGTTTGCTATGGTTGGAGTTAGATCTGGACCGCGCCGTAGAGCTGTTTCAACACGCCACACGCATCGACGGCGAGGACCCCTACAACTACCGTCTTTTGGGCGACGCCTTACGTCGCGCGAGCGAGTATAATCAGGCCCGCGATGCCTTCCGCACCGCTATCGATATCGATCCCGGCGATCACTTCTCTTACAACGGCCTGGGTCTTATCCACGAGGCCCAAGATGAGTTGGATCAGGCCATCGAGCGCTACCGCAAGGCGGCTGAGTTGTTGCCGGAAGAACCGGTTTACCACCGCAACCTGGGTTTTCGGCTGATGGATGACCACGCGGCGGATGAAGCGATTCGCACCTTGGAAAAGGCAGTCGAGTTGGAACCGGGCCATGCCATGACGCACGCCATCCTAGGCCAACTGTACCGCGACAATGACCAGGCCGAAAAAGCGCTTTACCACTTGCGAGAGGCCCAACGTTTGGAACCCGACGATCCCAACAGTCGGCGAGAACTGGGTTACCTTTTACACGATATGCGCGATTACGAGGGCGCGATAGACTCTTATAGAGAAGGATTGGTCTGTGATCCCGAGGACGCCCTGACGCACTTCAACCTGGGTCAGGCCTTGTTGCTTCTGGAGCAATTCGAGGAAGCGGAATGCCATTTGCGCCGAGCCGCGGAATTGGACGGCGACTGTAACCCATACCCGGAACTGGGCGTCGCGTTGCACCGTTTGGGGAAAACTGAAGCATCTCG
>JASJCB010000076.1 GCA_030066195.1 Acidobacteriota bacterium
ATCGAAACTGTGATCGCCCAATGCGGCTGTCATCTCATAGCCGAAGTAGCCGTCCTCGAAATCGACCAGTTTCAGGTCCAGGGCCTCGAAATGTTCGGCAACCACCTCGCCGAACACCGAGTCGTCCATCAGGGTGCGGTCCAGCCCCTGCAAGGTGGCGCGGTGCTGGTTCAGGAAGGCCTTGACCTTCTCGTGAGGGACGATTTCAATGCCCGGGTCCGAATACTCCATCTCGAAAGGGGAAAGGCCGGTTTGAATGCGGAAATATCCCATTTCCGGGTGGTAGTACAAGCCGCGCGCGCCCGGAACCGGCGCCTCGTCCAGACCGATGTGATGACCCTCGGCAACCAGGATGCGCGGTTCTATTTCCAGGCGGTTGTCGTCGGTAAAGCCGATGCGGTAGGTGATGGGCACGCCCTGCTGTTGTACCTCGAAATCGGCATGAGGCACCCACCACTTCTTGTCTTCCTGCACGCCTTTCAGGTAAACGCCGATGGGCATCAGCCAGTCGAACAATTGCTTGTCCTCGGCGCGGATAGTCAGGCGTACCTGGTGGTCGGGCTCGATGCGGACGCGAATGGATAGACCCTCGGCATAATCGCGGAAGTACAACAGCTTGCACAGGTTGTACAGCTGGGATTCTTCGAATTGCACCAGTGCGGAGGGGAAACCCTTGCGCAGCATGGCAACCTCGCCGGCGCTGCGACACAGGCGACGCGCCCGATCCAGGGATTTACGGTCGCGCCGGGTCAACTGGTTCTCGCCCAGGGCGAAACCCCAGTACTTCATCATCCGCTCGGGAGCGATGTCCTCGGGTAACGTCAGGGAGGGATTGGTATCGGCGTGCATCAACTTCCCGTGCAGGCGATTGCCTACCTTGCGAAAGAAGCGCACCAGGGGATAGTTTTCGAAGTCCTCGCTGAGGTTCTTCTTCTCGAACGGCCAGTCGATGATCTTCAGAAAGAGGGCGAAGGCATGCCCGCAAACCTCGTCATCGTCGGACTCGCCGCAAGAGCAATAACCGGTCAGTTCACCGCTGTCTTTTCCCTGGACCAGATGTACGAAATAGCCGCCCTTGCCGTTGATCCGCCGTACGTAACCAAAGCTGCACCCACGATAGAAGTCGAAGAATTCAACATGTTTACGCTCCACATAATGCTTAGCGTCCAGATAGACCTGATGGGGAACGAAGAATTTGGTTTCCAGCAGCAAGACGACCTCCTATCCGGTCCCACATCATAGCAGGGCAAGACCGATTCGCAAGGGGTCTACCACTGATAATCGATAATTCATTTTGTCGGGTTCTCGAACCGGCACGTTCCGGGAAAATGGTTCTGCCTGAGTCATGAAACAAAAAACTTAAAATCAATAACCCAGGCAAAGAAAAAAGCAGTTCGTAGTCCCGCGCCTTAATCTCTCGAATTAGTGTTAATCAGTGGTAAAAAAGCCGTTATTCAAAACGAAACACAGGAAAATGCCGGTGGCTGTAGGGATCGTCGCTCTCGGCCGTTACCGCGACGCTGCAATAGTCGCGTTCACGGTGCATGCTCAGCGCCTGGCCGCCGGTCAGGTCACGGGACCAGATCGAATCGATCGGGCAGGCAATCTTGTCTTCACCCAGTTGACAACTGAGACTGACGCCCAGCGCGTGTTTGAGTGGGAAATCCATGATGTACCGGTAGGAATTGGGGTGAATACTGGTGAAATCGGCCGGGAAGACATTGGTGGCCACGGGCAGGCAAAATTCGACCCGCATTTCCAGGTCATAGACCTTGCCGTGTTCAAAAGTCCCATGCAGATAATGTTGCGCCCACCAGGCATCACCCTGGCGTTTGTTCTCGCCCCTTGCTTTCAGGTCCACCGATACCTGGTACAAATCACCCAACGGGGCAATTTCCAGGGGCAGGCTGTCTCCCTGCCAAACAATGCCCTCATAGCGCAGGAATTTGATGACCGAGACATATAGGTTGACGGTTTCTACCGCTTTCTCGCAGATGATCACCCAAGATCCTCCCCGGTCGGCATAACCATCATGACGGAGAAATCCTTTCTTGGCAAGCGTAAAGTAACGCGAATCCGCCGCGGCAAATTCGCGTTGCCCCGATTACATGCCCTTGACGTACTCCAGAACGGCGTCCACATGGCCCGGCACTTTTACCTTACGCCACTCTTGAACCAGCACGCCGTTTTCGTCGATCACGAAGGTGCTGCGCTCGATGCCCATGACCTTCTTGCCGTACATGTTCTTTTCCTTAATGACATCGAACAACTTGCACAGGGTCTCTTCCTTATCCGACAGCAGGTCGAAGGGGAAGTCGTACTTGGCTTTGAAGTTATTGTGTGATTTGACCGAATCGCGGGAGATGCCCAGGATCTCGGCGCCCGCTTCTTGGAAGGCAGCGTAGTTCTCACCGAAACCGATACTTTCCTTGGTGCAACCCGGGGTATTGTCCTTGGGGTAGAAATAGATCACCACTTTCTTGCCACGCAGGGATGACAGGCTGATGGTTTGGTCGCCGCTTGCGGGCAGGGAAAACTCGGGTACTTCTTTTCCGATTTCAACCATGTGAGTGTGCTCCTTGTATTGTCAGTCGGCAGCCCGAATTATAGAGCCTAACCACGCTGAGGCCAACGGTTTTCAGAATAAAAAAATACTATTCGCGACTAAAAAGCGGGCATTCCCATCTTCGTTTTCGCTGTCTGCCGTCGACTGCATAAAACAACTGAACCACGCCCTGAACTGCATAAACCGTTGCTTCTTCCCGGGAACAACAAAATCTCTAAAACCTGAAACTCGATTCTTCCCAGGAAGAATCGAGTATTTTGCGCCTGTTTCTTATGGTTTCCAGGTCGATTTGGGACCAAGATGCGATCCCGGCGTGATCCCGCTTTGTTCTTCAAGCCTTTACGTATTTGGTGTAGAATCCCTTGGCTGACAGGCGCGACCCGGCGCCACATCATGCGGTAAGGAGCTTTGGATGAACGAAATGAAGGTGGGAACGGTTGTACTGGGCTCCGGGCCCGGCGGTTATGTCGCCGCCATTCGACTGGCGCAACTGGGGGTAGACACCCTCATGGTCGAAAAAGAATATTACGGAGGCGTCTGCTTGAACGTGGGTTGCATTCCCTCCAAGGCTTTGATTCATGCCGCCAAGAGTTACGAATCCGTCAAAAAGATGGCGGCCCTGGGCATCACCGTTGAAAATCGCGCTATCGATTTCGCCAAAACCCAGGCATGGAAGGACAAGACCGTGGGCCAACTTACCGGCGGCATCAAGCTTCTGGTCACCAAAAACGGAGCGAAAGTCCTGGAAGGCAAGGGCACCTTGCTGGGCACCAACACCTTACACGTTATCGACAGCCAGGGTCAGGAAACCAAAGTCAGTTTCGACAACATCATCCTGGCCACGGGTTCCTCGCCCATTCAAATCCCCACCTTCCCCATCGGCGGCCGCATTCTCGATTCCACCGGCGCCCTGGCTTTGACCGAGGTGCCCAAGAGTATGGCCGTCATCGGCGGCGGCTATATCGGCCTGGAACTTGGTTTCGTCTACCGCAAACTGGGTGCGGAAGTCACCGTGGTCGAGATGTTGGACACGGTGCTGCCCGGTTTCGACAAGGATGTGGTCAAGGCCATGACCCGCAAGTTGAAAAAGGACAAGTTTACCGTGATGACTTCGGCCGCGGCCAAATCCTATAAGGAAGTGGACGGCGGCATCGAACTGACCGTGGAACACAAGGGCAAGGAAAAAGTGGTCACCGTAGACTACGTCTGTATCTCCGTGGGTCGCCGGCCCAATTCAAAGGACGTGGGCCTGGAAAACGCGGGCGTGGCGGTGGACGAGGGCGGCTTCGTGACCATCGATAAACAGATGCGTACCAACGTCCCCAACATCTTCGCCATCGGCGACCTGGCCGGACAGCCCATGCTGGCCCACCACGCCTCCTACCAGGGTGAAGTGGCCGCCGAGGTAATCGCGGGCCACAACGCGGAAGACGTTTCCAAGACCTGCGCGGCCGTGGTTTTTACCGATCCCGAGGTGGCCGTCGTCGGCATGTCCGAGGACGAGGCGAAAGAGCGCGGTCTTGAATTGAGCATCGGTAATTTCCCCTTCGCCGCGTTGGGCAAGGCCAAGGCCGGCAACGATACCGACGGCTTCGTCAAGATCATCGCCGACAAGCAGACCGAGGAAGTGCTGGGCGTGGTGATTGTGGGCCACAACGCCGGCGACCTGATCGGCGAGGCCCTGATGGGTATCGAGATGGGCGCCTTCCTGGATGACTTGGGCACGACCATCCACCCGCACCCTACCTTGACCGAAGCCATTATGGAAGCGGCCAAGAAGGCCAAAGGTCAGGCAATTCACGTAATAAATTAAGAGTGGCGACGGGGCGCGGCGGGATGTCGCGCCCGAATATCTTATCGAGGAGGCAGCATGGGGGCACCCCGTCGGATTGTTGTTGCGCTTACCGGAGCCAGCGGCGCGCCTTATTTCCTGCGCATGTTGGACCGCCTGCGCGGTTTCGAAGATATCGAGTTACACCTGATCGCCTCGGAGGGCGGCAAGCGCGTCTTGCAGGAGGAAAGCAATATCCGTTGGCAAGACCTTAACCTTTCCGGTTTTACGGTTCATCCCAACAAGAATATCGGCGCTTCCATTGCCTCCGGCTCTTTTCGATGCCATGGAATGGTGGTGCTGCCGTGCAGTATGAATACGCTGGCCTGTATTGCCTCCGGCGTCACGGTTAACTTGATTCATCGCTGCGCGGCGGTACAATTGAAGGAGGATCGCAAGTTGATCCTGGCCATTCGGGAAACGCCGCTGTCACTGATCAACCTGCGCGCCATGACGTCCCTGCGCGAGGCGGGCGCGGTGATTATGCCCGCGTCTCCCGGCTTCTATCACAACCCGCAAACCATTCAGGACCTGTGCGATACGGTGGTTGACCGCATTTTCGATCACCTGGGCTTGGACGATACCAGCATCAAGAGGTGGAACCCGTGAGCGGTGCATTTGTCGAAACCATGAAGATGATCAAAATCGAGCACAGTGTGTTCGCTTTGCCCTTTGCCCTGGTCGGCGCCTTCCTGGCCGCCGACGGCTTACCGGAGACGCGGGTCCTGGTGTTGGTGCTGGTGGCCATGGTCTGTGCGCGTTCGGCGGCCATGGCGTTCAACCGATTGATCGACGCCGATATCGACGCGGCCAACCCGCGCACGGCCGTCCGCAGCATTCCGGCAGGGCGCTTGACGCGGGGTTACGCCGCCGGGTTCACCGTGATTACCTCCCTACTCTTCATCGGTTCGGCCTGGCTGTTGAACCCCCTGGCTTTTAAGCTGTCCCCGTTTGTGCTGGCCGTGCTGCTGGGTTACAGCCTGACCAAGCGCTTCACCAGCCTGTGCCATTTCGTGTTGGGCCTGGCCTTGGGTTTGGCGCCGCTGGGCGCTTGGATTGCGGTGACCGGGTCCTTCTCATTCATCCCCGTGGTTCTGGGTGTCGCCGTACTCTTGTGGACCGCCGGTTTCGATATCATCTATGCCTGCCAGGATATTGGTTTCGATAAAGAAAAAAGACTGCACTCGGTGCCGACGCTGTTGGGCATTCGCGGCTCGCTGTGGTTGTCCCGCCTGCTGCATGTGATCGTGCTGGGTATCCTCAGTTTTTTGGGCCTGCACCTGGGGCTCAACTGGATCTATTGGGCGGGCATGGTGCTGGTGGCCGGCTGCCTGGGTTATGAACATTCCCTTGTTTGGGACGGCAGCCTGGATAAGGTAGACATGGCTTTCTTCACCATGAACGGCATCGTGTCCCTGGCTTACGGGTTGACGACCATTATCAGTATCCTGACGGGTTGATCGAGGAACCTTGTGAAAAAAGACTATATCAAAACCAGCGTCAGCAAGATCGAGGACCGCTACCTGCCCACCGTGGCTCTGGTCGGCCGTCCGAACGTGGGGAAGAGCACGCTTTTCAACAGGTTGACGCGTTCGCGCCGCGCCATTGTGGACCCCACGCCGGGCATGACGCGGGACCGGCTCTTCGGTTCCATCCACCGCGAGAAGGGCAGTTTCCGACTGGTGGACACGGGCGGTATCGAGGAAAGCCCCGATATGATTGCCACGCTGATCCGCAACCAGTCGTTTCGGGCGGTGGAGGATGCGGCGGCGATCGTTTTCCTGGTAGACGGACGCGAGGGTTTGAATTCCGGTGACGAAGAGATTGCGCGCGCCCTGATCAAGCTGGACAAGCCGGTGCTGCTGCTGGTCAACAAGATGGACGAGGGCGAGGATCAGTTGTTCGATACGGCCGTGTACTCGCTGGGTTTCGAGCAGGTCTTGTTCGGTTCCGCGGAGCACGGGCGCGGCGTGGACGAACTGCTGGACGCCGTCGACGATGCCCTGGAAGGCAATCGCCACGTGCCCAAGCAGCAGCCGGAGCAGCCGCCCATCCGCCTGGCCGTTATCGGCCGTCCCAACGTGGGCAAGAGTTCGTTCGTAAACAAGTTGCTGAACGAGGAACGTGTCATGGTGAGCAACGTGGCGGGCACCACCCGCGACCCCATCGACAGTTTCCTCAATTACAAGAAGCGCCCCTTTTGCCTGGTGGACACGGCCGGGATTCGCAAACGCGGTAAGATCGAAGGCAGCCAGGAGAGTTTGTCGGTGATGATGGCCACGCGCCAGGTGGAGAGCGCGGATGTGATTGCCGTGCTGATCGACGCAAGCGATCCGGGCGCTGTACAGGATTCAGCCATCGCCGGGATCGCGGACAAGGCATACAAGCCGATCATCGTCGTGGTCAACAAGTGGGACCTGGTGGGGAACAAGCAAACCAACACGTCACGCGACTTCGAGGACAAACTGCGCCGACGCCTGAAGTTTTTGGAGACGGCGTCGTTCGTATTCATCAGCGCCTTGACCGGACAACGGGTGACGCGCGTCCTGGACCTGGCCATGGACCTGTACGACCGAAGTCAGCAGCGCGTGCCCACGGGCGTACTCAACCGGTTTGTGGAAGACATGAAGAGGAATTACAAGATTCCCACGCACAAGGGGCGTTCGTTCAAGATATTCTACATGACGCAGGTAGAGACCAGTCCGCCGACCTTCGTGGTGGTGACCAACCGCAAGGAACCGCTGCACTTCTCGCAGGAGCGCTTCCTGGTTAACCGCATTCGTGAGGCGTTCGGTCTGGAAGGCATGCCGTTGCGTATCAAGCACAAACCGCGTACTCGCAAGGATGACGAGGAGTAAGCCGTGGCGCTGACCAAGATCACCGTGGAAGTAACGCCCGCCGCCGAGGATCTGGCCGAGGATGTCTTCTGGATCCACGGCGCTACCTCGGTCAGTTCGGTGCCACCGCATGAAACCCGTCGTATTTTGGAAGGCATGTTTCAACAGGTAGACCCGGCGGCTTTTCGCAATGCCCTGGCGACCTCCCTGGAGGGTATGCCCGAGGCGATCGTTTCGTTTACAACCGAAGAAGTCGGCGAACAGGACTGGCAGGTGGATTGGCGCAACAATTTCAAACCGATCCAGGCCGGCGGATTTCGTCTGGTAGGGGAGTGGGAAGCGCCGGACGCCGTGGATGAGAAGACCATCCTGGTGTATCCGGGTCAGGCCTTCGGGACCGGACAACACGAAACCACGCGACTTGTGCTGACGCGTTTGGAAGAGCTGGATATAGCAGGCCTGACGGTCTTGGATGTGGGCTGCGGCACCGGTATTCTGTCCATCGCCGCCGAACGCTTGGGCGCCTCCAGGGTATTCGGCTTCGATGCCGACCCGGACTGTCGCGAGAATATGCAGCATCATCTGGAGATCAACAAAACCACCCGCGTCACGCTGGAGATCGGCACGTTGGACCAGTTCGACCTGAAGCCGTACGACATCATCCTGGCCAATATCACCATCGATGTGTTGAAGAGCGTGTGGCCGAGGTTGGCACGGTTGTTGGCGCCCTACGGCGTGCTCATCAGTTCCGGCATCCTGGAGGAACAGCGCGACGAAGCGGTGCAAGCCCTGGAAGCCTGCGGCCTGAAGATCCGCGAGATCCGCCGGGACGGTGAATGGCTGTTGGTAGAGGCCTCGTGAAACGCGTGCTGGTCGACCGCCTGGCTCCGCCCGGACAGGAGTTGGTTCCGCCGTCGGATGAATGTCATCACCTGGTGCGCGTGCGCCGCGTTCAGGCCGGGGAAAAATTGGAATTGCTTGACGGCAAGGGCGGCCTGGCCCTGGGCGAGGTGTCGGCGGTCACCCGCAACCAGATTACGATCAGAGTGACGGAGCACTTGGAAGAGACTCGGGAATCGCCGTTACAGCTTACACTTGGCATCGCCCTTCCCAGCCAACTAAGTACCTTCGACGGCGTTTTGCCGGGGCTGGTGCAAATGGGCGTAAGTCGAATCTACCTGGCGCCCACCGACTTTTCCGGCCGTTTGAAAAAGGCCCCGGACCGCTACTTGTCCCGGCTGGAAACCATTGTGCGCCAGTCGTTGAAACAATGCGGTCGTACCATGGGCCCGGAGATTGCCATACTTAAAGATTGGCAAAGCCTGTGCGCTCGAATGGCCGAGGAAAACCAGGTGAACCTGGTCTACCATCCGGTCGAAGAGACGTCCGAAACCCCCGACACGTTGACGCGGCTGGGCCTGCTCATCGGCCCGGAGGGCGGTTTCTCGGACAAGGAAATCGAAATCACCCGTGATCATGGTTTTCTCGTCAAGGGCCTGGGTCCCCGAATTCTCAAAATGGAAACGGCACTGATCGCCGTAGCCGCTTGGGCCCAAAGCCGGTATGGTGACCTGGGCGCTTGACCTCTAAAGCGCAATGCGCGCGATCGGTCCCCCGGCGCCCAGGATTTCCAACGACGATAAAGGCGTGTTCTTGGGCATCTTAAAGACGATGGAGCCGGAGCGAGATTTACTCGGGTCCAGGTCGCCGGGCCGCATGGCGCCGCTGTAATGACGCGTTTCCACGGCAGTTCGATATCTGCCGTTGATGATAAACGAGTTGGGGTTGACCCGGAAATCTTCCGTGCTGTTGTTGATCAGGGTTAGGTCCAGAATGACGAACTCCAACTCCACCCGCCTCCCGGTATTGGGATTGGTGTTACTTTCACCCAGGAAACCGACGCCGCTGTCACCGGACCGAGTTCTGCCGGCTTTGATATCGAAGATCAGGCCCTTGATTTTGTCCTGCCTGCTGATCTTCTCTAAACGCAGCCGAATCATGCCGGTAAAGGGATCTTCCGTGTTCACGTTCAGCTGGCCGAAAGTGGATCTCTGACCTTTGATAGCGGCGGGCATTACCGAAATGATCACGACCGCCAGGACGACGGTAAGCACAATGCCGGCGCGGGAGACAATCATCCTGGCGGCTTGTTGACGGTACTCGTTGTCGATTTGGGGCCCGGCAATTTCAAACTGGGGTAGTTGCCGCGGCTGAATACTTTTACTATCCTGGTGCCACTCGGGTTCCATGAACCAACCTCTCGGCGGCTGTTTTTACTATCTTAACAGATACGGTTCACTGATCGCACCAGAACCCTCCGGGCGGAAAAACAAAAGCCGCGTCCACAAGCATCCAGTTCCAAGCCGACACTTCCACATCCATTTTGTTCGGCATCGAGTTTTGGAGCTAAAAATGCACGTACCTTCGACAAAGCCTACACATTCGGGCGCAAAATAGACCATACATGCATCCACCGGTCAACACTCCGGCGCCGGGAACCTAAATGTATGGACTTCCGGGGTACTCCCTTTCGCCGGGAAGGTAGCCACTCGTGACATGTGGGTAGTTCCCCGGCGAAAGGGAGTACCCCCGGAAGTCCATACCCGTACATTCTGAGCCGGGGAGGTACCGTTTGAAATCCATACCCGTACATTTTTGCCCGAGGAAGCAGCCACATGAAACGAGTGGCTGACTTCCGACGGTCGGGAAGTAGCCATGGAGATACATGTATAGTCTTTTTTGATGCTCTAAAAAGGTAGCTGAAAGCCGTAGGTGCTTAGGTAAAAGCAGGTTATATGATTTCTTTTCGGGAAACATATCAAACCCAAACAGAATTACCGTTAGCGCTGAACCATAGACAAACTCCGAACAGGACAGGGACCCGATTCAAGAATTAGCCGGCTATGGGGTTACTGAGGCACCTGCCGGTTTGTGAACCTGTTTCTCGGGCCAGGTCTTCGGGCGGTCCCTTGAAAACGATACGGCCACCTTCTTCGCCGCTGCCCGGGCCCAGATCGATGATGTGGTGGGCGTGCCGGATAACTGCCTGATGATGCTCTACCACGATCAAGGTGTGACCGTCCTTGACCAACGCGTTGAATAGTTTCAGCAGGTGAGCTACGTCCTCGGCGTGCAGGCCAGTGGTGGGTTCGTCTAACAGGATCAATCGACGCCGGTTCTTGCCCGTGAGCAGGGCCGTTGCCAGTTTAAGGCGGCGCGCCTCTCCGCCCGACAAACTCGAAAGGACGCGTCCCAGGGAAAGGTACCCCAGTCCCAGCCGCGACAACATGGCCAGGGGTTGTGCTATTTTGGGTTGATCGGCAAAAAGGGTAGCGGCTTCCTCCGCGCTTTGCTCCAGGACCTCCGCGATGGTCCGCCCTCGGTACCGACACGCCAGGGTTTCGGCATCGAAGCGTTTGCCGTTACAGATCTCGCAGATGGTTTGCACATCGGGCAGGAAATCCATACTGATGTTGACCGTGCCTTTCCCCGCGCAGGTTTCACAGCGTCCGCCTTTGCCGCCCAGGGCGAAGCGGGTCTTACGGAAGCCTCTCGTCACTGCCTCCGGTGTTTTGGCGAATATGGCCCGAATCTGGTCGTAAATCCCCAGGCGAGTGACCAGGTAGCCGCCGCCCGAGCCGGGTGGGTCCTGATCGGACGCGCTAATCTCGTCGTAGGCGTCCAAGCCGTTGATCGCGGTACAGTTCACCGGTCCACCCGTCGCTGCCGATGCGGCCAGAACGTCGAAAACAAGGCTTGACTTACCGCAACCGGAAATGCCGGTCACCGCGATCAGTCCACCGCCGGGAATGGTGATATCGATATTCGCCAGATTGTTGGCGTGCGCGCCCTCGATGGTGATGCCCGGACCCGGCTTGTATGGGGCGGGTTCCGGCATTCGGCGTCTACCTTCCAGCCAGGCGCCGGTCAACGAACCGGAACCCAATTCATGCGGCGGGCCCTGGCAGATAAGGCGCCCGCCCGCTTTGCCCGCACCGGGCCCCAGTTCGATCACGTGATCGGCCGCGCCGATAACCTCGGTATCGTGTTCTACGACCACTACGGTATTGCCCTGTGCCGCCAGGGCCTTCAGCCGTTGCACCAACCTGGCCGTATCGCTCGCGTGCAGGCCCGCGGTGGGTTCGTCCAGAACATAGGTTACGCCACGCAGCCTGGCGTCCAACTGAGAAGCCAGGCGCAGACGCATCAACTCGCCGCCCGAGAGCGTGTCCAGGGAACGGTCCAGGCTCAGGTAGTCCAGGCCTAACGCTTCCAGGTCGGCAAGACGGCTCAGTAGCGACGGCCCCAGTCCGGCGGAAACGGCCTTTAGAACCGGTTGCTCGGCATTCATCCAGTCTTTCACGATAGCTGCAGCCTGTTTGACGGTCAGTCTGTAAAACGCCGGCAGGCTGTGGTTGGCAATGGTCATGTCGCGGTAGGGCGCTTTCAGCCTCGTGCCACGGCAGGTTTCGCACGGGACCCGGCTCAGCACATCGGCCATGGCCTTGCCGCGTTCCGTGCCGCGCTTGCGGGCATACTCTTCCTCGACCAGACCCGCGAATCCTTCCCAGACGGTCTCCCATTCATGAACACCGGTTCGGTTTCCGCGGCGATAATGCCAGGTCACCGGATAGATCTGGTCGCCCGTCCCATGGAAGGCGACCGTCCGGGCTTGTTCATCCAATTGATCGACCGGGCGGTGTAAATCCAGGCCCCTGGCTTTTTCGACAGCGGCCAGGACGGCTAGATACCGGCCCCGGCGTTCTCCGTAGAAGCGGCCGGTTTTGGTGCCGTCCAGGGCGCCTTCGAATAGGGACCGAGACGGATGGGTCACCAACTTGTTCGGATCGCAAATGGTGCGGCTGCCCAGCCCGCTGCAACGGGGGCAGGCGCCCAGGTGGTGGTTGAAGGAGAAGTGTCGCGCGGTCAGCGGTTCACCGGCATCGGTTGTCGGGCCGAGGACTCTGGCGTAGAACAGGCGCAGGATCTCGGCCAGACCGCTTCGGGTGGCCGTGGTAGCTCTTGGATTGGCGGCGCCGTGTTTCTGGCTCAACGCAATTGTCGGGGTGATGCCCTCCGCGCCCTCCAAAACGGCATCGCCGCCTCGGGTCATCATGCGGCGCGCCTGGTTGGACAAACTGGCGGCGAAGCAGCGGCGGCCCTCGTGGAACAGGGTGTCGAAAGCCAGGGATGATTTACCGCTGCCGGAAACACCGGTGACCACGGTCAGGCGGTTCTGGGGGATGGTGACATCCACGGCTTGCAGATTGTGGGTACGCACACCGCGCAACACGATCGGCGTTTCGGCCGGCGTCGGTCGATCGACCAGGGTCGGCACGGCCGGAACAGCACCCGCTAGGAAAGGAGCCAGGGCCTTTCCGGTAGACGAATCCGGGGCTGCCGCAACGGTTTCCGGCGTACCTTGGACTGTTATGGCGCCGCCTTCCAGCCCGCTGCCCGGTCCCAGTTCTACCAGGAAATCGGCGCATTTCAGCACGTGCGGATTGTGTTCGACGACCAGCACGGTGTGGCCCGAGTCCACCAGGCTTTGTAGCGCCCGCAACAGCACCGCGATATCGGCCGGGTGCAGGCCCGTGGTGGGCTCGTCCAATATATAGAGGACATGGCCGCTCGCGGGCCGGCCCAGTTCTGCCGCCAGCTTGACCCGCTGGGCCTCGCCGCCGGAGAGGGTGGTCGCGCTTTGGCCCAGCGTCAGGTAACCCAGACCCAGTGCGGCCATGGCTTCCAGGATGCGTTCCGGGCCGCCGGTGTCCCGAAATGCCTCGAGAGCCTCCTCTACCGTCATGGCCAGGACTTGGGCCATATTGTAGCCGCGAAATCGAATGGCCAGGATTTCCGGGGAAAACCGCTGGCCGTCGCAGGTTTCACATTCTACTTCGACGTCCGCAAACCCGTGCATAGCGATTTGCTTGCTGCCCGCGCCCTGGCAATCCTCACAGCGACCGCCCTTCACGTTCATGGAGAACCAACCCTTGCGCAGCCCGGCCTCGCGGGCTTCCGGCAGCGCGGCGAACAGGTTGCGCACGAGGACCAGCAGACCGGTATAGGTGGCGGGGTTACTGCGCGGGGTGCGGCCGATAGGGGACTGGTCGATGTGGATTACCTTGCGGATATGCTCCACGCCTCTCAGCTCCCGATGTTCACCAGGCGCCGCCGAGACCCCATGTAAACGGCGTCGCAAGGCCCTGGCCAGGATGGTGTCTGCCAGGGTTGACTTGCCGGCGCCGGAGACGCCGCAAACGGCCAGGAAGGTGTTGAGCGGCAGACGTAATTCCAGGTCGCGGAGATTGTTGGCGGTTGCGCCGATCAGGTGGAGGGTGTTGCCGTTGCCCTTGCGGCGCTTTGCGGGGACGGAAATGGTTTCCTCGCCTGCCAGAAAGGCCCTGGTACGGCTTTCCGCGGTGCTTTGCAGCAATCCCGCCGGGCTGCCGGCGTAGCCCAACTGGCCGCCGTGAACGCCGGCGGCCGGTCCCAGTTCTACCAGCATATCGGCGGCGCGCATGCCTGCTTCGTCGTGCTCCACGGTCAAAACGGTGTTGCCCTGGTCGCGCAGGCCCGTCAACAGGCCGGACAAGCGCTTGCGGTCTCTTGGGTGAAGGCCGACGGACGGCTCGTCCAACACATACAGAACGCCGCGCAGCCCGCCGTCCACCAGGGTCGCCAATCGCAGTCGGTGCGCTTCGCCGCCGGACAAGGTGTCCGAGCCCCGGGCCGCATCCAAGTGGCCCAGGCCCAAGGCTTCGATTACCTGAACGCGGGCCTCGCATTCGGCCAGGACCGGATCGGCAATCGGATTGCCCCGCAGAAATGTCAGGGCTTGGGGCAATTGCGAGAGCGGTCGTGCGGCGTAGTCCGCGATGTTTTTGCCGTCCAGGGTCACGGCCAGGGCTTCCGGATTCAGGCGCTGCCCGTTGCATTGCGAACAGGTGACGGTGCGTACGAAACGCAGGATGTTCTTATTGCGATCGCGCTTCAGGGTTTCGGTGATTACCGGCAGGAGGCCCTTGTAATAACCTTCTTCGCGGGGTTTGGCGGTGATGCCGGACCATTTCAGGCGATTCTCCAACGGATGCTTGCCGAAGGGAACCTTGAGTCGGGTGCTGCCGTTGAAGATGACGTCCTTGTGTTCCGGGCCGAGATCTCGCCAGGGCGTGTCCACATCGAAACCATGAGCGCGACAAACCTGGTCCAGTACGTCGATGGTCACCTGGCTGTAGACGATGTAGCCGTTGGGCGTGGAGGGGACCAGGGCGCCGCCGCGTAAGGTTTTCGTCGGGTCCTTGACAAGCAGGTCCGGATCGACGAAATCACCGACGCCCAGCCCTTTGCAAGCGGGACAGGCGCCGAAGGGGCTGTTGAAGCTGAAGAGTCGCGTGCCCAACTTGGGCAGCCCGACGCCGCAGCCGGCACAGGTCGCGGCGGTTGCAAAACGCTCCATCCGGCCGTCGGCGAGAATGTAAAGGACGCCCTTGCCCAAATCCAGGGCGCGATCGACGGATGCCGACAGACGGTCGACGGTTTCGGGTTCGATTCGGGCGCAGACGGCGTGGATGGTATGTCGTATCGATTCGTCTAATTGCGGTAGGGGTTCGGCGGGGGTGAGCGCGCCGTCGATCCAAAATTCGCGAATGCCGGCTTGGGCCGTTCGAGCCAGGAGTTCCTTGCGCGCCCCACGATGATCTTCCACCAAAGGCGCCAAGACCAGAAACGGGCCTCGTGCGAAGCGAGCGCGCACTAACTCCACAATGGTTTCGGGAGAAACGTTTTCCGCCGGGGCGCCGCAGGCAACGCAGTGCTGAACGCCGAGCCGCGCCATGAGTAAGCGCAGGTGGTCATAGATACCGGTCAACGTGCCCACGGTGGAACGGGGATTGGCCGCGACCGTCTTCTGCTCCAGCGCGATCGCGGGTGAGAGACCGCTGAGTTCTTCAACGGCGGGTCGATGCAGTTTGCCCAGGAATTGACGAGCTACGGATGAAAAAGTTTCCAAATAGCGCCGCTGCCCCTCGCGGAAGAGGGTATCGAAAGCCAGGGAGGATTTACCGGACCCGGAAACCCCGGTGACGGCGATCAATTGACCATGAGGCAGGTCCAGGTCGAGCTGTTTAAGATTGTGTTCGGCAGCGCCGCGCAGACGGATAACGGGTTGACGAGCCAAAGAAACCTCCTACAACCGGCACACCCTACCATAAATCGGAAGCGAGGAAAAAGTTTGGGAGGTTTCGGAGATATGGTTTAGAGTTATCACACAATCTTCGAACTGAGATAGAATAAAGCGATGCGACAAGTTTACGAACTTGTTGAGATTTGCCGATAGGCAGGCAGGGGACTCCCCGATTATCCCGGGTAACGGAGATGAATCGCAGATCATGATACGGGCATACCTGTTAGGGTTGTTGTTAGCGGTCGGCTCGATCGGCGGATCGGCCCTTGCCCAGGGAACGTTTCGTTTTCGGCACCTCTCCCTGGAAGCCGGTCTTTCCCAGGTTCAGGTTACCGATGTTTTGCAAGACCGAAAGGGCTTCATGTGGTTCGGCACCAAGGACGGGCTCAATCGTTATGATGGTTACGAGTTCACCGTTTACAAACACGATCCGGAAAACCCGGCCACCCTGTCCGACAATTATGTCGAGGTGCTCTGTGAGGATCGTAACGGGCTGCTGTGGATCGGCACCAGAGACAGCGGGCTCAGTGTGTTCGACCCCAAGCGCGGCGTCTTTCGCAACTTTCGACATCAGGAGGGAGCCGACAACGGCCTTAGCAACGGCGGAGTGCTTGCCCTTGTCGAGGATGATCAGGGGAATTTATGGATCGGTACGCAACGCGGCTTGAATCGCTATCTGCCTGAAAGCGGCGTCTTTCAATCTTTTTTCCACGATCCGGCAGACCCTTCCGGTTTGGTCGACGACCGTATCAATAGACTTCTCATAGACAAACGAAACACCCTGTGGATTGGTACAAGCAAAGGTTTGGTCTTTTTGGAACCCGGGTCCGAGAAATTTCAGTTTTTCGACGTAACGCGAGAAGGGTTCCCGGAAAAATATATCACTGCCCTTTTTCAGTCTGAATCCGGTGTCATTTGGGTGGGAGGAGGACAAGGCTTGTTATCTTTCGACCCCCATTCTGACCAACCGCTACGCTCTGTCCGCTTTCACTCTCTCGAGGAATCCTCTTCACGGTTTACGCAGATCAACACCATCTTCGAAAACAGGGAACGGATTTGGGTGGGGAGCCAGGAGAAAGGGCTTTATATTTTCGAGCCGGGAAAGGAGGAGGTGCTTAACATTCTCCCCAACCCCATGGACCCGAAGAGCTTGAGCTATCATTCCATCGCCCGCATTTACGAGGATCGCACCGGCCTGCTCTGGATCGCCACCTCCGGCGCCGGCCTCGACATCTACAACCCGGATCTTCCTTTTTTCTACCACGGACTACGGGCCGACGGCACGGGCCTTAAGAGTGAAATCATCTACGCGGTTCAGCGGGATGCAACCAGTGCTCTTTGGGTAGGCACGGACGGCGGCGGAGTCAATGTGCGGGACCCCCGAACCGGCGTCTTTCGCCGGCATGATCACAATCCCGAGGACCCCTATTCCAAATTGAATCGGATCACCACCCTGTTGCCGGGCGTCGGAGGTTCAATGTGGGTGGGCACTACCGGTGGTCTTTTCTCAATGAATATCGAAACTGCCGATTACAGCGTGTACCGGAATCGGCCCGGCGATCCCTCCAGTTTGAATCACGATTATGTGTCTTCGCTATACCAGCCGGAAGAACCCCATGCCCGTGAATTTTGGGTAGGCACCGACGGGGGACTCAATCTTCTGGATCTGGAAACGGGACGATTTCGCCGGCCTTCGGCCGATGTAAACGACCCGGAAAAGATTTTCGGGGGAACCGTCCGAGTGATTCAAAAAAAGCACGGTGATCAGGCGCTTTGGTTGGCCACGGAACCGAACGGCCTTTACCTGGTGGACATGGAGGCCAACCCGATCGCGCATTACCGGCACGACTTCCGGGACCCGAACAGTCTGAGCAATAATCGCGTAACTTGCCTGTGCCCGGATCCGCGACAACCCGAGCGCTTTCTATGGGTAGGCACCCGGGGCGGCGGGTTCAATCTCCTGGATATGGCCGGCGGTCATTTTCGACAATTTCGGACCCGGGACGGGCTGCCCAATGACACCGTCTACGGCATTCTGGATGATAAGCGCGGTTACTTGTGGTTGAGCACCAACAAGGGCTTGTCCCGGTTCGATCCAAGCTCGGAGACCTTCGAAAACTTCGATCAATACGACGGCTTGCAGGGCGATGAATTCAACACCGGCGCCTATTTCAAGGACGCGGACGGTACGCTGTATTTCGGCGGCATGGAAGGGTTGACGGTCTTCAATCCGGCCGAAATCCAAACGCGCACGGCCCCTCCCGATATTATCGTTTCGCGCTTTCTGCGATTCAATCGCGAGGTATTGCCCCGGACACTTGATGCGACCTCTCCGCTGAAAGAAGCCATCCACGACACGAACACTATCGAACTGTCCTACCGAGATTCCGTTTTTTCCTTCGAACTGTCGCTGATGGATTACGCCAACCCGTCCAAGAATCGCTATGCCTACAAAATGGACGGATTCGATGACGCCTGGCTGTTCACCAAGCCCGGCAAGCGAACGGCCACCTACACCAACCTGGACCCGGGAACCTATACCTTCCGGGCAAGGTCGGCCGGCCACGAAGGTTCGGGCGACCATATAGAAGCGGTGATCGACGTCATCATCGAGCCGCCGATCTGGCAGACATGGTGGGCCTACCTGGTGTATCTCACCGCCGTGATTCTTCTGGTGTACGCCTACATTCGCGCCAACCGGCTCAAGTTGGAACAGGAACGCCGAGTTGTTCAACGGCTGAGTCATTTAGACGCTATGAAAGACGAGTTCCTGGCCAATACTTCACACGAATTGCGGACGCCCTTGAACGGGATTATCGGACTCACCGAGTCCTTGTTATCCGGCGCCGGGGGGGAACTCAGCGCAAGCGCCAAACAAGACCTGTCGTTTGTTGCATCTTGCGGGAAGCGCTTGACGGGGTTGATCAACGACATCCTCGACTTTTCGAAATTGAAGAATCAGACCTTGGAACTGAACCTGGAAGCGGTGGACGTGCGGGAGGTCGTCGAGTCGGTGCTTTCCTTGTGCCGGTCGCTGGTGGATCGGAAACCATTGGAACTGGTGAGCCGCATTCCCGAGGGGTTGTCCGAAGCCTGCGCGGATGAGAATCGACTCCAGCAGATCATGTTCAACCTGATCGGCAACGCCGTCAAATTCACCGAGCGAGGAAGCGTCGAGATTACCGCGGAAGCCGACGAAACCTGGTTGACGGTTCGAGTGAGAGACACGGGAATAGGGATTCCCGAACATCAGTATGAGCATATCTTCCAATCTTTTCAACAAGGCCGGGGGACGACGACTCGCTCGCACGGCGGAACGGGGATCGGCCTGGCGGTTTCGCGTCAATTGGTAGAGCTGCACGGCGGGCGTATTTGGGTAGATTCAGAGGTCGGGGTCGGCTCCACTTTTTCCTTCACCCTGCCGCTTTGGGATCGGGAAGCGGAACCGGCACCCAGGAAAGAACCCGTGGAATCCTTGCAGGTTGCGGCATTGGAAACTGCAATCGATGCGGAGCCTGTCATGGACCCCGTTCCTTCGATAAAATGCGATTCAGAGCAGGAACAGGTTCGTATTCTGGTGGTTGACGATGACCAGGTCAATCGTCGGGTGCTGAGGAACCATCTCACCATGGAAAACTACCGGGTGTTGGAAGCAGCCGACGGTCAAGAGGCACTGGATCTCTTCCGGGAAGAACGAACGGTGGACCTGGTTCTTTTGGACATCATGATGCCGGGCATATCCGGTTACGAGGTTTGCCGACAGCTGCGCAAGGACTACACTCTTCGCGAACTGCCCTTGATCTTCCTGACCGCCAAGGGGAGGAGCAAGGACCTGATCATGGGTTTCGAACACGGCGGCAATGACTACCTCGTCAAACCCATCGACCGGAGCGAGTTGATCGCCCGCGTGAAAACCCACCTGGAGCTGTTGCATATGAACCGCGATCTGGAAGCCCTGGTTCAAGACCGAACCAGTCACCTCATCAAGGCTCAAAAAGATCTCCTGGCGGCCGCGCACCAGGCCGGTATGGCCGAGATTGCAACCCACTTGCTGCATAATGTGGGTAATTCCTTCAACAGCTTCCAAACCGCGGCCCAGATTCTTCACGAAACCGTCAACCGACAGGAGTGGCGCCGGCGTTTGGTTCAATGGGTGGAAGTAGCCGGAAAGGTGGATGAAGAAAGAGGAACCGGCTTTTTTGAGGGAGAACGAGGTCGCATGTTGTTGAACTCCATGCAAAAAATCACCGCCGCTTGCGAGAAACACGCCCGTCGGATGGCCGGTGAAAGCCAGGGTCTCCAAGAAGCCTTGTTCGGCATGACCGATATCTTGCGACAACATCGTCGCTATACCTCCCTGACCAGCCATACCGAAAAGACCGACCTCAATGAACTGGTCAGGGAAACCTTTCGGATGCAGGATTTCAACCTGAAGTCAGCCGATATTGCCGTGGTCGAGGATCTCCAGCCGTTACCCGAATTGACATTGGAAAAGGCCAAGGTGCGATTGACTCTCTTGTGCTTGTTGGAGAACGCCTACGAGGCTATCGGACGGTTGCCGCAAGCAAAGGGACGGGTAACCGCCAGGACAAGGAAAACGGAAGATGGGATTATGTTCGAGTTGCGGGACGACGGCCCGGGCATTGCCGAGGAACACCGCGACAAGGTTTTCCGGCAGGGTTTTACCACCAAACCGGACGGTAGCGGTCTGGGTCTGCATTTTGCGGTGACCACCATGAGAGAGGCCGGAGGGTCTATCCAGGTCGATACCTCCGAGGCGGTGGGCGTGGGCATACAATTACACTTTCCCCTGATGGTGAACTCAAGCCTTGAACCGCATCTCTCACTCTTGTCCGGGCCGGCGGAGAATTAGTTCAGGTCTACGCTCCGTGGGTGGAAACTATGTTTTTCGTTTGGAGATGTTGTCGGGACGGTTTGCCTTCCCGGTTTTTCATCTTATGCCCTGGACCAACAGGCAGCGTTTGCGTTCTGCCGTGGGTATCAGGGCCGATGCTTGGGACCATGTCTTGAGGTGGACTTACAGTTCTATATAGCAGAGCTTGCTCATGCAAAACCTGACCGGTTGCCCCATGACGTACTGGTATTTGAATTCCCCATAGATCTCGTCGGGTCCGTTGCGTATGACGCATTCACACTCAACGGAAGTTTCAGTGGCGTAAAGAGGGCTGACAAAGATAAGGCCGGACAGGCAAATCAAAATCAAAAGTACACAAGCGAACCAGATTTTCATATCGTTCTCCTCGATTTAGTTGTTGTCCAGGGCAATGTGGATCTGAGGTGGAGGAATGTAGACATCATCGTAAAAGGCGGCAACCCTATCGATGTCTGCTTTGTGGCATCGAATAAGCATTCCTTGCCCGCTTTCCTCGTTGTAACCGGTGAGGTAGGCTGTTTCACCGTGTATCGCAATAATCCTGTTGTAATGGCTTTCTTCCGGTTGGACCCGCCGGCCCTGATGGTCGAACACAAACGCATATTTCTTGTGGTCGGGGTAGGCGGACCAACGCGTGATCATCAAGCGATGACCCGGTAAAGGCATGAAGCCGCGAATATGAGGGAAATACTCGGGTGCATCAAGCGAGAATCGTCCTTCTGAGTCGGCCTTTTCTATTTCCGCTCGTCCCCACGCCTCGTCAAAGGCGAACGGTTCCCATGGGCGGGTGATCGTATGGATGATACGGTGCGTGGTCGTGTCGATGATATCGATCTTGAAGCGTGGACCTACATGGGCCAGGTAGAAAAAACGCAAGTCATGAGTGATGCCGAAATGGAGAAACTCCTTGGCCGGGTTGACGGCCAGGCTCTTTTGATGGACCGCGACCGGCTTCCTGGGCTTGCCCGGGCTCATCCATCGGGGCGTCCAACGCATCACCAGTCGTTTGTTTTTTAATTGGTGATCCACCGCGTATAACTCGGCAGGCGTGTTTTTCCCGTATCGATAGACGGGGAAATAAAAACCCGTCTCGGTTTTGAAAATTTCGGTACCGAGATCGAGTTGTTTGTGACGCTCGATAAAGTGTCCCTCCAGGTCATAGAAGGAGACGTATTTCGTCATGGAGTCGGAGATCCAGATCTTACCATCATGATAACCAAGGTAGATGGGGGAGAGCAGTTCGCCCGGGCCTTGACCTTTTCCGCCGAAGACGCCTACCTTTTCTCCCGCGGCGTTGTAGCGATAAAGCATGTTGGATTCATCGGTCAGAATGTAGACCCGGCCGTCGGGCACAATGGCGCATTGGTTATAAATAGGGGAATACACATCGGTATCTTTATAGATGACCACGCCGTCCGGCAAATCCGATGAGGTGGAACGGCTTGTCGGAATCGATATTTCCGGCGACTTCCGCGACTGCCCGTTTGCGCGTTTCGGTGCGATACAGTCCAAAACCACACAGGTCTTGACGCCGTTCTCCTCCACCAAAAGTCCGTATTCACGCGTCGTAGGTATCACACATGAACAATCCGGGGTTCGCGGTAGCAAAAAGAACCAGCCCGCGCCGACGACTAGTGCCAAAGCTGTGAGGGAGATAGTTAGTTTCATAGAAAAATGGATGCCTTGTCGAAAGACTTGGAAGGCGGATCAAGTATGTTGCAATGTGAAGCGGATCAAGGCGTCATAAACCTTTTCATGTAAGGTTCCCGCGTGAAGCCAGATCACCTCGTTCCTCGCGTTCACGATGATGAACAGCGGAATCTTGTTCGTTCGATAGGCGCGATGAAAGCCCTCGGGCGGATCGGCCAGAAAGGTTCCGTGCCGGGCCTCGGGACCAAAATGGGTCAAGACATCGGTTCTAGTACTCAGGGATAACATGGCAGGTGACAGGGAAGCCAGGCGTGGGTCGGAGGTCAATCTCGGCCACCATTCAGAGACCAGGTCTCCACAGATAAGGCACCCGGGGGAAACAATGCCTAAAAATCGAGCGCTGTCGCCGGCCTGAAAGCTTTTAGGATCGCCGTTCAGGTCAAAGGCGTGGAAAGGAGGCACCATGTCTCCGACGCGCAGGGCTTCCTCTTGTACATGCGCGGTCAGTTTTGCCCGCGTGAGAGCATGCTGCCGACGCAACTTCAGTCCAAGAGTTACCGTGAAGAGCAAGCCCAATACAGCCGCGATCGCCAGGGTCCACAGGGTTGCTTTATTATAGAAGCCCGAGGAGTTTTCGGCCATGATGTGCCTCAATATGATGGTGGCACAATCATAGCAGCTCAATTTTTACTGTCAACGGCGAAATTCGTGAACATGGGCCGGTAACAACGCCGAATTGACTCAACTCTTCCCGGGAAAAAATGAGAAGCTCGCATGTTCCAGGGAACAATCGAGTATCAAGTCTGTAGGGATTGCAACTTCGTTCGAGCAAGGTAATGGAAAAGTGCCGGACATTGAACCAACCAGGCGGCCGGGGCGACGGCAAATTTTCCGCCGGTTTTTGAAGTGCGGCCCGGGCACCGGCTCCTTCGCGCGAGAATTTTGGTAAGCGGCCGGGGCGACGGCAAATTTTCCGCCGGTTTTTAAGGCGCGGCCCGGGCACCGGCTCCTTCGCGAGAGAATTTTGGTAAGCGGCCGGGGCGACGGCAAATTTTCCGCCGGTTTTTGAAGTGCGGCCCGGACACCGGGTACTTCGCGAGAAGACTTTGACAGGCGGCCGGGGCGACGGCAAATTTTCCGCCGGTTTTTGGAGTGCGGCCCGGGCACCGGGTACTTCGCGAGAAGACTTTGACAGGCGGCCGGGGCGACGGCAAATTTTCCGCCGGTTTTTAAGGCGCGGCCCGGACACCGGGGTACTCGCGAGAGGACTTTGACAGGCGGCCGGGGCGACGGCAAATTTTCCGTCGGTTTTTGGAGTGCGGCCCGGGCACCGGCTCCTTCGCGCGAGAATTTTGGTGGCCGGCCGGGGCGACGGCAGCCACCTTATTCCGGGCAGGGGCCTTCAAAACCGTGTAGAGGCGCGTATCCCCCGCACAATCTGAGGATTCGCAAGAATTCCTAATCGGTCCGGGTTATAATGACGTATAGATACCCGAGCGCTTGTTCGGGCATTGAACGATCACCTGATGGAACATATGGACAATCCCAACCCACTCGTTGAAGAAGATTTTCGAACCCTATTTGACCGTTTCCGGCCCAAAGTTTGGATGTACATCCTTCAAAAGGTGCCCTCTCAGGACGCCGAGGATGTTTTTCAGGAGATCTGCCTGAATGTCTTCACCAAACTGGCCAACCTGAAGGACCCGGATAAGTTCCTTCCCTGGGTCTTTTCCATCACGCGGAGACGGGTTCAGGACTACTATCGCGCAAAATACAATCAGCCCAATCTGGTCGGCGAAGATCAATTCGAATTTCCCTTACTGGAAGATGCATCTTTTTCACATGATCGCCGACTATACATCAAAGAGCTCAGGAAATGCATCCTGGGCTTGAAAGATCCCTATCGTGAAGTGGCCTTGCTCCATTTCATTTTAGGACTGTCCGCACCAGAAATTGTAAAGGTATTGGACCTGAATGAGAACACTGTCAAAAGTCATATCATCCGTTCCAGACCCTTAATTTTCAAGTGCATCCAGAGGAAAAAGAAGTGACCGATCGAATCGATACAGACCGACTATACGAACTGATGGGGCAAACGGCTCCAGAAGATCTCCGTGCTGCCTGCGGCGACCGATTGGATGAAGAGAGCCGTCTTGTCCTCGCCGAGTTTGAAAAACTTACCTCGGACCTGGAGGGTTTCCATGCGGAAATGAGCCGCCTGACCCCGCCGGTTCCGCAAGTGGACCTTCCACAAAAGACCAACGTCGTCAGTTTCTGGCGTCGTCCCGTCTTGCCCGCGTGGAGCTTACCCGCGGCCGCGGCCGCTACTTTCTTCCTGGGCGTGGTTGTTCCAACCCAACCCGAAAAAGCGGCGCCCGTGGAAGAGCCGAAACCGGAAGAAGCCGTGCGGGAAGTGGTTATCGACACATCCTCTACGCGCTTTGATGAAGGCATTGCCGACGCTATCTTCGAGCGCGGTTCCTACTTCATGGAGCAGGAAAACCATCAAGCCGCTTACAATGACTTCAAGCTGGTCCAAGTCCTTAATCCGAATGATGAACGTGTCCTGGATTACCTGCTGGTGGTAACCGCCGAGCTCAAACTTACAGATGAGCAGAAACACTATCAAGACCTGAAGGACAAGCTCATCGAAGAATGATCTTTCAATCTTTCTTTCCGATCGAAAAAGCCGGTTCCGTCTGGGACCGGTTTTTTTTTTTAGGGGATAGGTTGGGGTACGTCCCAAGTCGGAATATTCCGCGGCGTCATCGGCACGCGTGTTTCCATGCGGCCTTTCCCGAATGACGGAATCAGGGCGCACCCTTTCGGGTGCGCCTGTTCGGGTTGCATCAGCTTGCCGGAATGTATTCGTAAGGCGCCTGAAGACCCAGCGGCAGGCCCAAGGCCCAGTAGATCACCAGGAAGATGCTCCATGCGATCAGGAACACGATGCAGTAGGGCAACATGGTCGCCACCAGGGTGCCGATTCCCGTTTTCTTGACGTAGCGTTGACAGTAGATCACCACCAGCGGAAAGTAGGGCATCAGCGGGGTGATGATGTTGGACGAGGAATCACCCACGCGGTAGGCCGCCTGAGTCAATTCGGGGGAAAGACCAACCTTCATGAGCATGGGCACGAAGACCGGTCCGATGAGACCCCATTTGCCGGAGGCGGAACCCACCAACAGGTTGACGAAGGCGGTCAGGAAAATAATTCCGACGATGGTCACCTGCGGCGGCATGTTCAGGGCCTCCAAGCCTTCCGCACCCTTGATGGCCAGCAGGATACCCAGGTTCGAGCGGCCGAAGGCGCTGATGAAGAGCGCACAGCAGAACGCCATAACCAAGTAGTAGGCCATGCTGTTCATAGACTTGGTCATGGCGTCGATGATGTTCTTGGAAGAGGTGAAGCTTTTGGAGGCATAGCCGTAGATGATGCCGGGCACCAGGAAGAAGATGAAGATCAGGGCAACGATCGATTTCATGATCGGCGCATTGAAGCTGTTCAGTTCGCCCTCCGGCGTGGTCCAAGGCGAATCGGGGTTATCCACGGCCAGGACAAGCGAAACAATCAAGATAATGACGCCGACGACAACCGAGATATTGGCCAGCCAGAAGGCCCTGCTCTCTTGCGGGGTGACGGCAGTCATCTCCGGAGCGTCTTCAATGTCGTCATCCACTACGATATGGGCGAGGCGCGGCTCGATGTATTTGTCCGTAATCAACCAACCCAAGCCGGCGATCAGGATACTGGAAGCCGTGGTGAAGAAATAGTTGCACAGGGGGTTGACCAGGTAGGCCGGGTCGTAAACTTGAGCGGCCGTTTGGGTATAGCCCTGCAGCATGGGGTCCAGGGCGGACGGCACGAAGTTGGCGCTGAATCCACCGGAGACACCGGCAAAAGCGGCGGCGATACCGGCCAGCGGGTGCCTGCCCGCGGCGTAGAAGATGACGCCGCCGATGGGAATCACCAACACATAACCCGCGTCCACGGCGGAGTGACTGAGAATACCGACGATAATGACCATGGGGGTCAACAGTTTTTTGGGGGTAAAGCTGAGCGCCCATTTCAGGCCGGTGTTGATATAACCCGAGTGTTCGGCGACGCCCACGCCCAGCATGGCCACCAGCACCACACCCAGCGGCGGGAAGTCCATAAAGACCTTGACCATGGACGAAAGGGTTTCGGCCATCTCGTCGGGATGCAGCAGGTTGATGACCTTGATCGGTGTTTCGTCGGTGGGGTGCATCGCGTTGAAATCTACATTGACCAACAACAGGGAGAGAATCCAGGTCACGAAGATGCCGAAAACGAAAAGCAGGGCCGGGTCAGGGAGCTTGTTGCCCACGCGTTCAATCACATCCAAAAATTTAGCCAGGGCGCCGCCTTGACTCTTTGCTTCTTCTGCCATAACTCATTCCTTCTTATACATTCATTTCATGCGCGTGACCGTTGTGCTCCAACGGCGTTCGAGACGCATTGCTTCCTTAATTACTGGGCCAATCTTAACAGAGCCCGTCGTGACGGTCATTAAAAATCAGGAAGAATGCCCGGGCAGGTTGCCGGAATCCAGGAAATCGTCGATCTGTTTTCGGTTCCAGGCGCGTTCGGTCATCATTTTGTATTCGGCGCGCATCATGGAAACGCTTTCGGCGGGCGGATCGAATTCCTGGAAGGGGATGAAGGGGGCAACCGTCGAGAAATCGGGCGCCTCGGTGGCCAGCACCCAGTTGGAATCGATCAGGCCCCATGACTGTGGAGAGATCAGGGGGAACATGGCGGCAAACGGCAGACCGGTATCTCGAAAGGTTCGCATGACGCCTTGCAAGTAGGGTCTGTCCAGGCGGCCGACCAGGTTGATCCAGGTTGCCGGGGCCAGGCGTTTCAAAATATCGATAAAATCCGCATCCACGGTATCGGCGGATACCTTACTGAGACCGCGGTAGAGATCGTGCAGCACGAAATCATAGGTTTGCGTGGCTTCCCGGCAGAAATGGACGGCCTCGGCATGGTGGATCACCAGCCGGCCCTCTTTCAGGTAATGGGCTACCAAAGGGAAATAGCGCCGGGAGAGGTCGATGACCACGGGGTCGGCTTCTACCGCCTCCACCCGCATTGCCGGGAACTGACGCAAGAGCATGACGGCGCCGATTCCGCAGCCCAGACCCAGCATCAGCACTCGAGCGTCGGGGTGCATCTGACCGGGAATCAGCCAGGCCAGGGTGTAGATGGATTCCGGTACCGGGCCGGGTCCTTTCTCGACGCCGCGCGCGGCCTTGGGGGCGTCGGGTTCGTTAAAAGCGCCGCCCTGGACCTGGTTACCGATCATCATTTTGCGCATCTTCACGCTTTCCAAAACCGCGACGCGATCGAACATGCCTTCCTTACCGGCGATTTCGCGACAGGCTTCAACCCCGGCGATTTCCAGATCGGGACGCAATACCAGGCAGCGCTCCATGCACAGCCTGGCCTCGGTATATAAACCCATACGGGCACACACGATCGCCTTGTTGTACCAGGCATCGGCCATGTGGGGGTTCAGTTCGCCGGCCTTGTCATAGGCGGCCAGGGCTTCCCGGTAACGGCCTTTTTCGCCCAGGAACCAGCCCAGGTTGTACCAGGCGGCGGCATCGTCCCGAAAGTCCAGGACCATGTCCTCGGCAATTTCCAACGCCCGGTCCAAATCGCCGGCATGTTCGGCCAACGCCAGCCGGGCCTGGCTTTCGTGGTAACCGGGGTCTTCCAGCAGGCCCTGCTCCCGCGCCAGCATCAGCGCTTTTTGCGACGGTATGATTTGTTCGCTGCGTTCCATGGACAGATCGTTCACCACAAAGAATAATCGGTTTTTAAAGCCGCAGGCGCATTCCTTGAAGATTTCACTGAACATCAAGGCGCCGCGTGTCTGGATGAGACCGGCGTCGGCAAAAAACCGGGCATCGGGATCACCGCAGGCAAGACAGACAAAACCCCTGATCAGTCGATCGCGTTCGGCCTTGTCGGCGGGAACAAACGGCCGGCTTAAAGACAGGCCCCGAGTTGTCTCAGTTGAAGATGGATGCATAGACCAACAGTCTCTTCACGTACGTTTGCATCCTCATTATAACAAGGATCCCGGGAATCTACCAATTTGACCCAAGTTGTCTTTCGATACAGCAGGAGGAATTCATCGATCATCGGGCCGGCTTCAGAAACGAACGGGGAGCATCCGAGGGCATTGCCCTTTGTCTCATGCCTTCAGACTTTTGACGGGGTTGCATCGGCGTGATCTCCCGGCTTGACGGCGTTGTCTTTTCTTCCCCGAAATCATTATGCCTGGGTAACACTCTGTAGTAGAATGGCCTTGATTTTAAGCCAAGGAGTTATTCTATGGCAAAAAAACTGGTAATTTTCGTTCTTTTGAGCCTGGGTATGGTGTTACCCGGCATTGCCCAGGACCTGGCCAACGGCAAGGCAAAGTACGCCGTGTGCCTTGCCTGTCATATGGACAAGGGCCAGGGCAATAAGGCTTTGAACTCACCGGCGATTGCGGGTCAGGAGGACTGGTATCTGGAACGCCAGATCAAGTACTTCAAGGAAGGCCTGCGCGGAAAACATCCCAAGGATGTTTTCGGGGCCCAAATGGTGCCCATGATGATGACCTTGACCACCGAAAAGGACATCAAAGACGTGGCCGCTTATATCGCGGCCATGGAACCGGCGCCGCGCGAAGCGCCGACCGTCAAGGGCGATGTCGCCAAGGGCAAGGCACTGTATGCCGTCTGCGCTACCTGCCACGGACCCGACGGCAAGGGCATCAAAGCCATGAATGCACCCAACCTCACCTTACAACAGGACTGGTATCTGGAACGCCAGATCAAGAACTACAAGGAAGGTATTCGCGGCAGTGACCCCAAGGATATTTACGGTTTGCAAATGAGACCGATGATCATGACCTTGCCCGATGACCAGGCGATTAAAGACGTGGTCGTCTACATCATGTCCCTTAAATAGAATTGGAAACCGGGCCCGCGCTGCCGCAAGCGGGCCCATGTTATCCACGAGCCGATCCGTCCGGTCTCTCTATCGGTGCTCCGCAGCCCGTAAGAGTAACGGCCGGCAAACTTCTTCATCCTAACGAACAAAGAGAACCTACCGGCCGTTTCTTTTTCCCTAGCGTCATTAGTACAAAGCGCTAAATCCGGGGAAAAGGTACAACTTTTTTTCATTTTTTTTCGAGAAAACGGCCGGCTACCTTCTCAATACGTCGCGCGCCAAACTATTACGCGGCGAATCTTTCATCTGTCTTCACGGCTGTCGTGCAATGTCACGGTCCGTGTCCTAACGGTCTCGCGGTAAAGAAAATAAAGCTTTTCAGTCAAAAACCGATAGGCATGACAGAACCCATGCGCGCCGTGGACATTCCGCGGAAGACAATCGTGCCCGGACGGTCCATGGTGCAGCGCTTCATGCATCCCAAGCGAACCGAGTCGGTTAGAACCTCATCAGCGGTCTATTTTTTTACGGTCCGGTGTTGGGTAAACCCCTTGGGAGTGCTAGAATGGTATTGGGTGTGCTAATAGACTCACAGGTAGCGCGGCAACATGCAGTCCCTACAGGACCTCTTCAACAGTCAAGGCCTCAGTATTTGGGACCTTTTCGACCTTCTGATCATCTGGTTCATCATCTACAGCCTTTTTCGCTTCATGCGGGGCCGGAGAACCATGCAGATGGCCATTGCTCTCTTTGTGCTGTTTACCGCCTACTTCCTGGCCGATGCCCTTCAGCTGGTGGTGGTTCACCAGATTATCAGCTCCCTGCTGAGCATTATCCCCGTTGCCATCATCGTTCTATTTCAAGACGAGTTACGCAGAATCCTTGCTTCTTTGGTGTCCACGTCCTTTTTCAGATCCAGTGCCAAAACCAGCCAGACCGTGCTGGAGAATATTTTCCAGGCCGCTGTCAACATGTCCCGCAACCGTATCGGCGCCCTGATCGTGTTTGAGCACGGGGGAGGCCTGGCGCCGATTATCGAGGGCGGCGTCAAGTTGGACGCCTTGGTCTCGACCACGCTGCTTATGGATATCTTCAACCCCAAGAGTAACCTGCATGACGGCGCCGTGGTCATTGCCAAGGAACGCATCGCAAGCGCCGCCTGTATCCTGCCCTTGACAAGAGCCCAGGGCATTCCCCAACACTACGGCACCCGGCATCGCGCTGCCATCGGCATGTCCGAGGAGGCCGACTGCACCGTGGTGGTGGTCTCCGAGGAAACCGGCAACATCAGCTTCGCCAGGGGTGGTGAGATCTACACCCTTAAGGATCATAGCCTGCCGCAACTGGTAGAGACCTATCACAACCTGCAGTTGCCCGAGGGCGAAGAGCGTTCCCAGAACCTTGCCAGCGTGACTCGCAAGCCCAAAAGCAAATCACCGCGCACCAAGAACAAGCCGCCCCGGGAGCTGGTCAAATGAGACAGCCCCAATCCCGTGAACACCGCTCCTGGCTTAAGTTGATTTCCCTCTTGCTGGCCCTCCTGGTTTGGATTACCTTCTCCGGCCGTATCAACCAGCAGGAAGCCCTCAAGGAGCGCTTCGTCAGCGCTCCTCTGATTCCCGAGAACCAGGCCCCGGACACCCAACTGGAAATCGGCAACTACCAGTTCCAGGTGACCCTGGAAGGCCCTGGGGACGAACTGGACCAACTGCGCTCCGACGAGGTGGCTGTCCGCCTGAACCTGGAATCGGCTTTTTCCGGCACCAACAACTACTCCATTACCAGCGATAATGTCAGCTTGCCATCCCGTTTCAAGAAAACCCGGGTCAAGTCGGTCACTCCCGAGGTGGTGGTCTTTACGGTCACGCCCACGCTGGAAAAAGAGGTCAAGGTGGTTGCCATGTGGTCGGGTAATCCGGCCCCCAACTTCAAGGTTGAGGACGTGCGCGTCAGTCCTTCCATGGTCACCCTTCAGGGTCCCACCGAACAGGTCGCCGCGCTCAGCCAGATCATCCCCGAAAGCATCGACGTCACCGGTGCTACCGAGGATCTGCGCGGCACCCTGAAAATCGATTATGAAAAACACGTGGGCAAGGACGTGGTCATCAAGGGTAACCCCAGCCTGTCCTACCGCATCTTCATCCGAGAGAAGGAAAAGAGTCGCTCCATTTCCCGCGTTTACGAATTGAATGCTTCCGAACTCCCGGATTACGTTGTCGGCACCAAACGATTGAAACTGCAAATCACCGGTCCTATTTCGGTGGTCGATTGGTTCAAGCCCGAGTGGGTCAGCCCCAAGATTACCCTGGATGACGTGAGCCGGGCCCTCGCTGAATTAGAGGAGGAGACCTCCCTTGAAGCCCTGCCGGCGCCACCCGACGGCGAAGCCGCCGCCGAAACGGTCAAACCCTCGCCCCCCCTCATGATCGATGTCAAAGAAGAGTGGTTGGTTTCAAAAGAGGTCAGTGATGCAGAGCCTTCATGGTACGAAAAAGTTTCGCAATTGACTTTTAATTGGATTCCCGAAAGGGTGGAGGTTCGCAACCAATGATTTTCGGAACAGACGGCATCAGGGCCAGGTTGGGTGATTACCCCCTGGATGAGACCACGATTTCCAGGCTGAGCCATGTGTTGGAAAACTGGCTGCGCCCTGAAATCAAGGTGGTCATCGGCAGCGATACGCGCGCGTCTTGCGACGATTTGAAGCGTTGGGTTACCAGTTACCTGGACACCATCACCGTTATCGATCTGGGCATTGTGCCGACCCCGGTCGTGGCTTATGAGGTCAAAGCTCGTGGAGCAAACCTGGGCATCATGATAACCGCGTCCCACAACCCGGCGCAGGACAACGGCCTTAAGTTCTTCGACGGGAACGGACTGAAGATACAGTACGATCTGGCCAAGAACTGGTCCCACCACGTGGTGGCCAGGGACAATATCGGCCCGGAGCGCCCGGCCCGACTGAACGGCGATACGGCGTCCAACTATCGCGCCTTCATCAAGCGCCACTTCAAACCGTCCCACTTCAAGGGCCTGCGTGTTGCCTTCGACCTGGCCAACGGCGCCGGCGCGTCCTTTGTCAAGGAATTGTGCGCCGACCTGAAGATCGATGCGGTGTTTACCGGCGATGAGCCGGACGGTCAGAATATCAACGACGGCGTGGGCGCGCTCCATCTTCATCACCTGAGCAACTTCGTCGAGAAACACAACCTGGATGTGGGCTTTGCCCTGGACGGTGACGGTGATCGGCTGGCCCTGGCCGCACCTCAGCCCATTAAGGGCGATATCATGCTCTACGCCCTCTATCTCACCTACAAGCAGGAAGGACACCGGATTCCCGCCTTGGTGGGTACCATTATGTGCGGTATGGGTCTGCAACAGAAACTGCATGAGGAAGGCGTCGAACTGATTCGTACCCCCGTGGGCGACCAGAATGTGCTGCACGAAATGGTGGAACGCAAGCTGCCGCTGGGCGGTGAAACCAGCGGACACCTGATCCAGGCCGATCTCTTCCCCGCCGGTGACGGCTTCCTGGGCGCGCTCCGCATTGCCCGCGCCATGGCTAAAGATCGCAACCTGTTGAAGGACGCGGTCGCGAACGTGCCCCTGTACCCGGTCTACGAGGAAGCCTTCAAGGTGCGCCACAAACCGCCGTTGGAGACCATCGAAGACTTGAAAACCCAGGTCATGGTCATTCGCGGCCAACTGGGCGACACCGGTCGCTTGATCATTCGCTACAGCGGCACCGAACCCAAGCTGCGCCTGTATGTGGAGGCCCCGGATCTTGCTCCGTTCAAGGGCGGGATCGATGACTTGAAAGACATTATCGCCGCGGAGCTTCAATGAGCGCTCCCCGGCTGATCGTCTCGGTAGACCAGGTAGCCGCCATGCGCGCGGCCAACCGCTCGCCTGAACCGGACCCCGTTCACTACGCCATTCAGGCAGAACTGGCCGGTGCGCTGGGAATTCGGGCCCACCTGCGCATCGACCGACGCGACCTGAGCGAACGCGACGTGGAACTGCTGAACAGCATGGTCAAGACCCAGTTCTTCCTTCAGATCTCGCCTCATCAGGACGTGGTCCACCTGCTCAACGGCCTGCGCCCGCACAATGCCGTCCTGTCGGCCGAACGTCGCGACGAACACGCCCTGGAACACGGCCTGGACGCCTCGCTGTTGAACCGCGAACTGGACGGTATCATCAAAAACGTGGACACTCGTCAGACGCGTATCTTCCTCTTCGTGGAGGCCGACCTGGACCAGGTGAAGACGGCCGCCCGCTTGGGTGTACACGGCCTGGTGTTGAATGTTCGCGACCTGATGGTGGATGCCCGGAGCGAGGCTCATCGCAAGAAGTTGACCGTCTTGCGCGATGCCGTGCGCCTGGCCGTGAAGTACAAGCTGGAGACCCATCTAGCCGGCGGGGTTCTGGCCGAACTCCTGCCGGAATTGACCCAGATCCCCGGTGTTTCCGCCATTCACGCCGATCACCAACTGGCCGCCCGCTCCCTGATCACCGGGGTTGCCGATGCCGTGGCCGCCTATCTGCGCTTGCTACAATACCCACACCGGCCGTCTGCCGGATAAAGGATGTGCTCCATGACCATCGACGTCATTCACGAGGGCCCGATCTCTCGCGTCGTTTTCAACAACCCACCGTTCAACCTGATGAATATCGACATCATGGACGAACTGGTTACCGCCCACCGGGAAGCGGCCGCAAGACCCGAAACCAGGGTCATCCTGACAACCTCTGCCATCGAGGGCGTCTTCAGCAACGGGCTGGACCCGGCCTACGTGGTCAACACGCCGCACAAGGAGCGGCCCGCCATTTTCCGTGCCGTGGGACGCATGATCTATAACCTGTTCGCCATGGAAAAGCCGCATATCGCCGTGGTCAACGGACCCGCCATGGCCGGCGGCGCCATCCTTGCTTTGACGGCGGACTTCCGCTACTTCGACGCGGATCACGGGCGCATGAGTTTCAGCGAACTGAAAGTGGGCCTGCCCCTGCCGGCGGCAGCCATCGCCGCGATAAACTGTTTCTGCCGTCGCGATAAACTGCGCGAGGTGGTGATGGGCGCTAATATGGACGCCGCCGCGGCTCGTGAAACCGGCCTCTGCGACGGTATGGCATCGGGCGACGATTTCCGGGAACTGGTCGAAAAAGCCGCGGGCCGCCTCGCTCGGCTCAGTCCGACCGCCCTGGCCGAAACCAAGCGTAACCTGCGCGCCGAAGTTCTGCCCAAGGTGGCCCAACTCAAGGACCGGGGCGACGAAATGCTGGAATACACGGGCGACGATATGCTGGGCGAAGGCCTGCGCGCCATCATGGAAAAGCGTTTCGCCAACTTCACCCGCTAAAGGAGCTTCGCCGTGACCCCAAAGATCCTACTGGCCAGCGGCAGCCCCCGCCGCATCAAACTGCTGACCCAATTCGGCTACCGGGTGATCGAAACCATCCCCAGCCGGGCCGAGGAAGCCCTGCCGGAATCGCACGAGGTCGATGAGGTGGTGGTGGACAACGCCCGACTGAAGGGTAGGGAAGTGGTCAACCGCCTGAAGACGGAGGGACGCTCGTTTGAAAACGACGTGGTCCTGCTGGCCGCCGACACCCTGGTTGCCCTGGATCACAAGGTCTACCCCAAACCCAGCGACATGGCGGAAGCCGAACAGTTCATGCACGAACTGGGTGGGAAAGCGCACCGCGTCCTGACGGGCGTGTTCCTTCAAAACCTGGGGACGGGCCGACAACACAGCTTCTGCGGCGTCACCCACGTCACCCTGGTCAAAATGACCGTGGCGGAAATGCATAAGGTCTGGGAGGTGGTCGACCCGCTGGACAAGGCGGGCGCCTACGCCTACCAGGACGCCCCCAACATCGTCCAAGAAATGAACGGCAGCGAAACCAACGTCATCGGCCTACCCATGGAACAACTGGCGGAAGAACTACCGAAGGTTCTATAAAAAGTCTGATCCAAGTAGCGTGAAAAAGCCCCCATGTAAAAAGACCTGAAGCTGGAACAATGACCTAAAAATCTGAATAAAAAGTGCTTACCGGCAAGGTGGGGGTTTATTCGCGCCGGACGAACAAATATCCAAGAACAGGAAAGACCCGGTACCGAAGGCAAGATCACGAGGTCCTGTCGCCAAGGGATTGCCTTCGGAAGACTATTGTTCCGTGGTGTGGGTTTGATGTCCTGACTATCCGAGGGCCGTCAGGAAACACCGGCATCAAGATAAAAACAACTTTGGGGTCTTCCCGGGAGCGCCGGTGTCCCGCCGGCTGCATGCGATGTGACGAAGGAACGAGCGCGAATTCACATGGCTTATCGGATGGTGTTTTTTACACGGTAGAGCGAACCGCCTAATTTCGCCATGGCGAAATGAACGGCTTGCAGCCGGCGGGACGCCGGCGCTCCCGGGAATATCTCATAGTTCTGTGACCGCGTTTTTTGTTTTAGCGCTACCTGGCGCGGATTTGGGCGATGCGGCCGTGGCCGTACAGGTCCAGTAGGGTTTCTACCTCTTGAGGGGAGAGCAGGCGGGGAAACTTTCGTTGGCCGCCTTCCTCTCGGCCCAGTTGTTTCAGGAAGGCGCCCCGGTCCGGGACCGCTACAGCGAACGGCGCCTCGATGCGGCCGTCGCCTCGGTAATCGTCGTAGTCCTCGTTGCCGGCTCGCAGGTTTCGGTCCAGGGTTTCCAGCCAGTCGTTCGGCGGCGTCTCCGGCGTCATCAGGAACCAGACGTGGCGACGGCCGGGGACGTACGGGCCCAGCGAGAAGTCAGGGATGAAGGGATCGCAGGCGGCCATCGCCAGTTCCAGCTCCTTTTCCGTGACCTTTTCATCGAAGGTGCTGGTGGTTTTATCCCGCGTCACGTAGTCCAGGATCAGCGGGTCGGTTTCGCGAAAAACCACCCGGTCGCCGATGCGGTAGCGCCACAGACCCGCGCAGCTGGAAACCAGCAGGGCGTAGGCGATCCCCGGTTGCGCCCGATCAGGTTGGATGATGGTTTCGTCCGGGGCTTCCAGCTCATAAAAGACATCGTAGTCTTCCCGGAAGCGCATGCCCGCCTCGCCCGGCACCGTGAAGGCCGATATGCCGGTTTCCGAGGCCGCGTAGACCTCCTGGAAGATCACTTCGTCTCCCAGCAATGCCCGCAACCGGTCCCGGTAGGGCGCGATCGACATACCGCCGTGGATCAACAGGCGCAGCCGGGGCATGACCTCCACGAGCGGTTTGCCCGCTTTTTGTCGGATTGCCTCCAGTAGGGTGAGTTGCCAGATGGGGATGCCGGAAATCGCGCCGATGGATCGCTCGGCCAGGCACAGGTCCACCAGCTTCTCCAGACGGGCTGACCAGGGTTCCGTGTCCGAGATATGCCTCGGCGGCAGGGTAATGCTCTCCAGGATTTTGGGCGAGAGGTATTTGGTCAGCGCGCTCATATCGCCGCCCAGAGCGCCGTGCTCGTTGCGCTGGATTTGGGTGCTGCCGCTCATGTAGAGGGTTTTGGACGCGGGCGGCGCCAGTGACGGCGCCTTGACCAGGGCGTGGGCGAACAGGTCGATGGCGGCGCGGCGGTTTACGGCGGCCATTTCCCTGGAGTAGGGCACGTATTTGGTGCGCCCGCTGGTGGTTCCCGAGGACAGGCAAAAGGTGTCGATGCGACCGGGCCAGGCCTGGTTGTCCAAGGGAATGACGCGCTTCAAGGGACCCAGGTCGTCCAGCCATTCTACCCAATGGTCGTAATCGATCACCGGCACGCGGCTGCTGAAGGCGCTGTAGAGGTCGTGTTCCCCGAGGATTTCGGCGAAGCCGTATTGCTTACCGTAGCGGGTGTTCCGCGCACGGGTCAACAGCTTACGCAGGACTGCGGAGCGGTCGGCCGCGCCTTGTTTCGCCGTTCTATGTCGGGCCCAAAGACGGGCCGCGTTTTGCCAAAGTCCGCTAAGTATCATCGGGTGGTCCGGTTCAACCAGTGGTCCAGGTGCTCCGCGAAACGGTCGGCCTGGAAGATGAGGTCGGAGTGGGTTACCTTGCGGGTCTCGCTTTTACTACGGACGATTTCCACCGTACCGTTGGGGAAGATTTGGTGCAACTTGTTGATATCGGAAAGCAGGTTATAGGAGGGTGAATCGGGCACCAGTACATCCATCTCGCCCTCGGCCAGCAGCACCAGGGTGGGGATGGCGGAAAGGAATTCCGGCTGTAACGGGGATTCGCGCTTCAACTCCAGGAAACGCTGGAAGTAGCCGTCGTCTTCCTCGATTTCCTTCTTGAAGACCTGCAACACATCGTCCTCGATGGAGAAGATGGGGATCAGGTCTTTCGATTCGAACTTCATCAGGTCCCGGCCGGAGGTGAACATTTTAGACAGGATGCTTTTGGCCTTTTGCATGGCCTTGCGGATGGCCTCGGGATCGTTTTCATCGGCATTGATGAGGTGCGAGACCGCGCGGCCCACCAGGGTCTTCTGGCGTTCCAGGGCGGGATCGACCACGTCTTCATGGGTGAGCACCGGCGAGATGATGACCAGCCCCTTGATGCGCAGGTTGTCCTCCAGGCCGTGTTCCCGCAACCAGCGCAGGAAACCGATCATGATATGACAGCCGAAGCTGGTGGCTACCAGAAAGGGCGCGCGCCGTTTACCCGCGTTGGAAAGTTGGCGGTTATTGATTTCCAAAACGGCGTCGTAGAGTTGGCAGTAGATGGTTTCCTTGTGGAAGAAGCGAGTCTGGTAGTTGAAATAGTAGACCGAGCCGAACTTCAGGAAACATTTGCGCAGTAGGAAAAAGGCCTCGTTGCCGTCAGGCAGGAACCCGGGCAGCAGGATGGACGGGTGCGACTTCAGGCGGAAATTCTTTTCCTTGTAAACCGCTCCCATGGTTTGTTCGAAATTGAAGCTCCTGCCCAGCAGTTCGGCGCGAACCCGGTGCGAGGGCGACTTCTTGGAGATCTTGGGGCGGTGGGGTTTGATGCGCCGTTCGATATAGCGCTTGGCGACCTTGGCCAGCACGATGTTTTCGCCGATCTGGGCAATGGTCTTCTGGTCCAGTTCGCCGCGTCGGCGAACGATGCGGGCTATTTTCTCGTCAACCTGACGCGCCAACAGATCGGTGTCCATAAAACGACCTAATTTCAATGCCTTATAGATCCATCGAACACGACCGCTCTTACGGTGGCAAATCTGAAAATAGTTCTCGTCCATGTGGTGACGGCCTTTGGTTACTGCCCCGATATTTTATCGAATATTTCGCCGGTCAACTTGGTCTTCAGCGCCTCCCAAACCATCTGGCGGACACCCGGGTCGGCATTGGTGGGCGCGATAATGCCCAGGGGCACGCGCGCACCGCCCGCGCCCATTTTGGCGCCGGAGTAAGTTTCCCCGAAAATCTTGTGGCAAATGGCATTCAGGCTGATGGACTTGTTGGTGGTGCGTAGGCTGGCAACCAGATGGTCGTCAATGATGCCGAAGACGACCACGGTTTCGATGCCCTCCATGCGCAGGAACTTGTCGGCGATGTAAGGCAAACTGTCACGGCGCTCTGCTTTCAGGTACTCCAGGCCCGTTACCAACACCGAACCGGAAATATTTTTGTTCTTGTTGGCGATCTCTTCCAGTTCGAAGAAGTAGCGGGGGATGGGATAGTCGCGCACGTTGGTAAGGATATTGATATCGACCCGGTTCAACAGATACATGAAACAATCGGCATCCAATTGGCGGGTATTTTCGGATACCAGGTTTCCGGTGTCGTTTTCAATGGCGAACAGCAGGCTGGTAGCCACGTTGGCGTCTTCTTCAACGTCCGGGTTCAAGACCAGGCCGGCCTTGATAATGTAGTCGCAGATGATGGTCGCGGTGGCGCCGATCACGCGGATATCTTTCAGGATGTAATCCCCTTCCGGGTTGTCCTCGTGGTGGTCGATGATGATATCCGGTTGGATATGAACGCTTTGAAGATTCTTCTTGCCCGCGCTGGCAACATCCACGAAGATCTTGAGGTCGTATTCCTCGTAATCCGCATCCTTGCTGACCCGCTTCATTTGAATATTGAGCAGGTTCACCAGGGTACGGTTCTGCGGGTGCGACACCTCGCCGCCGAAGAAGATGGTCGTGGCTACATTGGAGTTGACCTTTTTGATCAACCAGCAGAGGCCGTTGGCCGAGCCGATCGCGTCAGGATCGGGATTATCTTGTAGGAAGATTGCCACTTTGGCCCCGCGATTCAATCCCTCGATGGTTTCAACAAGGACTTCGTGCGGTTCGTTCTTCGTCGATATTTCCCGATTTTTCACCAGAGGTTCTATGTTACCCATTCGACTCCTCGAACAACCCGGATAGGTTGGCTATTTTATCACAATGCATGAAGCTGCGCTCAATCATAATTACCGTCTCACCAGAAGACGGCGGAGTGCGTCGACCCGGAGTATCCAGACAAGCATAGCATAAACCGCGACCGAGGCAATGATCCGCAAGAATAATTCCACGGGTCCCATTACCGAGCCATGGAAAGGATACCAGACGGGTACGAAACCAAGAGTGGCCAGACCGATTCGCAGCAGTTCGCCGTTCAGCTTCTTCGGCCAGGAGAGACCGAAGCGCCTGCTGATGACCACACGCGAGATCCAGTATAAGGTCCAGGAGGAAACCAACGTGGCCAGGGGGACGCCGGCATGCTCCATACCCGCGGAAAACAGGCGCGGAAAGAAGAAACAGCCGACGATATTGACCACGGCGGCAACGGCGGCAATGGCGACTGCGATGCGCACCTTCTTGAAGGCGTAGTAGGTTTGGCCCAACAGCCGGTACCAGGCCACGGGCACCAGCATCATGGCGTGGAAGATCAGGGCGTCGTAAGTCATTACCACGCCGATGTCGTTGAACTCGCCGCGCTTGAACAATAGGTCGATCACGGAAGGACCGGCCAGGATGAGTCCGGCCGCGGCAGGGATGGAAACCAGGCTGATCACGGCCAGGGAGTTCCACAAACTCTCGTTCATAGCCTTCGTATCGCCGCGTGATCGCTGCCTGGCCAGGACGGGGAGTACGGAAGTGCTGACCGCGGTGGCAAATACACCCAGCACCAACTCGATCAGGCGGCTGGACATATTGATGGAGATCGCGGCGCCGGCGGCCAGGTTGGCGGCAATGATGGTGCCCACCATGACGTTCACCTGTACGATGCCGGCGCTGAACACGGTGGGAAACCAAAGGCGGGCCGCCTCGGCGGTGCGCGGTCCCCAGAACTTCAGCTTGGGCAGGATGCGGAAGCCGAGCCGGTAGAGATGCACCCATTGAACGGCGAATTGCAGGAAACCGCCCGTCAGGACGCCGCAGCACAAACCCCAAATGGGACTGTCGAACTGGTTTCGCAGCAAGTAACCGCAGGTGATCACGGACATATTTAATAGAATGGGGGTCGCCGCGGACAGGGCAAAGCGGTTATGGACGTTCAACACGCCCTGGCAGATAGCGGCCAGGGAGACAAAGACCAGGTACGGAAACATGATCTGGGTGGGGAGCACCATCAGATCGAAGCGGGCGGCGCCCGGCATGTCTGCCGCGGGTTTCAGGATCTTGAACAGGAAGGGGATGATCGTCGGCAGCAGTAGGATCATGATAGTGACCAGGATGGTGGAGACCACCAGGATCAGCGAGAACACGGCCCGCATGAACTCCCGCGAGGCACGCTCCTGTTCGGCCTCAGTCAGTTCACTCAAAATGGGCACGAAGGCGGAGGACATGGCCCCTTCCGCGATCAGGCGGCGGAAGAGGTTGGGGATCATAAAGGAAATGCTCCAGACGTCGCCCCGTGAGGTGGGCCCCAGCAGGTAGGTAATGAGCATATCTCGCAACAGGCCGAAAACCCGAGAAAACGAGGTCATGACCGCCATGATCTTGCTATTGGTCAAGATTTGTTTCTGTTCGGACATCCACACCATGCCGTTGCCGTGATCGCCCGCAATAAAGTCGGGCTGTGAGACCTTAGGCCGAATCGGCTGCCGAAGGCAAGCATTCTTTTTAGACGCGGGCTCTGTTCATTAGCCGAATCTTTCGGTCAACATGGAGAATCCATGCCTCCTAAGGCGCCCTGTAGAAATCTTTTTCCGCATGTGCTTGGGAATGTTATAAAATGAGTCGGCTCTTGTGCCTCGACGCCGCATCGAGGACAAACAACTCCCGGAGGTTGATCGTTATGGAACAGGAACGCCCCCTTAAGGAACGGATCTGGGAATTTACCAAGGATCTCAGCGTCAAGGTATCGCGCAGTGCTGAGAAGCATTGGAAAATCAACACACTGCGGGTAGAAATTGCCTCCATCAAGCATCGGATCAACGTCAAGTACAAGGAACTGGGTCGTTACGTCTTCGACGCCTACAAGGAAGAAACCCTCGAGGGCGACGATTACCGTACAGGTCGCGACGAGATCATCGGCGAGTTGATCAACCTGGAAGCCGAGATCGAGCAGCGTGAAAAGCGCATCGAGGAACTGGAGCAGCAGGTAGACGAACCGCCCCCGTCACCCTCGGCTGAAGATGTGCCGCCGCCTCCGCCGCCTCCCGCGCCCCAAGAAAGCGCCGTAGAAGAAGAGGAAGAGGAGAAAGCGGCTCCCGAAAAACCCGCCGAGGAAGAGTCCGCTAAAGCCGAAGCCGATTCGGACGAAACAAAAGACAAGGGCGCCGCCGAAAGCGACAGCGCCGAATCCAAAGCATAAGGCCTGATATGCGAGAAGCCCGGCAGTTTAAAAGGTTCCCCTATCTTGGCACCGGAGAACTCCGGGTGGACGGCAAGGACTACGAATTAAGTACGGTCAACCTCAGCAAGGGCGGCGCCTGCCTGTGCGTGGGCGCGGACGCCTGGGCGGCCGTGGGCGAAGATCACGGCGTGACCGGTCATTTCAATATCGAAGACAAGCCGGTATCCTTCCACGGGCGCATTTGCTGGAGTTCCGAGGGCGAGGAACAGGTTCATTTCGGCGTGGCCTTCGAGCAGTGCGACTTTGAAATCCTGCGTGGTTTCCTGGAACGCAACAGCGTGGTCGAGGAACACCGCATCGACAGCTTCAATTTGTAGATGTCATCCCGGGTTTCGGTATTACTGCACCAGGTAGAGGGTCCGATGAACCTGGGTGCGGTCTGTCGCGCCATGGCGAACACCGGCTTTACCGACCTTTGCTTCACGGGACGCTTGACCGGTATGGAGAGCGCGGCGAGCCGTTTCGCGGTGCACGCCGGTTACATTCTCCAGGCGGCGCGGAAGAAACAGGATCTGGCCGACCTGCTGGCGGACAGCGACGTGGTCTTCGGTTTTACGCCCAGAAACCCCTGGGAAGACGGCAAGAATCTGGACCTGGACGGCTTCCATAAAAAGGTTGCCGAGGCGGAGAGCCGGGGGCAAAGCATCGGTCTGCTATTCGGCAACGAAAAGGTCGGTTTGCACAACGAACACCTGGTTTTGTGCAATTGGCGCGTCGCCCTGCCCACGGCCAAGACGTATATATCCATGAACCTGGCTCAGGCGGTGCTGGTGGTCCTATGGGAAATGCACCGTCGCCGCGCCGGATAGGCTGGAATCATGTCATTGGAGACGATCATGCACATCGATAACATTCAGTTGGGGCCCGCGCCCGGAAAGGCTGTCTACCGCAACACGCCGGAGGAAGCGGCGGCAAAGGGAACGATCCTGTTCTATCACGGCTTTTCTGCCGACATTTCCGTCAATCTCACCGAGCTTGACAGCCTTGCGAGTCAGGGATTCCTGGCGGTCGGCTTGGACAACGCGGGGCACGGCAGACGTCGCCTGGCCGATTGGGAAGCGCACTTCGGCGAGGGCGCCGACTTCGAGACCAATATGCAGCGGCTCATCAATCAATCGATCGATGAGTTACCGGATGTCATCGACGCCTTGACCGAACGCAACTGGTTTCACCCGGGCGGATTGGGAATCTGCGGTATTTCCATGGGCGGTATGATTGCCTACGGCGGCATGCTGCTGGAGCCGCGTATCGACGCGGGGTCGGTGTTCGTCAGTTCCCCGCGTTACCTGCGTCCCGGTGTCGATATCACGGGCTTCGCGCCGCGTCCGCTGCTCTCCCAAACCGGCGGCCGCGACGAAATTGTGCCCTTCGAGGAGACCGAACAACTCCACCAGCGCCTGGCCGTTCATTACGACGCCTTCCCGGAACGCAATGTCTTCATCAATTACCCGAACTCCGAGCATATGATGGCGCAAAACGATTGGGAAATCGCCTGGCGGCGCGGGGTGGACTGGTTTGAACGATTCCTCAAGGCTTAGCGGGTCCATTTTCGTCCCTGGAGAGTTCAGTCATCGAGACTCAAACACATCCAATCCGCCAGGTTCCGCTTGTCCGGGTCGATGCCTATGCCCAATAGCCTGATTTCCTTGCCTCGATTGCGCCAGGCATCCGCGTATCCCCTGTCTTTGATTTGGGCAACGGCTTCCTTCGCGGTTCCCAATTTAAATTCGGTGATGATGATGTTGTCATCGGTTTCTATAACGGCATCGACGCGTCCCCGGTGGGTTTGGATTTCACATGCCGAGTCTATGTCTGACAGTGATAGGGCGAGGTAGATGACGGTATGGTAATAAGCCTCGCGATCGGCGAGGAAGATGTTGTAAGGAATGGCCGCGAACAGGGATTGCAAACTTCGGCAAAAGGCGTCGATGTCGCCATTGGCAAGGTGTGCGCCGATTTTCCTTGCCAGAAGACCCGCCTGGCCCGGCTGCTCGTCGGTCAGGTCCGCCAACAGGTAGGTCAGGAAAGCCCGCTTTACTTCCAGGTTGGGGTAGCCCATCAAATAGGTATCGCCCAAATCATCCTTTTGGACCTGTTTGATGGTGAGATATCCCGTCTGGAAACACAGGGAAATCGGATCGATCTTCTCCGGTTCGAATCCGTGTAGGGAAAACTCACTGATTTCCATCCGCTCCATTCCCGGTGCTTTTAACTTGCCCACACGCGCCAGTTCCAGAAGAAACTTGGGCGTTCCGCTGGAAAACCAGAAGGAGCCGAAGCGCCTTTGCTCCAAGAGGCTCAGTAGCGATACCGGGTTATAAACCCTGGTTCGGCCGTCCCAGGAGTAGCCGTTATACCAGGTTCGAATTTTTTCCCGCAGGCGATTGCCTTTCAAACCGTCGATGGGTTGTGTCAGATAGGGACCCAGGTCGCGGGTCACCTCCTCCTCCGTGTAACCGGCGATGCCCGCGTAGGCGCCGTGCAAAGTAAGGTCGCTCAAGTTGTTGAGTTCGGAAAACAAAGATACCTGGGTGAACTTGGAGACACCGGTCATGAACAGGAAGCGCAGGTTCTTCTCGACACTTTTCAGCACGGCGAAGAAATTGGCCATAAGCTTTCGATTGATCGTCACCCGCTCGATATCGGTAATGTGATCCAAAATCGGTTTGTCGTACTCGTCGATCAACACCACCACCCTGCCGCGTTCGCTCAAACCTAGAATTAATTCGCGGAATCGATCGGCACAATGCGAGGCGGTTAATTTCAGCCCATAAAAGGCAGCCTGTTCATCCAATCGCCGGTTGAGACTTTCCCTCAAAATGGTCTCATCCCCGCTTTCAATGCCCAGCAGATCCAGCCTGATGACCGGATGCGGCTTCCAATCCCAGTGATCCGCGATGTAGAGTCCGTTGAACAGGTCGCGGCTGCCGCGGAACAGGGCTTCGATAGTGCTCAGTAGAACGGATTTACCGAAGCGACGCGGTCGGGACAAAAAATTTAGCTTGCTGGTCGTGACCAACCGATGAATGAAAGTGGTTTTGTCGATGTAAAAGTACCCACCCTCGATGATCTCTGTAAAATCTTGTAAACCCAAGGGTAGTTTCTTCAGGCCGGTCATGTGTTACTCCCTTATAGACTTATCATAACACGGGAATGGGCCTCGATATTGGTAACTCCTTCATAAGATATAAAGATAGCCTGTCACATCCAAGGTTGGGTAGGTCTTTCCGAGGAAATTGAATCGACTCGTTTGCTCCCCCGAGGAAGATGTTGCTATGATGATGTCGGTCGAAGGCGTCGGTCCGGAGGGTTGCCATGAGCATGCGTTACCTCAAGAATTTCTTTCGGCCCAAATCCATCGCGATTGTGGGCGCTTCGCCCCGTGCGGATAGTTTCGGGAGCGCTGTCCTCCGCAATATTCAAGGCGCCGGTTTCCAGGGTCCTCTGCATGTGGTCAATCGCAGGAACTACGGAAAAGTCAGCGGCGTTCCCGCGTTCAAGAAGGTGAGCGGTCTTCCCGATGTTCCCGATCTGGCCATTGTCTGCACGCCGCCCGCGACGGTGCCGGGTGTAATCGAGGAATTGGGGCGCTTCGGTGTTGCCGCCGCCCTGGTTCTGATGGGCGGTATGGCTCGTTTGGTCAACCGCGGCGGCGTACCTTTGCGCAAAGCGGCTCTGGCCGCCGCTCGTCCTTACGGCATCCGCATCATGGGCCCCAACAGTTTGGGTATTCAGGTTCCCGATCACTATCTCAACGCAAGTTATGCTCATCTGGAGGCAACGCCCGGTAAGGTTGCTTTCGTGGGTCAATCCGCCATGTTGGGAAATGCCCTGTTGGATTGGGCCCGAGGACGCGGCGTGGGTTTCTCCCACTTCCTCACTTTGGGCGATTCCATGGATGTAGACCTGGACGACGTTCTCGACTACCTGGCCGCCGATCACAAAACCAAGGCCGTGCTGATGCATGTGGAACACATCCGCCGGGCCGGGCCTTTTATTTCCGCACTGCGCGCCACCTCGCGAGTGAAGCCGGTACTGGCCTTCAAATCCGTGGACACCGCGGGTCTGGAACCGGCCGAACCGGCGCCGGGCGTGCTTCATCGGGACGATGTTTGGGACCAGGTTTTCAGTCGGGCCGGCGTCTTGCGCGTGGGCAGTTTGGAGCGTTTATTCGAAGCCTTGACCACCTTGACGCGCCTGAAACCCTTTTACGGCGAGCGCCTGGCCATTTTGGCCAACGGACTGGGACCGGCGCGTATGGCCTACGAACAACTAAAGCGCCTGGGTGGGAAGCCGGCCGCGTTTTCCGAGGAAACGCGACGGGCGTTGCGGGATGTCCTGCCCTCGTTCTGTCAAAACAGCAACCCGGTCGATTTGAACGCCGAAGCCGGTCCTGACCGCTATGCACGAGCCTTGAGCCTGGTGGACCTGGATCCCGGCGTCGATGCAATCCTGGTAATTCATGCTCCCGGATTGCCGGCGCCTTCCCTGGAATTCGCCGAGGCCGTTTTGAAAAAGAAGACACGCGCCCACTTGTTTACCTGCTGGATGGGTGCGGCCACGGTGGGCGAAGCCCGCGCTGCCTTCGACGCCGCCGGCGTCCCCACTTTCGATACCCCTGAAGAGGCCATTCGCGCCCACACCGATCGCTGCCGTCACGAGCGCAACCAGAGCATGCTGCGTCAAACGCCGCAACTACCGCGTGTCAATGACGAACCCAACCGTCTGGCCGCCCGGTCCCTGATTGCGGTAGCGGAGGAAGCCGGCAACCATGTGCTGATGCCTGAAGAAGCCAGGGCTTTGCTGACAGCTTACGGCATTCCCTCGGCAGAAACCCTGACAGCCGAGGATGAAGATGCGGCCTGTCGCATCTTGGAAGATTTCGACGGATTGGCCGCCGCCAAGGTGGTTCTACCCGGTTTGCTACGACCCTTTGCCTACAGCGGCATCACCAAAACCTGGCGGCGCGGCGTGATCGTGGATTTAGATACCCCGCAAAGATTCCGACGCGCCGCCGAACGTTTGCTGGCTCGCCTGGAAGACCTGTTCCCCGGCCAAGAACCGCTTGGCTGGATCTTGCAGGGTATGCGTCGGGGCCCCGGTTCGATAATGATCAGTATGGGTTTGACCCGTGACCCGGTATTCGGCCCCATCCTGTTTTGTGGCGAAGGCGGCAGCATCGCCCGCTTGACCGCGGATCGGCAACTGGCCTTGCCTCCTTTGAACCGGGTCCTGGCTCGGGAGTTATTGTCCCGCACCCGCATCCCCACCCTGCTCTCCGATGTGTTGGAGGACCCGCAACCGCACCTGGACGCGCTGACCGGGGTTCTCTTGAAACTGTCCGCCATGGCGGTCGACTTGCCGCGTCTTGCCGGGTTGGAAATCAACCCCTTCCTGGTACGTGGAACCACGCTTAGGGCGCTGGATACTGCCGTTTCGCTGGGGCCGCCGGTTCAATCGGCTATTCGCGCCTATCCCGGGGATCTGCAAGAGGAAACCGTGTTGAAGGACGGCATGAAAGTTACCCTTCGCCCCATTCGCGGCGAGGACGAACCCGCCCACGCCCGCTTCGCCAAAAGCCTTTCGCGAGAGACCGTTCGCCTGAGGTTCTTCACGCCGATCGCCCGTCTGGGTCACAAACAACTGGCCCAACTCACTCAGATCGATTACGCCAGGGAGATGTGTTTCATTGCTTCCGCACCGGATTCGGAGGGTACGGTGCAAACCTTGGGGGTAGTGCGCTGCTTTATCGATGCCGATAACTTCTCGGCTGAGATGGCCGTGGTTGTTCGCGATGACATGGCGGGCAAGGGTCTCGGCAGCACCTTGATCCGTAAGTTGATCCGCTATTGCACAGACCGGAACATCGTCATCATGACAGGCACCGTGCTGCCGGAAAACACCGCCATGCTGGGTCTGGCCCGCGCCTTGGGCTTCAAGGTAAGCTTCAACCTGGCCGAGGGCGTCAACGAAATCAACCTACAAATGAACGAACCGCAAGACGACTGGCAGGCCCGGCGTCTGGCCGGCATTTTCGGCGAGGTCCCTGAGTAACCATGGACATCTATACATTTCTTGAAAAGCACGGCATACCCTATGAACGGCACGACCATCCGCCTGTCTTCACTTGTGAACAGGCCCGAGAAATGGTGCCGGACCTGCCCGCCGCCGAAACCAAAAACCTCTTCGTCAAAGACAAGAAGGGGAAACATCACATGCTGGTCGTGGTGGGTTACGACAAGAGCGTCGACCTGAGGGCGTTGTCGGATGTCCTCGGCGTGGGGCGTTTGGGTTTGGCCTCCGCCGACCGCTTGAAACGGTTCCTGGGCGTGGAGCCCGGTTCGGTAACCCTTCTGGCCCTGATCAACGACAGCGAGCACGTGGTGGAAGTGTTCGTGGATGCGGAGGTCTGGAAAGCCAACGCGCTTCGCTGTCACCCGCTGGTAAACACGGCAACTCTGGTCATCAGCCGAAAAGATATGGAACGAATCTTTGGCATCACCGGTCATGCCTGGAATGTCATCGATATCCCGGGTCGAGGTACCGAAGAATGATCGTATGGTTTACCTCAGGATTGCCGGTGTTATGATAACTATTGCACCGGGTGTGGTCTTGGATGAGGAAGATGTGGTCGAGCGGTTCGTTCAGGCATCCGGCCCCGGCGGACAGCACGTCAATAAAAACGCAACTGCCGTGCAGCTACAGTTGGATGTCAATGCCGCCTCGGGAATTCCTCAAGCCGTGAAAACCCGGCTGGTGAAGTTGGCCGGCAAGCGCATGTCTCCCGAGGGTCTTCTGACCATTCACGTGCAAACCCATCGCTCCCAATACCGCAACCGGGCGGAAGCCTGGGAACGGCTGGTGGAGCTGATCCGCAAGGCAACGGTCAAGCCCAAGCCAAGGCGGGCCACCAAACCCACGCGGGCTTCCAAGAAACGGCGGGTCGAGTCCAAGCGAAGACGCTCGCAGATCAAAACCTCGCGAGGAAAGGTTCGCGAAGACGATTAAACCAGCGAATCGGGAGGTTTGCCGCCCTCTTTGCTGTCTCGTCGTTTACGCAGAAAGATCTTGCGGGATATCTCCAGGAAATGGTCGCGCATGAAGCGTATATCCAGCGCATTGTAGCGGGACAAATATTCTTCCCAAAGCACGCGCGGTTCTCGGCCCACCTCGTTGCGCAGCACCTCCGGGTCGATTTCCTTGATGAATAGCTTGATCCAGTGCACGAAGCCCGATCGAAAACCCGTTACCATGAGATCCAATTGACGCAGCAGTTCCTCGCGTTTCTGCACATGGCCCATGGCGCCGCGCTCAGTGAGCGAGCGGGTGCCGTCGGGAAAGGTAAGCGCCGTACGGAAGTTGCGCGCCAGTAACTCGTTGAGCATGGTTTCCAGCTTTTCGGGGAATTCGTCGTGGAATCCCGGGCTTTCCATTTCGTCGTCGCTGAAGACGCCGCTCAGTGAAAGTTCAAGCGAATCCAACTCGCTGTCTCGCGGCGGCTTGCCCGTGGTGCTGTCCAAGGTGCCGCACCAGCGGTCATGCATGTAGCGGAAGAATGCCTCCGACAACTCTTCCTGTTCACCGCTGACCGGGGTCAGTTCTTTGTAGAAATAGTTCAGATTACGCAGGCGGTCTACACAGAAATCCAGGAAGGTCTTCGCGGCCGTGAAGTTGAAGCGGGTGAGCATATTCACCAGGTAACGTTCCGCGTGGGGCGACAGGCTGCGCTTGCTCTCTTCCTCGAAATCACGCAGGAAGGCGTCCAGAATATCCTGGTTGGATTCGCGTACGTGCTGGTCCATATGCAGGATGCCCGGTTCAGTCAACACGGTTTTCACCCGTTTCAGGTGGCCGGTGCCCACGGCCAGTATGGTGGGGAATCTACGACGGTTGATACAGCGAATCATCGGAGTGTCTTCGATGTGGTGCTGGTGCATCAGGTGCAGCAAGGTGCCGAAGTGATCGATAGCAATCACGGATTCCCCGCGCAAGGCCTTGATGATGGTGTTGATATACGGGACAAGGTCTGCAACCTCGTGAAAGACCAGGAACATCTCGGGATCGAAGATCCGCTTGTTCTTGTCGCGGAAACACGGAATATTGACCTTGGGCAGGGAATGAAAGCATTGTTCCAGGACCGCCGTCTTGCCCGTGCCCTTATCGCCCGCAAGCACCACTATATTGTTCCGGCTCAGCATACTCTCCAAATCCGACCAGAAGTCGCCGGGTAGGGTGAGGTCGTCGCCGCCGGTATCATAGGGATTCAGCGTAATGCGTTCACGAGCAGATTCCTTTTTGGCCGGCGGATCGGCCGTAATGCCGAGCAATGGATGCACGATGGTATAGCGGGTTCGCAACAACTCTTGAAGGAAGGGCAGCAATTTCAGTTCATTTTCCACACCGTAACGATTCATCAGGTTCAGGACGCGAGGCGTCACCATGCACTCTACCTTTTGACGCGTGCGGAACTGGTAGGGTAGAAAATCGTTGATCCACTGGTTCTTTCCATTGAAGATATGATATTTCTCGATATCGGCCTCGATGGAAATGGGGTTCAACTTCAGGTTCTGCAAGTAGCGGCCCACATCGGCGTCGTTTGCCTCCAAAATGGCCGAGAGCATGTGCAGGGTGCTGAGCACCGGTGAACGCCGGTGGCGAGCGTCTTTTATCGCCGCGCGAATCAAGGGGTGTTCGCGGTACTTGTCGAAGCCTTCCTTTTTGACCGACAGCGGTTTCTGCGTGAGCATGGGTCCGGGCTCGCAGGCGCGACAAAGCGTCGAACCCAGCACGAAATATTCAGTAACGGCGATGTAGCGATCGGGCTCTACCTTGTCTCCGTCCACATAGGACCCGTTGGAGGAGTTGAGATCCATCACAAAGATCCGGTCGCCGTCGTTTTTGATATTGAGGTGCGCTGAGGATATCCACGGGTCGTAGAGCAAGGTGATATCGTTGCTGCTGCTGCGTCCCATGGTCAAGGTCTGGTCTTCAACCACCAGAAACGAGGTCCCTTCCATGGGTCCCGTCACCACTTCTACCATTCGCGTCATGAATCGCTCCACCTGAAAGCTTGTTTACTTGATCGTACCATAGATTCTCAGGTGGATGCGTGATCACTTTAGGGCAATTGCGCGGTTACTACCCGGGTCGACCGTTAGACGATGATTCGATCGCCCCGGGGCTCTCTTTGATTTTGCGTGTCTCGAACTACATCTGTTTTCTTTTCCGGAATAGGGCGGTATGCGGCCGGCAGCACCAACATCAGTGTGAAAACATAGCAAGCCAGAGCCAACCAGCCGATTCCCGGATAACCGCCGGAGCTGATAACCACACCCGCGGCGATAGGGCCCACCGCTGAGCCGATGCTGGTAAACACCGGGGCAGCGGCCGCAACACGACCGCGTGAGTCCAAGGCCGCGTAAGTGGCCATGTAGTACGGCTGGCCGAACAGGACCATTAGCGGCATCAACAGGGAAGCCGTCCAGTACATCCAGGGCACCGTGGCGTAGGCGACCAGAAAGCTTGCCGCAATCATGATCAATTTCACGAAGGCAATCGGCAGGAGACGGCCGAAGCGCATCCCCAAGACTTTGGCAACTGCCGGCCCCGCCAGCATTACCACCGAGCCCAACCACAGCACAAAACCTACCTCTTGCAGCGACATCCCCGTACCTTGCCCGATCCTTGCGGACCAGGTCCAG
>JASJCB010000399.1 GCA_030066195.1 Acidobacteriota bacterium
CTGATGAATGTGCAATACGCGGTGTGGAACGGCGAGTTATACATCATCGAGGCCAACCCGCGCTGCTCTCGCACGGTGCCGTTCGCGGCCAAGGCCATCGGTTATCCCTTGTCCAACCTGGCCGCGCAAGTCATGGCGGGCGCCAGGATCAAGGAACTGGGCATCCCCCTGGAGCCGGAACCCGTAATGTGGCATGTCAAGTCGCCGGTCTTCCCTTTCAACAAGTTCCCGGGCGAGGATTCGCTGCTGGGACCGGAGATGAAATCGACCGGTGAAGTCATGGGCAATGCGTTCACCTACGGCAATGCCTTCGCCAAGGCCTATCGCGCCACCGGCAACAAACTGCCCAAAAGCGGCGCCGCCTTCATCAGCGTCAACGATCGCGACAAAGGAGCCGCAATCGAAATCGCCCGCGGACTGTACCAGTTGGGCTTCGATCTGCTGGCTACGCAGGGTACCTCTGATTTCCTGGAGCGCGCGGGCTTGGACGTGACCCCTCTGAAAAAACTGCATCAGGGAAGTCCGAACATCGTGGACTACCTCACTGAAAAACGGGTAGATCTGATCATCAATACACCCGTGGGTAAAGAGAGCCACCACGATGACCGTTATATTCGACTGAACGCCATCAAGGCGGGGGTGTCCTGTACGACCACCCTATCCGCGGCTCGCGCCTTGATCGAGGCCATCCGCGCCATTAAATCCGAACGGCTGACCGTAAACGCATTACAAGACCTGGAAACACCGGCATGAACCGGACCGCGCTTCGGAAACGCGAAGCGCGGGTTCTCCCCTAGGAGCATCGTTTGAGGATTTGGATTGACGCCGATGCCTGCCCGCGCGCGGCTAAGGACATGGTTTATCGAACCGCCGATCGGTGGGGCATCGAGGCGGTGCTGGTGGCCAACACGCATATGCGCACACCGCAAAGCGATTTCATCACGGTGATCGTGGTAGGCAAGGGCTTCGACGTAGCCGACAACTACATCGCCGACAACGTGGAGAAGGGGGACCTGGTCATTACGGCAGACATCCCCCTGGCCGCGCGCATCGTCGATGCCGGCGCCCTGGGCTTGGACCCTCGCGGCCAACTGTTCGACGAGGACAACGTCAAGCAAAAGCTGGCAACGCGCAATCTTTTGGCTCAATTACGTGACCAGGGCATGACCGGCGGCGGACCTCCGCCTTACAAACCCAAGGACCAAAACAAATTCGCCTCGGCCCTGGACGCACTGCTGACCAAAATGCTCTGCTGACAGCAAGCTCTCGGCCCGGAAGCGCCCATGCCGGTCACAACATGGGTGCCCTCCCTGCCTCAATAACAAACCAGGCAGTTATAGCGCAGGCGGCCCTTGGAATAAACGCCGATCTTGGCGCCGAAGCATTCCACGGAATAGATCACCGTGTAACCGCAAGAGCCGTCGATACCGCAACTGATATACGGCTCCAAGGCATCGATCAGGTTGCCCTGTGCTTCAGCACACGTCGATCCGAAAGCCATGACCTCGGGTGTCATTCCCCCGGGCCCGCAGAAGCAGTTGGACGCGTGAGACATGGGAGTTGTCAGCGTCATCACGGCAAAGGTCAGAGTGGTAGTCAAGGCCAAAGTGATTAGGGTGCGCATAGGCGGAAACCTCCTTAGATTTTAAATGAACGAAATGAAAGCGCTCACTACAACAATCGCGGGAAGTCTCCGCCGCGGATCAGGTTATTTGAACTAAAACTCTATTTTCTCACCCTCTTTGGCGCGGCTGTAGGAAACGGTGTCCACGACCTCGCCGCCCGGCTTGATCAGGCGCACGCGGTCGCCGCCGTTGTTCAAGGCCATGGGTTGACCGTTGCGCGAGATAATCCCGGCCGAACCGGGCTCGAGCGTGCCCAATTCCGATAACAACCAGGTCTTGCCCGCGCGATCATGCAATACCCAACCGTTCATGGAAACGGGAGCATTGGTTTCGTTGACGATCACGGCGCTTTCGTTCATACGTTCATCGCCCGCCGGATTGGGCAGCAGGCTCAAGATGCGAACCCGACCCGTAATCACGATTTCCTGCTTCAGGTTCAGGTGGACCGAAACGGGAAAGTGATCGGACACTTTCAGCGGATCCATCGTGTGATCGATCGTGAAAGCCTCTACTTTCTGGTCCAGTTCCGGCGACAGCAGGATATGGTCCAGGCTGGAGAATTCGCTGTCGGGATCGATGCGGTTGTTGCGATCCCGGTCCCAATGCGCTGTATAGCGTTTTTCCTGATCCAGGTGACGCGCCGCGTTCAGCAAATCGTCATCCTCATTTTGGGGATCCACGTCTTTCAGAATGCGCATCACATCGGAGATGGGCCGGTTGTTGTTGCGATCTAGGACCTCGGCGTCGAAATCGTTCATATCTCCCAGTACCACCAGATGGTAACCCTCGTTTTGCAGCATTACCGCCCGGTCGCGAACGGCATCCGCCTGGGCCTGGCGTTTGTCTCGTCGGTCGACGTCGCTGGGCCTGGCCAGAAAGTGGAGACCCAAAACGGCAACCTTGAGGTCGTCCATGTGGAAGGTGGCGTAGTAGTTCTTGGAAACCGATTTCCTGGTACTGCCGCTTTCGCCCTCTTCCCAGTGACGATCCATAACCACCGGGTCGATACGGCTTAGCAGAGCCACATCCTGACCCGTATACGAGTCGGTGCCGGTAGTCAGATAGGCCTTGTAGCCCATACCGTCTAAATATTTGCGGTTCATCAGCTTCAGGGCCTCCAGATTTTCTACCTCCACCAGGTTGACGATATCGGCATCGCCTTTCTTGATGAATTTTGCGACATTTTTCATGCGCTTGTCGGCTTTTTGGGGATTGCCCTTCCATTCAAAGCGGACCCGGCCCTCCTCGGGGTCAATGCCGTCCCACAAGAATAAGGCGTTGAAAGTCATGATCTTCAGACGGTTCTTGTCCTTGCGGCGGTCGGGAACATCGGCCCCCGTATTGTTTTCGCCGGAGCCGTTGCCAGTGTCCTCGCCGCCGTCGCCATCATCGCTGTCGTCATCGACGCCGTCATCGAGGCCCAAAATCAGCTTACCGTCCTTCAGTGTCGTCTCGAAACCCATGCCTTGGAGAATGCTCTGAACCTTCTGCAGATCCGGGTTCCAGGCGGGAGCGATCCAGGAGGGATGGTCTACAAAAGGATTGCGGTTCCCCTGATGCACCTCCACCCGGTCGTTGCGGGTCCGCTCGCCGGCATCTACCGGGTCGGACAAATGCCAGGCGTAGAACAACTCCACATTGCCCACGGTGCTGATCTTGAACTTGGGATACATGGTGTAGAAATAGAACACGGCTCGGGCGGTATTACCCTTGTGCGCCTCGGGCGGCTCGAAGGCGCCGGAGATGGACTCGCTGTAATCGTCCTTGTTTTGGCCGGGAATGGACGAAAGCTTCTCATTGTCGCCGATCAACCAGAAGCGGGTCTCGTTGTCGGGGATCTCGCGGAAGGGGAAGTTACTGCGACGACTGTTCAGGTCTTTTTGCGTGGGGAATAAATGGTGGATGTCCGTCTTCATGGGCGATTTCTTGCCGAAGCTGGACTGCGGCACGGTATGTTCGCAATTGATGGGCATGGGATTGGACACGTTGCCGCCCTGCGCCAACTGCTTCTCCAGACCGCCGTAGACACAAACCACGGTGTCGTTATTGTTGTCGATAAAGTTGTACATCCGGGCACGCGCGGTCGCGTAACCCAGGGTTTGGTGTTTCCCGTCGTAGAATTCCGATTTAATCCAATCGCGCAGGCCCTCCCCGGATAAATTCGCGGGAGGTTCCTGGGCGTTAACAAAGCAAGCAGTTAATAGTAGAAGGCAAAACCATAAACGCATGATGTACCTCTTCGATGTCTCTTCAATATGAATAGTGAGATGTAAACCGCTTTTATCTTAACAAAAAGAAGGTTTCCTGGCTAACCGAACACGACATCACGCAAAAATCACTATCACGACTTCGAAACCATGCGAGCCGACGAGAAAAAACCGATGCCCGGGAACACCGGCTTGCTTTTTTCCCGCGCGAAAGTGGAGGCGGCCGGGGCACCTTGTCTTTCTTCCTGCGCAAAAGTGTAGGCGGCCCGGTCACCATACTTTTTTCCGGCGCGAAAGTGGCGGCGGCCCGGCCACCCTGCTTTTTTCCGGCGCGAAACTGGGGGCGGCCCGGCCACCCTGCTTTTTTCCGGCGCGAAAGTGGCGGCGGCCCGGCCACCTTGTCTTTCTCCTTCGTGGAAGTGAGGGCGACCCGGCCACCCTGCTGTTTGCCTCCGAAAAGGTGAAGGCGGCCCGATCACCATGCCAAATACTTCCGGGAAACTGGAGGCGTCTTGGGCCCGAGCCCCAGCCGCCCCTACTACCGGGCAGCCTTCCAACTACACGGCCCGTGCGATTGACCATCGAAGCCTGATCGCTGAAAAGGATTATCCCGAATCGCAAATTGCCGATTATAATTAATACAGTCGACACCACCCCAAATCTGAATTTTATCTGCCTAGTTCGGTTCACACATAAAGAAACGGAGACCAGGTTATGAAAGGGATGATTTTGTGTGTTTGTTTTCTGATGTCGGCCGCGGCGCTCCACGCCGGACAGACCGGCATTGTCATTGAAAAGGTTCACAGTCCGAGCGCCCCGGAGAAGATCGGTATTCGACCCGGCGACACCTTCACCTCTTGGGAACTGCTGCCGGCCCCCTCATTACACCAAGGCGCCGAAGGCAACTTCGAAACTGCCTTCCACTGGGATGCCTTCCTCATCGAACAGGTTCCTCGCGGCACGGTGAAACTGTACGGTAAACGGGACGAAAAGGCGCTCGCGTTCGAGGTCCCCCCTGGTGATTGGGAAGGGGTCGCGGTGCGCCCCGTGATGCCGCCCGAGGTCCTGACCCGCTACACCCGGGGCAAGGCGTTGGTGCGCGAGGACAATCAGGATCAAGGGGTTCAGGCCTGGAACACCGGCCTGGAGGAGGAATCGCTCCAAGGCAAGGCCGACCTTGCCTGCTGGTTTCACCTGAAAATCGCGAAAGCGAGGGCGAAACAAAAAGCGTGGGGCCCCGCGTTCAAAGCATTCGAAAAGGCAAAACAATACGCTGACGGACCCCTCGCCCAAATTGCCGTCCGGACCGCCGTCGCGTTGGCCCGCAAGCAACAAAACGAGCTCGTATTAGCCGGGGAAACCTATGGCGAATTGGCAGACCTTTGGAAAAGCCTTCGCGGAGAGGGCCTTGGTTTTGCCCAATCCCAGGTCCGGGTTGGGGACCTGGCACGAAAACAGGGAAAACCGGCGGTTGCACAGCAAATCTTGGAACATGCCCGAAGCATCCAGGAAAAGCAGGCGCCCGGCAGCCTCTCCCTGGCAGACAGTCTCAACAACCTGGGTTCCGTGGCCGGGACTCGCGGCGATTTTGAGAGCGCAAGCGATTATTTCAGGCGCGCCCTTGCCATCGTGGAAGAGCAAGCTCCCGGCAGCCTCTCCCTGGCAAGCAGTCTCAACGGCCTGGGAAGCGCGGCCTGGAGTCGTGGCGATTTGGAGAGCGCAAGCGATTATTACAAGCGCGCCCTTGCCATCC
>JASJCB010000400.1 GCA_030066195.1 Acidobacteriota bacterium
CCAAAAAAATGGCAACGTGTTTACTTAGAGCTTTTTACCCGTACCTGGAAGCCACTCACCCTTTCCAAAAAAATGGCAACGTGTTTACTTAGAGCTTTTTACCCGTACCTGGAAGCCACTCACCTACTGGAAGCCACTCACCCAGGAAGCCACTCACCTTCCTGGAAGCCACTCACCTTAAAATTTGGGGCGATATCACCCAAACGAATGGACATGCAGGCCTCCTAGATCGGTACAAAATTCAAGGCGAGCTTTTATCATAGCGCGTTCCCTGCAACGGGTTATCAGGGAATGATGAAAAACCCGGGCTTTCCCGGTCTTAAACCGTTGCGGGCGCCGGCGAGCAGGCTTCAACAACCTTTAACTTGCTTTCTCAGGGGCAGCTATATACAATGTGTATATAGCAGGAGGTGAGCCATGGCTACCGGCTCGGTTTTTGTTAATAATAGAACTCAGGCAGTCAGGCTTCCCGCGGAAAGCCGTTTTCCCGATGACGTAACCAAAGTGACCGTTCGGGTGTTGGGCAAGGATCGCATCCTATCCCCGGTTGAAAACAGGTGGGACAGTTTTTTTAATTCGGAACAAGATGTCAGCGACGATTTTATGAAAGAAAGAGCTTCGCAAGATCAACCCGACAGAGAGCTGCTCTAAATGCTTCAATACATGTTGGACACCAACATTGTTATTTATGTTATCAAACGAAAACCTCCCGGCCTTTTGGAAACTTTCAATCGCCTGGGTGATCAAATGTGTATCAGTTCGATTACACTCGCAGAATTAATGCACGGTGCGGAGAAAAGCGATCGGCCTGAAGCTAATATGCGCCGAGTTACAGATTTCTACTCCAGGCTGGAAGTTTTGGATTACGGCCCCAAGGCTGCCGCCCATTATGGAAACATTCGTGCAAACTTGGAACGGAAGGGAAAAATCATCGGCCAAAATGACCTCCATATTGCAGGCCATGCAAGAAGCGAGGGTTTGATCCTGGTAACTAACAACACTCGCGAGTTCCAACGGGTAGAGGGTTTGCGCCTGGAAAACTGGGTTTGAAAGCAATGTTCCTATCAAACTCGACAAAAGGGCCGATTGAAGCCCACCCTCTCAGGCTCTAACTTTTCCAACACTTCCGAGGAGATTTGTTTTTTCAAATCGGCCGGGTACCGGTCTGCCTGATCCTGGTCTACGGGGGGCCCCGTTCGACGCTTCGTTCGGTTATATCTTTTCGGGAACAGGCCCGGGGTCACAACGCAAAGCCCGCGCGTTAACCCGGCGGTCTCGATCTACTTTCAGACGGCCGCTTGTTTCCCCAATTGCCAAATTTGGGCCCGGGCATTAAAATAGAGTCGATGGGCAAAGTAGATGCCGTCGTCACCCGGGGCCGCTTGCCGCACTTCTTTAAAGCGGACACGACGACAGCCGAACCCAATTGAATAGGAGGCAGCCATGGTCCAAGCGGGCAAGTTGACCCGAGTGTGCATCCACTATGATGTCGGCTGGGAGAACCGGATCACCCTGCGCGGCGACGGCGGCCCCTTCAACTGGGAGCGGGGGCTGCCCTGTCACTCCGTCGATGCGGGCACCTGGGTTTACGAATGGGAGATGGAGCAGGAGAGCATCTCGTTCAAGCCCCTGATCAATGACGAGCAATGGTCCATAGGCGTGGACTATCACATTCGTCGCGGCGAAACCCGCAATGTCTATCCCTTCTTTCACGATGATCAGGGCCGCCTGGAAACTGTGCACCACTTCGATACGCCCATCAGTATCTTCCTGCCGCCCGGCTATGATGAGAATCCCACGCGGCGTTACCCCGTCTGCTATATCCACGACGGCCAGAATCTGTTCGATCCACAGACCGCCTTCATGGGTCAGATCTGGGGACTTCACGAGACCATGACCCGACTGGTGCGCAGCGGACTGATGGAACCGGTGATCGGCGTGGGCATCTACAATCGCGGCGCAGCCCGCATTCACGATTACACGCCTTCCTTCGATCCCAATTTCGGCGAGGACGGCGCGGGCGGCGGCGCGGACAGTTACAACGAATTGGTCGTCGAGGAAATCAAGCCCTTCGTGGACCTGAAATACCGCACCCGCACCGGTCCCGGGGACACCGGCCTGCTGGGCAGTTCGCTGGGAGGTCTCGTTTCTCTCTACATGGCGCGGACCCGGCCCGATATATTCGGCAAGGTAGCCTCTCTTTCCAGTTCCTTCTGGTGGAACCGGCGCAACCTCATTCGCCAGGTGATTCGATCACGGGAACACATACCTATTAAGATCTACCTGGACGCCGGCGGCCAGGAGAGTTGGGAAGAGACCCTGGCCATGTATCAGGCGCTGCTGTCCTGCGGCTATGTGGCGGGTAAAGATCTCTACTGTTATATTGCGCCCAATCACGGTCATACCGAAAGCGCCTGGGGTTCGCGCGCTCATTTGCCGCTCACGTTTTTATACCCGCCGCAACATACGGCCGTGCCCGGGGGCCATGTGGAGAAATGGTTTCAGCCCGTCCACGCCTGAACTGAATTTTCGCGGCCGCATGTCAATCAGCTGAAAACCTCGCTTGACTTTACCGGTTAACAAGCATAGATTGACGGGACGCGGCAACGTGTCCCCATCCCAATCATTCGAGGTGGTCCGTGGAACCAGGCATGCGCGAGTGGCGCATTCAAACGTTTTGCCTTATCATCCTGACCGCCATCGCCGTCGCCGCCTCGTTATACTGGTTGCGGCCCGTGATGATTCCGCTGGTTCTGGCGGTGTTCTTCAGCCTGGGGCTCTCTTTGATCTCCGACGTCCTGGTCCGTCGCTTATCGTGTCCCCGCATCCTGGCCATGATCGTCACCCTTTTGTTCGCATCCTTCCTGGCTTTCCTGTTGTTGGCGTTGATCTCGGGCTCCGTACGTCAACTGGCGGGCCAGGCCGATGCCTACCAATCCTCCATCGACAGCATGAAGATTCGGATGCTGGAACGTTTGGAGGGACCCCTGGAGAAGTTCGGCGTAGAGACCGAGGAAGTGGACAAAATGCTGGCCGTACCCACCAGCGCGATCGGCAATGTCCTACTCACCACCACCAATACCATCCTTGAAATAGTCAAACAATCCGTGCTGGTGCTGATTTTTGTCTTCTTCCTGCTTATCGGCCGGGGCTCGGTACGGGGCCCCTCCGTCTTTCGAACCGAGATCGAGGCGCGGGTGAAGCGCTACCTGGTAACCAAGGCGGGCGCATCCGCGGCCACCGGGTTCCTGGTGGGCTTCATCCTTTCGATTCTGGATGTTCAGTTGGCCATGGTCTTCGGTCTGGCCGCCTTTCTGTTGAATTTCATTCCCAGCGTGGGTTCCATCATCGCTACCCTGCTGCCCCTGCCGGTGGTCATCATCGATCCCGACCTTTCTTTTTCCGTACGCATCCTGGCGCTGGTCTTACCGGGCGCGGTTCAAATTACCATCGGCAACTTCGTCGAACCCAAAATCCTGGGCGATTCGCTGGACCTGCACCCGGTAGCCATCCTCTCGGCCCTGATCTTCTGGGGCATGTTATGGGGCATCGTCGGCATGTTCCTGGCCGTGCCCATGACCGCCATCCTGAAGATTCTATTAGAGCGTTACAGTTACACGGCGCCCTTCGCCCACGTACTGGCCGGCAAGTTCGACCACCTGGGGTTATAGTTTTGTCGCTTCGACCCCTAACTTTTGCGATAGAATCGAAGCCGAACGACACTCGAGGAGCCTTGCTTGACAGAACCGACGCATGACGTTTTTATCAGCTACTCTTCCAAGGATACATGGGTTCGATGCTGGCTTTTACCCGAATTGGAAGCAGCAGGGCTTTCCGTGCTCATCGATTTCAGAGATTTTGAAATCGGTGTTCCCGCTTTAGTCAACATTGGAAACGCGGTGGAGCGATCTCGAAATACCCTGGCGGTGTTGTCGCCTAATTGGCTGGCATTTCAATGGGCTATATTTGAGGCCTTGATGGTGCAAAGTTCCGACCCCACTGGATTGCGTCAAAAATTCATCCCACTTTTGTTGGTGGATTGTGATCTGCCGCCCAGGATCGCCATGATTACCTATGCAGATTTCCGCAATCCTTCGAATCATACCGAGGAGTTGGCGCGTCTGATTGCACAACTGAAGCGCTCCAAACCAGTCTCATCAAAGCACACACCGTTGCTTCTTACTACTGAGGACACGCTTTTCCCCGACGGCCCCGAGCCGTTGCCGTTTTGTATTAAACAATTCCACATCAAAAACTTCCAGGCGATTCGGGACCAACATATCAGTGCCATTCCGGTCAATGCCCGTTGGATATTCCTACTGGGCGGCAACGGTAGCGGCAAAACCTCGCTGCTCCAGGCATTGGCCGTGGGTTTGTACGGCAATGCCGATATCGACATAGACGATGTTTCCGAGAACCGATCTTGCGAGGTAGAAATTGAGTTTCGCTACCATGGAATAAACCCGGCGGGTAAAGTAATCGATCAGTTCTATTGGAACGAAACCCACTGGAATCCAGTGTCCAAACCTTCCGGCTTAATCACCTACGGTCCTTCTCGTCTGGTCCGCCGTGCCCGCGACGACGGCGAGATCATGGGCCCGACCCAAAGTATCCATTCGGAATATGCCAAGTATCGCAACATTCATCTTTGGATGAAGGACCGGTCTCTGGAGGCAAACAGCGGAGACAGCCTCGCCGGTGACAAGCTGGAAAGAGTCAAGTCGTTACTGGTGGAACTTATGCCGAATGTGACGGAGATTCAGATCGAGGGCAGTCAAATACGCTACCTTGAAGAAGGCCGTCTCATCCCCTCCCACCATCTATCCGCCGGGCACAAAAGCATCCTGGCCATGATCGGCGATATGTTGATGCGTCTCATGGAAGCTCAGCCGGAAGTGACCGCGCCGGAAGACCTGTTCGGCGTCGTATTGATCGACGAATTGGAAGTACACCTGCACCCCGATTGGCAGGTCCGCTTGCCCGGCCTCTTGTCCAAGGTGTTTCCCAAGGTTCAGTTCATTGCGAGCACTCACAGCGTTTTGCCCTTAATCGGCGCCCCGGCTGAAACCGTGTTCTTAAAGATCGATCACACGGCCGAAACAGGCACGCGCATTCAACGGATTGAATTGGATGTGACCAAACTGACACCCAACACCATCTTGACCTCCGAATTCTTCGGCATGGACAGCATCCTCAACCCGCGCATGAACGCCGATGAACTGCGCACCGAGAACCATTACTGGGAAATCGAGGACCGGGAAAAACGGATGGCGCTTCTGCGACGTCTTTCGGAACGCAATATCATTCCGTCCGATGATGCCGAGGAAGCATCATGATCAAGGTCGATAAGGATACCGAAGCGATTCCCGCCGGCCTGCTCTCCGAAAACGCCAAAGCAAAAATCGCCGCCTGCCTGGTCGAAAAGAACGAACATAGCTTCAGCGGCGGCGTCTACGGCCACGGGCTTGTTCAGATAGTTGGTCAAAGACAGGGAGAGAATGCTCGATAAAGAGGGATCAAGCGGTATAAATGAGGGGGAATCGCAGCAACTTGAAAAAAGTGCTGGACATTA
>JASJCB010000398.1 GCA_030066195.1 Acidobacteriota bacterium
CTGGCGCGGGAACTGGGCCTGGATACCGACAGCCCCGACTTTACCTGTGAGCACCGCGAGATGCTGCTGGACCACGCTTTCAACCGTTTTTTCGAGAGCAGCGCCCTGTTCGGCACGCCCAAAACCTGCCTGGCCATGGTGGACCGTCTGAAAGGCATCGGCGTGGACGAGATCGGGTGTTTGATTGACTTCGGCGTGCCTCTGGAAAGCGCCCTGGAGGGCTTGAATCAGTTAAATGCCCTGCGGGAACTGAGTAACGCGGGCATGCCCGACGACTATGGCTTCGCCAGCCAGGTCGATCGCTTCAAGGTGCGGAACCTGCAATGCACGCCGTCCATGATGCGCTTGCTGCTGGCCGATCGACGCGCCCGCCGCGCATTGGGCGATATAGAAACCATTTTGATGGGCGGCGAGGCGCTGCCCGAATCTCTGTTGACGGAACTGCGCGGGGTCACACGGGCCGAGACCTTCAATATGTACGGGCCCACCGAGACCACCATCTGGTCCGCCGTCGAGACCGTGACGCAACCGCCGATCACCATCGGCACGCCCATCGCCAACACCAGCATACAGATTCTCGACCGCAACGGTCGCATGCGGCCCATCGGCAGTCCGGGCGAGCTTTACATCGGTGGAGAAGGTGTGACGCGGGGTTATCTGAACCGGCCGCGCCTGACCGCCGAACGTTTTGTGCCGGATCCCTTCAACGGTTCGGGCGCACGTCTGTACCGCACCGGCGACCTAGCCTGTTGGCGCAAGGACGGCCGTATCGACTTCCTGGGTCGCATCGATCATCAGGTCAAACTACGCGGCTATCGCATCGAACTGGGTGAGATCGAGGCGGCGTTAACCCACCTGGCGTCCATCGACAGCGCCGCCGTACTGATTCGCGGGACGCGTCCGGTTGCCTTCGCCACCGGCAATCTCGGCGATCCGGGCGATCTGCGCGATGCCCTGCTTCAGCGACTCCCGGCCTACATGGTGCCCGCGGACTTCATCCAATTGGATGCCATGCCGCTGACCACCGCCGGTAAAATCGACCGCAAGGCATTGGCGCATCTGGAAACCAAGGCCGCGACCGCCGACACCCCCGTGGCCGCCCCCCAGAACGAGGAAGAGGAACAGATCGCCGCCGTCTGGAAAGAGCTCCTGGAAGTGGAAACCGTCAGCATTCACCAGAGCTTCTTCGAAATGGGCGGTCATTCCCTGTTGCTGGCACGCGCGCACGCCCGCTTACAAACCCTGTTCGGCGACGACCTGACCATGGTCACCCTCTTCCGCTACCCCACCATTCATGGTCTGGCCGAATTCATCCGCGCTCGCGGCGAACGCACCGCCGCGCCGCCGGCCGGCAGACGCAAGCCCAAGCATCGCAACCCGCCGGCCGTCGATGAGCCCATCGCCGTTATTGGTCTGGCCTGTCGTTTCCCCGGCGCGGAGAACGAGGCTGCTTTCTGGCAAAACCTGGCGGAAGGCAAAGAGGCGATCACCTTCTTGACGGATAACCAGTTACGCGACGCCGGGATTGACTCGGAAACCATCGGCAACCCCAATTACGTCAAGGCGGCCGCCATGCTGGAAGGCGCGGAAACCTTCGACGCGGCTTTCTTCGGCTTCACGCCCCGCGAGGCGCAGCTACTGGACCCGCAGCATCGCGTCTTTCTGGAGTTGGCCTGGCACGCGCTGGAAAACGCCGGCTACGATCCGGGTACAACCCCTGACCGAATCGGCGTCTTTGCCGGTGCGGGCATGAACACTTATCTCCTGAACAACCTCATCCCCAATCGCGCGCGTTTGAACGCGGACAATTTCCAGGTGATGGTCACCAATGACAAGGATTTCCTGCCCACGCGCACAGCCTACAAGCTGGGCCTGAAGGGGCCGGCCATCAGTATCCAAACCGGCTGTTCCACGTCCCTGGTGGCGGTGGATCAGGCGTGCGAAAACCTGCGCACCGGCAAGTGCGAAATGGCGCTGGCGGGCGGCGTGGCCGTACGCTCGCCCCAGGCGGAAGGTTATCCCTACCAGGAGGGCATGATCGCCTCGCCGGACGGACACACGCGGCCCTTCGACGCGGCCGGTTCGGGCACGCTCTTCGGCAGCGGCGCGGGCGTGGTGGTGCTGAAACCCCTGAAAGCAGCCCTGGCCGACGGCGACCATATCCAAGCGGTCCTGCGCGGCAGTGCGGTCAACAACGACGGCACCGACAAGATCAGCTATACCGCGCCGGGTATCGAGGGCCAGGCGACAGTTATCGGTGAAGCCATGCGACGGGCGGGCGTTCGTGCGCGAGAAATCGACTACGTGGAAGCCCACGGCACCGGCACGGAACTGGGCGACCCCATCGAACTGGCCGCGCTCAACCAGGCCTGGTACCTGAACGGCGGCTCCGGCGAGACCGTGGCCTTGGGTTCCGTCAAAAGTAATATGGGACACCTGGACACGGCCGCCGGCATTGCCGGACTGATCAAGGTGGTTCTGTCTCTGAAGCACGGGCTGTTGCCGCCCAGTCTCCATTTCAGGAAACCCAATCCTAAAATCGACTTCGGTCCCTTCCAAGTGAACGCCGGCGCCCGCCCCTGGCCCCGCGGCGAACGACCCAGACTGGCGGGCGTCAGTTCCTTCGGTATCGGCGGGACCAACGCGCACGCCGTCGTGGCCGAAGCGCCCGAACCCAAACCCTCGGAAACGCGGCGACGCATGTTCCTGCTACCGATCTCGGCACGGAATAACCGGGCGTTGGACCAACTGACCAGCCGGTTGGCCGCCTTCATCGAGAAAAGGCCGGACCTGTCCCCGGCCGATATCGCCTACACGCTGCAAATGGGCCGCGCCTCCTTGACGCATCGCCGGATCGCGACGGCGGGTCATTGCTCCGAAGTGGTCAAAGCGTTACGGCTTTCCCAGGAAACCCCCGCACACCAACCCCTTACCAACCCGGACGTGGTCTTCCTCTTCCCCGGCGGCGGCACCCAATACCCCAATATGGGTCGTTCCCTCTACCAAAGCGAGCCGGTGTATCGCGACATCATCGACAAGTGCGCCTTGATTCTGCGCGCCCACCTGGACCTGGACATTCGGGATCTGCTGTTCCCGGAACCGGGGAGTGAAACGGCAGCGGCCGAGAAACTGAGCGCGGCACGGAATCAACCGGCGATCATCTTCACCGCCGGCTACGCCATGGCCCGACTCTGCCTCTCCTGGAACATCTGCCCCAAGGCCCTGTTGGGTCACAGCAACGGGGAGTATACCGCCGCCTGTCTGGCCGGCGTCATGTCCTTGGAAGACGCGCTGGCCATGACCGCCTATCGAGGTCTGGTCTTCGAGGAAGCGGGCGCGGGCGGCATGCTGGCGGTAGAGGCCGCCGAGGAAACCCTGCTGCCCTTCCTCACCCCTGACCTTACGGTGGCGGCGGTCAACGGCCCCACGCGCTGTACCGCTTCCGGCCCCGCGCATTCGATTGACGCCCTGGAAGCGCGACTTGCAGATGCGGGGATCGACTACCAACGCCTGTCCATTCCCATGGCGGGTCATTCCTCTCTGCTGGACCCGGTCATGAATCGCTTTCGGGATTTCGTGGCGCAACGCCACCTGCAAGCGCCCGAACTGCCCTATATCTCCTGCGTGACCGGCGCCTGGATCTCCGATGAAGAAGCCACCAGTCCGGACTACTGGGTGCGGCAGATGCGGCACACCGTGCGCTTCAGTGACGGCCTCGAACTACTGGCGTCCCACCATAACCGCATCTTCTTGGAAATGGGACCGGGTCAGGCCCTGACCGGCCTCGTGCGCCGCCATCCGGCCTTCGATGAAGAAGGTCACGCGGCCGTGGGGGCCATGCATCATCCTCGCGACGAACACACCGATGCCGAGGCCGCGCTGGAAGCCCTGGGTCAGTTGTGGCTGAGCGGCTACCGGGTAGACTGGCGGGCCTATCATCACGGCGAGCAACGCTATCGGGTGCCGCTGCCGGGGTATCCGTTCCAACGCAAACGTTACTGGATCGAAGCCGTGCCGATGACGACGCAATCATCGATGGAACCGATTGCGATCGAGACCGTCGAAGTCGACGATATTCAGGAAGACGGTCCCCTGAGCAAAACCGAACGTCGCCTGGTTGCAATTTGGCGGGAAGTGCTGGGTATTGGGCGCATCGGCGTCAACGATCACTTTTTCATGCTGGGCGGCGATAGTTTGTTGGTCACCAGGGTACACGCCCGCCTGGGCAAGGTCTTTGACAGCGCACCGCCCATCAAGGAACTCTTCGAACACCCAATCCTGGCCGAATTGGCGCGGCGCATCGATCAAGGCGTCGACGGGGTGGTGCTGGACGCTATTCCCAAAATAGGCCGCGAGACCGCGCCGCCGCTTTCCTTCTCCCAACAACGCCTGTGGTTCCTGGATCAACTGGAAGGCGCCGGGGCCACCTATAACATGAAAGAATCCCTGCACCTGATCGGTCCAATTGCCACCGTCGCGCTGGAACGCGCCCTGGATACCCTGATCCAACGGCACGAAACCCTGCGCACCGGTTTCCCGGCAGACAACGGCAAACCCCGTCAACAGATCTTGGACACCTGGCAGGCAGCCGTCACCACCATCGACCTGAGCGCGCTGCCCGCACACCAAAGAGATGATGTTGCCGCACATATCGCCAATCGTGAAGCCCTGCGACCCTACGACCTCACGCAACCGCCGCTCATCCGCCTGACCCTATTGCGTCTAGCCGCCGAGGAACATCTCCTGGTGGTCACCAAGCATCACATTATCTCGGACGGTTGGTCCATCGGGGTGGCCATTCGCGATCTTACCGCCCTTTACGAAGCCTACCGCAATGATCAGCCCAACCCCCTGCCGCCGCTGCCGATCCAATACGCCGACTACGCGGGTTGGCAAATCAAGCGCATGGATTCCCTGAGCGACCAGCAGGCGTGGTGGGTCGCGCATCTGACCGGTGCGCCCGCCTTGCTGGAGTTACCCACGGATCGACCTCGCCCGCCAATTCAGTCCTTTAGCGGCGCGAAGACTTATTTCAACCTGGACGGCGACCTGCTTGAAAAGCTGACCCAACTGGGCCAAGCGCGGGACGCCACCCTGTTCATGGTGCTGCACGTGGGTTTTGCCCTATTGCTCTCGCGCTACTCCGGGCAGCACGACATCTGTGTCGGTACACCCGTGGCGGGTCGGAATCGCGCCGAACTGGAACCGCTGATCGGCTTCTTCATCAACTCGTTGGTCCTGCGAACGGATCTCTCCGGCAGAATCGACTTTCACCAATTATTGGCCCGAGTGCGGGAGGAGAGTCTGGGTGCGTTCGACAACCAGGAACTCCCCTTCGACCGTCTGGTCGAAGTGCTGCAACCCGAACGCAGCCTCAGCCATACGCCCCTTTTCCAGGTCATGTTCATTCTGCAAAACGCGGATATGGCCTTGCGTGACCTGCCCGAAGTATCCTTGGAAAGCAAGCCGGTTGCCCATGACACGGCCATGTTCGACCTGACCCTCTTCATCGAGGAAAAGAACAACCGACTGGAATGCGCTTTCGAATACAATACCGATCT
>JASJCB010000077.1 GCA_030066195.1 Acidobacteriota bacterium
ACCTAATCGTCTATCGAATAGAGGAGGTATCTCATGAACGTGAAATCCAAAGTCAAAACCGGGGCAAGTCCTTGGGTTAATTGCCCATAAACGTTCCTTCAATCATATAGTTAACCCTTAATCTGGTCGGGCCGTGGTGGATCACCACGGCCTGATTTGGCTATGAGCGCATTAAGCAGCGATTCCAAATAAACGGCGGGATCGCCCAACCTATTTTTCGCGCTTGCGCATCTGGTTTGGGCCGGCCCCTTGTGCTACATAATTCCGGGATTGACTCCATTGCACACGTACGCAATCGACCCAAGACATCGGCTTGACTTCATTGCACACGTTCGCAATCGACCCAAGACGCCGGCTTGACTCCATTGCACACGTGCGCAATCGACCCAAGACGACTGCTTAACTTCATTGCGCAGGTGCGCAATCGACTTAAGACCGTGGCTTGACTCGATTGCGCAGGTGTGCAATCGACTCAAGACCGTGGCTTGACTCGATTGCGCAGGTGTGCAATCGACCCAAGACGCCGGCTTGACTCGATTGCGCAGGTGTGCAATCGAGTCAAGACGCCGGCTTAAGTCCATTGCACAGACCTCCCGGCAACCCGGAACTTTCAAAAAAAAAGCTCGTAAGCTGCTGAATTTAAAACCATCTACCGGGGTACATCATAGAAATCGGATTTGCCTAATCCTACTTAAAACGGCCTTTTTTTCCACGATCGTGGAAAAATGAGCGTTTTTTGGGGTCGATTTCGGCACTTTCAGGAGCCGTCAAGCGCAAAAAACAGTTTTTCTTCCGCGATCGTGGAAAGAACGATGTTAAAACCAAAAAGTTAAGTACTTGTAAAACCGTGTGATACAAGGCCGATTTCTCATTTTTCCACGATCGTGGAAAAAGTTCGCCGATTTTTCCACGATCGTGGAAAAAAACGGTCCCGTCGAGGCAAGTGTTCGAAAATCGCGGTCTACATTTATGCCACGACGACGGGCGACCTCCTTGAGAACGCCTATCTTCAATAAAACAAGTAAGGAGTATTGAAATGTTGAGAGTAATCCTGCCTAGAAACGACAAAGACCGCGCTCAGTTCCTCAAGAGGGCGGTCATCAACGGAGAATTCGACCTGGCCGCGGGCAAGCGTTGGCTTACCCCCGGTCTCCACAACCAACTCAAGGCAGTACGAGCCGACTTCACTCCGAAATTCGAAGTGTTGTTGGAAACGTTTGCCGCAAGACAAGACGCGGTGGAGGAGAAGGATGCGAAGGCGGTGGAACTATCCCTCTGCGTTCGTCATCTGTATTCCGAACTGGAGTTCATGTACGCCAGGAAGCTGATCACCTTGGAACAGTTGAAACGCTTCCGACTTCCCACGGACGGTCCGCGTGCACCGAAGATCCAGCGACCCGACGACTGGATCGGCGTCGCCGAACGCATGCTGGTCCAGTTGGGGAAGTTGGGTACGCCGGAGGCTCCGTTCGTGAGCAGTCCCACGGTGGAAGCGCTGACCGAGTGTCTGCGCGAAGCCGAAGACGCCATGCAGCAATTGGACCGGATCAAGGCCGCGTTGAAAGACGCGCGTATCGATATGGACCCGTTGCGCGATGACGTCTACCGGGTCCACGCGGATGTGTTCAGCTATATGAACCACAGCATGCGCTGGCTGGAGCGTTCCCGGAAACGCGATATCATGCGCCGCTATGGTTTCGCCTTCGAAAGCCTGGGCCCGAACGGGCAAACGACAACGGACGGCGGTAGCAACGGCAATCCGGGCGACAATTCCGGGGATCCCGTCGACACGGGAGAACCCGGAACGGGCGATCCCGTGGACGGCGGCGATCCCGGCACGGGCGATCCCGTGGACGGCGGCGATCCCGGCACGACCACCGACCCGACCGGCAGCGGCGAGCCCGCCACCGATCCGGGCGCCGGAACCGACCCGACCGGGACTACCGATCCCGGTGCGGGCACGGAAACGGCGAGGGTTTCCGCCCTGACGTACGCAACCAACCGCTAACCCTATCGCGGGGGCCGAGAGGCCCCCGTTTTTCGATCCCCTGAACCGACACCCTTTGATAGGAACCACGACGCGGAAATTCGGCTATGAAGATCACCGCCACCGCAAAGGGTTCTCGCTTTGGTCGCGGCAGTCAGAGCCGTTGCCTTCAAGCACAAAATAATCATTCTTTTGAAACTTTCATCCGCATGGGAAACGTAAAAGCTCCTGGCCGCCAGGTATTTAGATCGAGGAGATGCACATGAACCCGAAACCGATTCCGTGGCATCCTATTGTTCAAGAAATCTTCGATGATCATATGGAATTGATGTCGGGTAAACGTATCTTGGAGAGGGATCGAGAGGTCTACACGCATTTCCAGATCGATTACTTCTGCCGCACGGGTCGTGGCAAACTGAGGGGGAAAGCTGCTCAGATCAAGGGCATTCGCCCGTTCGATCACCTGCTCGAATACAATGTCTTCGAGTACAAGAGCATCAACCAGACCCTCAATGACAAAACCTTTCGAGAGTATGTCGCCCGGGCCTTGATGTTCGAATCACGCCATACGAAACGGTCGTTGCGGGGAAAACTGACGCTGAACATCTTGTTGACCAGGATACCCACCGCCTTGCTGAAGGATCCGACCTATGGATTCAAGCCGCTGACTCCATGGAAGTTCTACTGCAACTGCATGGGACTGCCGGTTTACATTCTCATCCAACGCAAGATGCGAGGTATCGACGGCGGCGACCCCCTGGCTTTCCTGCAAGTTCTGGAGGGCGACCCGACCTATCAGAAAAAAGTGTGGGGGGACCTGATCGGTCAAGATTTAACTGGCGTCGAAGCCCTGAAAGACATTATGATGAAGATAGGTAGGGAGGCTTATATGACCATCGCCGATCTGATTATCGAAGAAGCCAGGCCGAAGATTATCGATGAAGCCAGGCCCTCAATTGTCGCTGAGGCCAAGGTCAAGTCACTTACGAAGTTGCTGAAGAAATCGGGATTGTGGTCTGAGTTTCATCCTGCATTACAAGCGGCACAGACGCTCGACGAATTGGAGCAACTCGAAAACCGGATATATGATCGAATAAGCTCCTCGGCCACTTGACGTGGTGATCCAAACCCGTGGGTTGAAAAAACGCCGGTGCCGGGGCCTCACATGAGAATCGCAGATCTTATTATCGAAGAAGTCGGACCCAGGATTGCCGCTGAGTTCGACCGCGCGCCTTCGTCCATTTCGATATTCATTTCGTTCCTCGGATCATGGCAAAATTGGGAAAACGTGAACCGGCCTCCGGCAGCGTCGCGAGGACGGGGAATTCGGCGACGGCGCCCATCGCCTCCCAAATAGCAGCGATTGCCGGATGTTCATGGGCACGGCGTGATGCATCCGGGCCAGCCCACTCGAAAACTTCGATGATGCTTCCGTCACTGGATCGGGCCAGGTAGACGTCACGGTCTGTAATCAGGCCGTATTCTCGTAATTTAGGCAAGTGCTTTTTGACCATGTCCATCAGTTCATCCGCTTTACCTTCATTGGGTTTGTAAATCGCAAAAGCCATTTGATTGCTCATTTCTTTCTCCCTTTTGAACGTTGGTTATTTAACGGCAAACCATGCCAACCACTGCCCAACAACTGCTTGTAACCGTTCCCGATTCAAGGTGTAATTTTGCTCGCGGCCCGTTTTATTGCGGATAATCAGGCCCGCGTCTTCAAGCCGACGCAAATGTCGGGTCGTGGTGGGCCAACTACAGGCAAAGCGCTCGGCGATGCTGCCCGCGCTCATTCTTCCGCCATGGGCATTGAGTACGATGAGAATGTGCCTCCTCGATGGATGGGCCGGCGCTTTGAAGACAACTTCCAAGTCGTCCAATTCCTGTTGAGCACGGTTTTTGGCTACCATTGAATACCCCACTATTTACTTAGCAAAGTCGCTAATCAAATATTCAGCAACCCTGCTAACTTTAGTCAAGAGAAATCTCGATAAACCACGATCAGGCATCCATCGCCAGGTGACTCTGCCGGGTTCTTCCCAATCGAGATCGATCACCTCGAGAAAAAAGGAGGCGTTCGATCAAGGATTCACCTCTCTTGCCAGGTTGGTGGTTTGCGGTTCGCTTGTGAATATGATCCAATTTGACCGTGCTTTCCGTTTTGTAGGAACTGGGGCCTGGTGAGGTGTGAATATGTTGCAACCAAGTCTGGCGGAACTGGAACAGATGTGCAGCCCAAACCTTATTTTTCGCGCAATAGCCGGCAGCAAAGCATACGGCACGCAACATGGAAAAAGTGACACCGACATTCGCGGGGTGTATGTGCTCTCTTCCGGCCGCTACCTGTCGTTGTCGGCTCCACCGGCCCAAATTGCCGATGAGCGCGGCGATACAGTCTACTACACGCTCAAGCGTTTTCTGGAGTTGGCCTCCGGCGCCAATCCCAACATTATCGAACTACTGTACCTTCCCGGGGACTGTGTGTTGTACACTTCACCGCTGATGACCAGAATAACAGAGAACCGGGACATGTTCATAACCAGGCAGGCTTATGAATCGCATGTGGGTTATGCTCGGGCCCAAATCAAAAAAGCCCGGGGACGTAAAAAGTGGATTAATCAACCTCAGCCCAGGGAGGCGCCCGTAACCGAACAATTTTGCTGGTTTCTTTCACGCACTGAACACCGCGACCGATTCCCCTTTCGCCCTGTCCCATTCTTAGAATCAGGTATAAATCAGAATGGTTGCCGTTGCGCGGCGGTAGAGCATGTTCCGGGACTCTATCGACTCTATGATTACGGCGGAGAGCTAACCGTCGGCGTCATTCGCGGCGGGAAAATTGTTTGCGAAAGTATTCCCATGAAAGATGAGAAAAGCCGTCTTATCGGCCTCCTCTATTACCACAAGGAAGCTCATGAGCAGGCGCGCCGCAATCACCGCGGCTATTGGGAATGGGTTCAGAAGCGCAATCAAAATCGCTGGACAGCCCAAGAGCGTGGGGAAATCGACTACGACGCCAAGAACATGATGCATACTTTTCGGCTGATCCTGTCGGGTGAGCACATCCTTCGCAACGGTGCGCCCCTGGTGCGATTCTCAGGTGAGCGGCTTACTTTTTTGAAAGAGATCCTTGCCGGCTCTCTCAGCTATGAATCCCTGGTGGAAAAAGCCGAGGAGAAGATTGCGGGTATGGATGATCTCGTCAAAACATGCGGCCTTCCCGATAGGCCGAACGCGATAGAGGTCGATGAATTGCTCAAGGAAATCACGGAAATCTGGGAGAAGGAATATGCACGATCGAATCCTTGCGACACTTGATGAAATCGAACGCGAGCGAAAGGTGCGCATCTTGTTTGCGTGTGAATCCGGCAGCCGGGCCTGGGGCTTCGCCTCACCCGACAGCGATTATGATGTTCGTTTCGTTTATGCGCATGATGTTGCCTGGCATTTACGCCTCGGTAAAAGGCGCGACACGATTCAGGCCATGTTGCCCGATGATCTGGACCTATCGGGTTGGGAGTTGGGAAAAGCCTTGCGTCTGTTTGCGGGTTGTAATCTGTCTTTATATGAATGGTTGGGCAGCCCGCTTATCTACAGGGAAAAACCGGTCTTCACTTCCGCTCTAAGACCGTTGATCCCGTCTTACTTCAACCCCAAGAAAGCCGTCCATCACTACCTCGGCATCGCTCGCGGAGCCGCGGAATCTTTACACGAAGACGGCACAATCGGCATCAAAAAGTTTTTCTACCTGCTGCGCCCGCTCATGGCCTGCCGTTGGATAACGGAGAAACGAACGATGCCGCCGACGCTGTTTGTAGATATGCTTTCTGAAGAAGGCTTGCTGCCGGCTCATTTATCAGAAGCGGTTGAGGCAATCCGAAAAAAAAAGCGAACCGCTCCTGAAGGCTTCCGCATTTCTCTGCCTGACCGGCTTTCAAGCTGGATACAGGAAACGAGAGCCGGGCTGGAAAACGATGCTGAAGAACTGGAACCCGGCTCAAAGGCGGGACTTGAGCCGTTAGAGGCGATCTTGATGGAATGGACCCTGAATCCACCGGAGTAAGCGGTTACTTCGCTTTGGCGCCGCTTCGTTACATCGAAACGATGCATGGGTTGATCAGGCAAAAAACGGCATGGTTTACCAAATCGCGGATACCCGTTGCATCCATGAGGGTTGCGGGGAGAAACCTCTCCCCTGCCCCGACTATTCCATTTCGGTTTTCTCCAGGAATTTCAGGCTGTCCAACGCCTCGCGGATGGCTTCCTGCTGAGAATGCCAGGCCTGTTCGGTTGCCGTACCTACCAGCATCAGCAGTTTGCCCTCCATCATGTGAAAGCGATGCAGGAAGTGAAGGCCCTGGCCGCTCATGGAACCCGTGTATTCCATTTGGTAACCTTCCTTGCCGGCTTCCTTCAAATGCCGGCCTTTCAGCTTCTCATAATCACTGAACTGGGATTTGATGCCCATTTCCAGATTGGCCAGCAGGGACTCTACCGGCATAGCCATCGGTAAGTTCTGGATCAGCACCAGCACATTGCTGCCCGAATGCATGTCGGTAAACTGGATCAAGGCCTTGGGGCCCATGGGTATCGACGGTTTGTCGTCGGAAATCACCCAACCCGGTTTCTTGGGTAGGCTGACCGCAATGCCCAGTCCGTCATTGGTGTACGTGCCGTCGATAATCTTGCCCTCGGCGTCATTTTGACCGCCTTGCATCATCGACTCGACCATCTTCATGACTTCCGGGTTTTCCAGGATGGCGGCGAAATCGACATCTCCCGCGGCATCACCCAACATTTCGCGGCCCAACTGGTTGATCATCTCCCGGGCCTCGGGGTTCTTGAGCATATCGCTCAGTTGGCTGGCCTGGAGCCCGTCGGATGGTTGTTCGTCGTCAAAAACATTCAACAACGGGTTCTCCATCAGCTTCATGGACTCGGCCGCGGTCAGCGTGGCCGGTTTGTCAGCCTGGGTAATACCCAGCGCCGCGAGATCCGGGGCCAGGTTGGCGCCGCGAACCGCTTGAATGCCGGCCAGTTCGGCCAGGACGCGTTTGACTCGTTTTTTCTTCGCGCGAGTTTTGACCAGGGTGACGCGAGTGGAACCGCTGTCCTCGATATCCCAATCGGGCAGGGCCTTGCGTGCCGCGGCCAGAAACTGCTGTTTGTCCTCGCTCGTGTCCCACTCGGTGACCCAAGCCAGGGCGCTACGCCGGCCTTTTTCGTATAGGACGAAGCGGTCACCGCCCCATCCGGCCGCGGCTTCACGGGCCTCATTGCGCTGCTCATCGCTTAATCGTTCGGTCAAAAGAAGGCGTATTTCCAATTCGCCCAGTGTGCCTTCCGCGGTTCTTCGGTAACCACGCAAGGGTTTGGTCAAGCTGGGTATGGTCAGGGTAACGGGATCGTCTCTTTCGGTCAGCCACTTTTCCGGGTGCATGATTTGTTCGGTGGAGCGCGGCGGGTCGTTCTGAAAGGCATGATCCAACAGTTTCTGTCCGCCCGCCTTTCTGACCTGGATACAAAAATAGGCTCCCTGTATATAGGAGAACATCATGGTCTCGCGAAGGTAGGCCGGGGCTTCGATCAATTCTTTACCGCCGGGCATGTCAGGCGCCAGCGCCAACAACATCTCGGGCTCGTCCATGGTCATTTTCAAGCCCATGTCGGCGCCGGGAATGCGCTCCATGGCCACCCCCAACATGTAGCCGTACATGACCACGGTGGCGTCGCCCTCAACCAGGGCCAAGCGGGCCGCGGCTTCATCGGAAAGCGGTTGTTCCATCCCGAATTGACCCAGATCGAAATGCTGATCCTGGATGGCGTGATTGATTTCATGAACCAGAATGGCTTCATCCATCAACTGATTCATCTTCTGGTCCTGTTCACCGGATTCGGACCATTCTCGCTCTACCAAAACCAGGTATTTTTGGGCGGGGTCATAATACCCGGCCACCTGGCTGCTTAACAGCTCGGGAAGATAGGTGCTCATGTCCATGGATTCGGGAAGCATGCCGAAGGTTTTCAGCACTTTCTCCACGGGACCCAGAACATCATCGGGCATCTCCTGATGAAATGCGCTCGCAAATTGCCCTTTCAAACGGGCTTCGTCCAACTGACCGGAAGGCACACTCTGTTTTAAGGGAAGACCGCGGTATCGAACGGCTTCCTCGATAAGGCCGGACAAAGCGGCATCCTTGGACGGAGGCAAGGGGTCGATACCCTCCGGAAGATCGCCGGCTTGTAGTTGAAAAATCCAGGTCAGCGCCAGGACCGGTCCTACGAGACCGGTGATTGCGCGATGAAACATGCACCCTCCTTACACAACTTGCGTAGAGACGCCGAACGCCACCAATATCTCAACGGCAAGGGAGGGTGCTTTGAACAGGAAAAAATTGAGCCTGAGCTTTAGTCGTCCTGTCCCACGGCTTTACGATTGGCCAGAGAGTTGCTGATCATCAATAGACCATGATTGTTATCACCGACCATCTTGATTTGAGCCAGGATTTCGCCGGCCTCCGCCTCATCCTCGATCTGCTCCATAATGAAGATATTCAAAAACGAGTCGGTGGCGTGATCGGCATGTTGTTGGGCTAGACGAACCAGCTCGTTGATCTTGGCGGTCAAGGCCAATTCCTGCTGGTAGACCTGTTCGAACAACTCCAGCGGAGTCGACCATTCGTGAGGCGGTGCATCCATATTACCGAACTTCACCTGGTGACCACGCGTGTTGATATAATCGAAGAAACGGGTCATATGGTTCATTTCGCCCTGCGCTTCCGCATGACACCAGTTGGCAAAACCCTTCAGGCCCCTGTTATCGAACCAGGAAGCCATAGAGAAATATATGAAGGCGGAGGATGCCTCTACGGTGGCGTGTCGGTTCAACGCCTCGGCGATTTCGGGATGTAATGACATTTTCATGCTCCTGTGCATTGGGGTATGTCCCCCGCGCAATACGCGGTGGAGTTCCAGTCTATTGAAGGGCGGCCATGCTTGCAACGGAAATTTTTAAAGCCCGCTCACGAGACAGGAAATGGAAAAGCCGAGCAAAGAAAACAGGACTCCGTCAAAGTCAAGCATGAGCCGTTGACAACCCCGAATTGACTCCATTCTTCCCTGGAAGGCCTGAGGATCGGGCTTTTGATCCTCGATTCTTCCCGGGAAGAATCGAGTAGCGAACGCCGGAACTGGTCGGTTTCTAAATGCGGGCTGAACCCCGGCGGATGATCCGGCTCACCATCCCGTACAAATCGGACTGTTTCTCAAGTTTTCCCTAATATTTCTTGTTTAACGGGCGATAACCTTTATAATGATGGTTGGGTCTAAGACCTGAAGAGAAAGGTGTACCCGCGGCAAGGGTACTCAATAGGGGGCCTGAGATGATTGAACCGGGCGCAATAAACAGTATCATCAAAAACACGCTGAACCAAACCGGCAGTCGGGAGCGGGCCGGCTCCGCTGATGAACGCAAGTCTTCCAAAACCGAAACCGACAGCGTTGAAACCAGTGCCGCGCGTGAAGGGGAACGCCCCAAGAGCGAACCCATTTCCGGCCGTGAAGAAGCGAATTCCATTTCAAGTCTGTTGGGCGAGCAAATCGTCGGCAGCCCCGGCGCCGCCTTCTCCGCACAAACGGGCCTCGATCCCGAAGCGGTTCTGTCGCTGATCGCCTAAAGCTCTTTTACCTGAAAACAAAATCGACTAACAAAGCCCCGTTCATCGGGGCTTTTGTTATTATTGACTCCAATTGGTGCGAATATGGGTAAGGCCCATGCGATGGTTGTCGGGTTCCCCCTATGACGCTCAATCCAAACATGGAGGATTTATGATGAAATTACGTTTAGATACCTTGAAAATCAAAAGCTTTATCACCGACTCCGAAAAACGCGCCGTACGCGCCGGTCTGCCCAAAGATATCGACAACAATTCGCCTCGTTGCGCCGCTACCTTCTGGGAAGGCTGCGAGGACGATTGAGTGTTTATCGGGACGACTCGTCCTGTAGCTTTTTGGCCGTGATGTAATCGGCCTTGGCGCCCTCTACATCGCCCACGGCCTGTTTTGCGAGTCCCCGCCGGTAATAGGCTTCCGCGCGGGGCTCCCTCTCGATGAACCGGTTCAGATCGGCAATCGCGCCCGCGAAGTCTCCCTCGTGATAGCGGATGACCCCTCGACTGAACCATGCCTCGGTGAAATCCGGGTCCCGGGTGATTGCCTTTTCCAGTAAAGTCAGCGCTTCTTGTTTACGGCCGGTTTTGTAGAGGGCTTCCGCCAGGCCCAGAGTTGCTTCTCGCCCACCCGGTTTCATGGCCAGGCAGCGTTGAAAGGCTTCGATCGCCGCTTCGGGTCGGTTCAGTTCCAGTTGAGTTTCCGCCAGCCGGCAGTGGGCCTCTGCATAGTTCGGATCCAACTTACAGGCTTGTTGGAAATCGGCCAGGGCTTCTTCGGAACGGCCCAACTTGCGGTGAGCGATGCCTCTATTGTGGTAGCCGATGGAATATGTAGGTCTCAGGTTGACCGCCCGATCGAAATCGGAGAACGCTTCGGCATACCTGCCGGCAGCCAGGTAGAGAGAACCCCGATTGTTATAGGCCGAGACCAGACCGGGTTCCAAGGCAATTGCTTTTGAATAGTCCGCAACGGCCGCGTCGGGCTCGCCATTGTTTTGATGGAACATGCCGCGAACAAGCAGTGCCGGTACATAGTCGGGTTTCAGTTCAATAGTTCGGTCAAAATCGGCGCCGGCTTCTTCACGACGTCCCAGTTCGCGTAGCGCGACGCCGCGATTGAAATAGGGGCGGGCCTTTTCCGGTGACTTTTGAACCGCATCGTCCCAGAGGGACAGAGGAGAGCGCCAGACCGCGGCGCGAAGCCAGGCGGCGCCGGCCAGAGCGATGATGACGGTGATTGCCGGCGCCCAACTGCTTTTGGGCGCTCTTTCTTTCAGCTTGCTGAGCAAGTTTGCCGCGGCCAGGGCAAAGGCGAACATCGGCAGGTAGAGACGGTGCTCTACCATGACATCGTCCAGAACAAAAGCAACTGCCTCAACCGACAAAGCCAGGAAGAAGAAGCCGTAGCAGAAGAACAGAACCTTGTCTTTTCGTAGAAGGATGGGAATCAAGGCAACGCTTGCGGCCAGGAGGATGAAGGAAACCAAAAATACGGGATCGGTCGGAGAGGTGACCAGGGTGGTATGGTGGTCCAGGTTTTGGCCGACCGGCCAAATCAGTAGGAGCAGGTAGGTCAGCGTGACCGGTACTTGTGTCATAAGGTAGGCGACAGGACCGATATCTTCCACGTAGGGATCGAAGGTGTTTTCTCCATAGAGCCCGCGCATGATCAAGACCGTGACCGGTACAATCGCGGCCAGGGCAAGGAAGGACGAATAGAAAAGCCTCGAAGGTCGCGGATATCCCCGGAGAAACAACCACTCCAAAAGGAACAAGGCGCCTACCAGAGAGGCGGCGTTCTCCTTGCAAAAACAAGCGGCCGCTCCGGAGGTCAAGGCGACGATCCACCAAAAACCCCGTCTTTCGGACCGACGCCGGGCTTGGATGTAGGCGAACATGGCCGCCAGGTAAAACAGAGCAGCCAATAAAGCGGCACGCTGCCAGGTGTAGCACACGGCCTGCGTCTGAAGGGGATGCACCGCGAAGATTGCGGCGGCCACAAAGGCCGTGGTGCGGGATGAGGGGGAATGCGTGTCTTTCGTAAGGGCCCGGACCAGAAAGAAAACCACCCAGGTAGCGAGCAGATGAATGAGGATATTGACCAGATGGTAGCCCCTTACATCCTCACCCCCGAAATGGTAGTTGAGGGCAAAACTTGCCATTGTCAGGGCGCGCGCCGGGTTCTCCGCCATGAGTTTCGGTAAGCTCGCAAGGTCGTGCACCAAGGGGTTTTGCAACATAAAAGCTTTGTCGTCGTAGACGAACGGGTCATCAAAGGTTTGACCGTAAACCAAACCGATCAGGACGGCGATAAGAAGCAGATAGTTGATGGATAAACGGTCCGTCTTCATGGCGCAACTTTAGCCCGCGCGTGCTCACGGCGTCAACCATGGGAAAAATGTTCTAAAAATTGATCCAAAATAGTCACTTAATTCGCTTTATTAATGAAGCAGATTGTAATCGGACCCGACACCCTGCCGACGTCAAAGAGGTATTAGTTTTATGGGAATTCAAAAATCTCTTCCAAGAATCTTCATGGTCCTTCTAGGCTTGTTTTCCATCCACACGCTTGCCTGGCAAGGGCCGCAAAACATGGTGGACCCCGGACTGATCAAAACCGCCGTCCAAACAGGCGACAGTTTGGTCATCCCCCTGATGGGTAGAAATGTCCTGGCCTGGGAAATCAGCTATAACGGCGACACCGTGGTTCTAGACAACAACACATCCTTCTACGAACTCACGGGCATGGAAGAAGGCGCGGGGCCCGTTGTGGTTACAGCCCTCGGCATCGACGCCGACGCTCAACTGGTGCGCGTACCGGTTCATCTGCAAACGAAGGGCTCGCTACTACCCGCTTGCGGCACGTCGAGACAGTCTCCCGACACTCGAGACATTCCCGTTCTACCGGGCACCGAGATCACCCTACGGTTAGGAGCGTACGGCGCCGATACGGCGACCATCGACGATCAGCCCATGGATTTCACAATCTCCTCCGGGATGAAAAACTTTTTCGCGGATTACGTGGCGGTAGAAGACACCACGGTCACGGCGGTGTTGGAAAACGCCTCCGGCCAAACGGAGTGTTTCTGGGAAATCGATGTGGTGAACGGCCCCCCGCTGCAAATTCTGCAAATTTATTCCGACCCCGTGTTCAGTTTCCAAGATCGCCTTGATTTCGAGGCCGATCTCGATCTCATTCTCGAGACCAATGAATATGCCCTGACCGCGGAGATCAACGGCACTCCGCTCATGGTGGATTCGGTGGATGCGCAGGGGAACAAGTCCTGGCGCCTCACTGTCAATCCCGGCAGCAACACCCGCTATACCGCCAAGATCACCAACAGCATCGGTGAATTCCAATACGGGGATATCTTCGTCTACGTCAAATCCGGGCCCACCGTCTCATGGTTTAACACGGCGCCCAACCTCGCGCAGTTCCCCCATGGCTCCATGATCCAACTACGCGTTGCTACCAACGGCACATCCGCGGAAATCGACGGCGGCGACCCCATGACGCCTTTTGAGGGAGCATGGACCGGCTTTACGGCTGATTACGTGGTCACCGAAGACGAAACTGTAGAAGCCGTGGTGCGAAACGAGGCCGGCGGAGGCTTTCGCGCCACATGGGAGATCGATTGCGGCGTTGCCGTTTTCGCCGGAGTCGACCGCGTCCTTTGCGGCGCCTATCCGCTTAACGGCAACGATCTCGGCAAGCATGGCTCCGGTATATGGACGGTGGTATCCGGCGATGATCAGGGTAGTTTCATCGATCCCACCGATCCGAACACGTCCTTCACCGGAACCTCGGGTACAACCTATGAGCTGGCCTGGAGCCTGGTTGACGATCCCTGCGAATCCCGCGACACGGTCAGGGTTACCTTTGTGGACCCCGGCGCGGACCTGGACCTGGACGGTCAGCCGGGCCTGGATAACAACGACTACCTGACATTCACAAGCCTTTGGGGCATTATGCCGCTCTCAGGCGGCTACCTGGATGAAGAAAACCTGGGTGTGGTAAGTGTCCTTTCCCTGATCCGGGCACGAGACTGCATTCCCCGGTAACCTCCGAACTTCGCTCGAAGCAATGGGACACGGGGCCTTTCACATGCTCCGTGTCCTTTTTTACGCCGGGCCCAGCCAGTCTTGCGGTTTGAGATAGATGTCGTAGAGCTCCGCTTCCGACGTGCCCGGTTCCGGTTTATAAGCGTATTTCCAGGAAACCAGCGGAGGCATGCTCATCAAGATGGACTCGGTTCGTCCGCCGGTTTGAATACCGAACAGGGTGCCCCGGTCGAAGAGCAGGTTGAACTCTACATAACGCCCCCGGCGATAAAGTTGGAATTCGCGCTCTCGCTCGCCGTAGGGAGTATGGCGGCGACGCGCAACGATGGGCAGGTAGGCCGGCAGAAAATGCTCGCCGATACTGCGCATCAAGGCAAAACTGTGATCGAAGGACACCGCGTTCAGGTCGTCAAAGAAAAGACCGCCCACGCCACGTGTCTCGTCCCGGTGCTTCAGGTAGAAATAACGGTCACACCATTGCTTATACTCCGGGTAGACATTGGGGCCGAACGGATCGCAGGCTTGTTTGGCGGTCCGGTGCCAGTGTTCGGCGTCCTCTCGAAACGGATAATACGGTGTCAGGTCGAAGCCGCCGCCGAACCACCATACCGGCTCCGCACCTTCTTTTCGAGCAATGAAAAACCGCACGTTCATATGGGTAGTGGGCACATAGGGGTTGTTGGGGTGCAGGACCAGGGAAACACCCATGGCGTCGAAATCACGACCCACCAGCTCCGGTCGTTTGGCGGTGGATGCGGCGGGCATGTCGGCGCCGTGGACATGGGAGAAGTTGACACCGCCGCGCTCCAACAAATCTCCGCCGGCCATACAGCGCGTTCTACCTCCGCCCCCGCCGGGCCGCTCCCAAGCATCGGTTTCAAAGGATGCCTTTCCGTCCAGGGTTTCCAACTCGTCACAGATGGTTTCTTGCAGGCCCAATAGAAACGATTTCACCGCATCGGCATCGATCCCGCTCATCGGCGTCCCTCCCCGGTCATTCATCGATAACGCTGCATTGTAGCAAGCGAGCGGGCGACGATGTCAAGACGATTGACCGGTGACAGGTCAAAGCCGCCGGTCTATTCCACCCGCGCCGACGCGGCGCCGGGGTTTGAACTGTAGATCATCGAAAGACAGCGGTTCCCCCTTGCCGGCGTGTTGCTTAGTTGCTATGTATTAGCGGTCTGAACAACCCGGAGGTCTTATGAACGACACCATTCGCCTACGTCTCGCCGGGATTTCCGGTTTTATTGCCGTAGCGCTGGGCGCATTCGGCGCTCACGCCTTGGAACCCTTCCTATTGGAAAACAACGTGTTGGATACATGGAATACCGCGGTGCTTTACCATCTGGTCCACACGGCGGCCATGCTGGTCCCGGCGGCCGGAGGAAAACGTCTGCCCCCGGCCCTGTTCTTCGCGCTGGGCCTGTTGTTCTTCTCAGGCAGCCTGTATGTGTTGTGTCTCAGCGGTTTGAAATTCCTCGGCGCGGTGACCCCGTTGGGAGGAGTTTTCTTTTTGGCAGGCTGGGGGCGGCTGGCCTTACAGAGCTCGTCTCCAGGCCCCGGCGGAACAACTTAGACGGTTTCGGCGCCTGGAAAAATGAGGAAATCTCCTATTTTCAAAAAAACCGGAATGGTTTTCCCCAAATTGCCGATAGGGTGTAATGAGTTTTTGTTACTCTTGGATTCCTTGTATAATAAGGCTGACCTTCCCAATTAGGAATCGGGTAGAAAGGTTTCGAAACTAAATGCAACCGAACAACCGTATTCTCATTGTCGATGACAACACGTCTATTCATCGAGACTTCAATAAAGTCCTCAGCAACCCCCGGGCTGCCGAGAAACGGAAGCTTGCTCAAATTGAGCGCGGTTTATTTCAAGAGGACGACGACACCCCGGACCCCGATGCGGCCGGAGATCAACCGGAATACATCGTAGATTCCGCCTACCAGGGCGAGGAAGCCCTGGAAATGGTGGAGAAGGCTCACGCGGAGGGTAAACCTTACGCCCTGATTTTTATGGACGTACGCATGCCGCCCGGCTGGGACGGTATCGAAACCATCAGCCGCATCTGGGAAAAGTTCCCCGAGATCGAGATGGTCATCTGCACCGCTTATTCCGACTATTCCTGGGAGCGTATTCTCAGCCAACTGGGCACCACGGACCGTCTGTTGTTCCTGCGCAAACCATTCGATACAACGGCCGTCAAGCAGATGGCCCTGTCCCAAACCCAGAAATGGAATCTGGCCCAGAAAGCCAGGCATTACGTAGAGAAGCTGAAGGACGAAATCGAAACCCGCAAGAAATCGGAAGCAGAACTCCAATACCTGGCTCATCACGATCCGCTGACCGGTTTGGCCAACCGCACCAAGTTCAATTTAGTGTTGGACGCCACCATTACCAAAGCGGGTAGCGAAGACGGTCGCCTGGCCATGTTCTTCGTGGACTTGGATCGCTTCAAGGAAATCAACGATACCCTGGGATACCACAACGGCGACCTGTTGCTCAAACAGATTGCCGATCGCATCAAGCGGGTTATCGGCGAAACGGGCATTGTTGCGCGCTTCGGCGGTGATGAGTTCGCCGTCATGGTGCCCGATGTGACTTCTGTGGAAAGCGCCGCCGAAATCGCCACAAGGATTCACGACGAGATCGAGCCCAACTTCCAAATCGAAGACCTGCAATTGGAAGTGACCGCCTCCATCGGCATCGTGCTCTATCCCGAACACGGTGAAGACGCCGATACCCTGATGCGGCGCGCGGATATCACCATGTCGGTGGCCAAAAAGTCCGACCCCGGCTACACTTTCTACGAGGAAAAATACGACCATTTCAGCCTGCGCAGCCTGACTCTTTTGGGCGAACTGCGTCAGGCCATCCATAACAACGACTTGAGCCTGCACTACCAACCCAAGATTTCCATAGAGACCGGTATCGTGACCGGTGTAGAGGCGCTGGTTCGCTGGCATCATCCCAAGCACGGTCAGATCTACCCGGACGAATTCATCCCCCTGGCCGAACGCTCCGGTTTGATCAAGCCGCTCTCGATGTGGGTGTTGAAACAAGCGCCGCGCCAATGGGCCGGCTGGAACAAAGACGGTATCGATGTATCGATTGCCGTCAACCTGTCGGTTCGCGATCTGTTTGACGTGCATATCCCCGAAAAGATCCGAGGCTATCTGGAAGAGTTCGGCATGCCCGCGAATCGCCTGGTTTTGGAGATCACCGAATCGGCCATGATGGAAGACCCCAACCAGGCGCGCAGTATTTTGATGAACCTTTCCAACATGGGCGTACGCCTGGCCATTGACGACTTCGGCACGGGTTATTCCTCGCTGGCGTATTTGAAGAACCTGCCGGTGGACGAGATTAAAATCGACAAGTCCTTCGTGCTTGACATGGACAAGGACGCCGATGACGCCATCATCGTCAAATCCACGGTTGATTTGGGGCATACGTTGGGCTTGAGTGTCGTTGCGGAGGGCGTCGAAGCCGAACGGCACTGGCAAATGTTGCGCGAGTTGAACTGCGACTACGCCCAGGGATATTACATGAGCCGGCCCAAACCCGCCGAGGACCTGGCCGTATGGATGGGCGAATCACGCTGGGGTTTGGGCGCAAGTAAAGAGCGCTGATCAGCTTTTGCCGAAGCGCGTGCGGAACATCTTCAGGGAAAAAGCCAGGGCTTCTGCCAAACCTGATTCCATGTCGATCGGTTTTTCAGTTAAGTGATCATAATGACCGAAGCGGTCATGACCTCGGGCCAGGACGACCGGTTGATGCGGCTTCTTCTGCCGTAGCGAGGTGGGGACGTAACGGACCACAAAACCTGTTCTGACCCGGTTGGAACGATTGGGACCCGAACCATGCACCATGTTCAAATGATGGACTGACGCTTGCCCTGCTTCAAGTTCCAGACTTTGTACCGCGCTTTCATCCACCGGTAACTTCACCGTCAAACCGGTGTTCAAAAGGTTGTTTTCCGAGGTGTACTCGCCGTGCGGTAATTCCCCGGCATGGCTACCGGGCAATACCTGCAAGCAACCCATCTCATGCGTACTGGGCGTGAACGCCAACCACACGGTAACCATTTTGGGCTCCGCAAAACCGTAGTAATAACTGTCCTGATGCCAACTCACGAAACGGCCGGCGTCCGGTTCCTTTCGAAACACCGAGGTGGTATGCACCAACAAATCCGGTCCCAGCAGGGCCTCTATCGTATTCAGCAATAGCGGATGCGTGACCAGTTCATAGGCCCAGGGGAAAAACAAATGGGGCTGCACCAGGCGAGGCGCACCCATGGCGGTCAAACGCTTCTCGGTTTCGGTCAATTGAGTACGGTAGTGAACAACCTCAGCGGCGGACAGAACGGGTAAACCCGATAGGTATCCGCACTCATGAAAGGCTTCAACCTGAGCATCGGCAAGGCACAGCGTACTCATGCGGTCACCCGGGTAACGACGGAGTGTCGACGGCATTGAACCGTAACGGGCCCCTCTCCTTCCCCGCCAAGATCCAACATGTCGGTTTCGTCGAAGAAGGTAGAGAATATTGCGGCATTGGCAGGTCGATTGAACGTGAGGTCCGGGTGGACGAAGAGGAAGACATTGGAGCAGAACAACCAGACATCCGGCTCGTCTCGAATGAAGTCGACAAACCCCGTCGAGGTGATGCCTTCCACGCGTGTGGCAACGGGTGTCTCGGCCAGCAGCCGTCGTGTCAGTTCGAAATGATCCAGGGCATAGCGCCAACTACTGCGAAGGCTTCGCTTGGATCGACCCCGGTCTTTCGCCAGGAATTCGCCGGCCTTGGCGGCAAGATTGTTGCGCAACATGGCGTCCCGCTCGTCCTTGACGGGGTAGGCGCCGGCGGCCAGGCGGCTGAGAAAGTCCTCGGCATTGTCGGACATCATCCATACGCCGCGTACCAGTTCAAAAAAGGCGACGGCATGGGGATTGATATCGAAAAACGTCATGGCTCGCGGCTTGAACAGGGGAATCAGGTTCAGTCCATAGAGTCCGCCGACCACACTGACCAGGTGAATTCGCTCCCGACGCCTTGGGCCTACGCCGTTCCGAAACTCCTCGAAACGACAGAAGACACGATAAAGACCGTTGACATGGTCCTGATTGTGGTCCTTCTCGCAAGGCGGGGTCAATTCGGCAAATCCGTCATCGGTGCCGTAATAAATAGCGGAAATCTGGTCGAATTCCTGGAAATGTCCGTGGGGTGCAGTGCTCATGATATTCCTCACTGTACCGGGAAGGAAGGCGGATAGGAAAAGAGTCGCAATGCATTACCCGCAACGGCCTCGAAATGAACCAGGCTCTCGCGGGAACTTTCTTTTTGCCAACGGCCGATATCATCGGGTTTGGGCGGTCGGGTAAGCTTGTCGTGCACGGGGCCGTCAAAATCATTGAGATAGTTGGGCGCGTCCTCATAGAAACCGAGCATGTCGGGCTCATAAGTTTCGCCCAGGAAGGCGCACACCTTCTTGAGAATAGCTCTGGAGTCCATCACAAGATCTTCGTAGCGAATGATCAGATTCCTGCGAGGGCCCAGTTGAACCTGAGCCCGGCGCGCCATCTCCACCCGCGTACGCCAGTAATCGGCGCGTTCCTCCTCGCTTCGGCCGTGCCAGCCCACCTGCTTGAGTGAGTTGCTGACATCGCGACCGTCGCGAATGATATGCACGAAGCAGGACTTGGGAAACAGGTGGGCGAGTTGCTCCCAACAACCGTAATAACGAGGTGTTTTATCTCCCCAGCGCATCCCGGCGCCAACTTCCATTCGAAACACCAGATCGATCAGTTCGGACAAGGGCGCGGGCGTTGCGGCCATCAGGCTGCCGGCCAGTGCGGCGGCATCCACATGCCAGTGCCGGAAACGCGGGTGGCCGATGATGATAGATGCCATGCGCGCGGCCTGCTTTTGGTCCAGCAGTCCGCGAACCGGCATTTCCTCCAACACGTCCAATAGGAAGTGCGATTCGGCCGGTATGGCCAGGCGGCTGTGACGGTTCAACATGAGGCGTAAAAGGGTTGTGCCGGAGCGCGCCGCGCCCAACACGAAAAATGGTGGTAAGTTTGGCGATCGGTTCATGGTCAACCTCCCTTGCGATAGAAATACTCCGGCAAATCGATAAGACCTAAAGGGCAACGGAAGCCGCCGAAAGCCAGGTGTTTCTGGTCCGGCGAAAAGGCCACATGAGCAATGTTCAATGCATGATCGGTAATCTGATGAGACTCTTTGCCGTCGGCGCTGATCAGCCAAACGGCCTTGGGAGTGTTTTTCTCGGGTCGGGGATCGGGCCGGGTCGACACACAGGCAATCCAGCGGCCGTCGGGCGAGTACCTGGGCGCCCGTCCCTGTGCGGTATGCGCGGGTCCCCCCTGAAGTCGTCGGGCGGGCTCTCCCGGTCTGACCAGCCAGAGCTGATTGGCAGCCTGACGGAAACCGCCGGCGTTTCCGGCAAAAACCACGGTGCGGTTGTCGGGGGAAACTCCGGGCCGCCCGGCGCAGACATCGGGATATCGAGTCAGGGCGGTAATGCTTGGGTCTTCATCCGGCGCCAAACGGTAGAGCACCCCTTCCCTACCCCGCGGTCCCTCGCGGAAGCCCACGACAACCACGGCCTTGCCGTCAGGATAGGCGCACGGGTGGAAGAATGCGGGAAGACCGGCGGGCACATGTTCCAAAAAGGGTGTGATTTTGCCGTCAGCCAGATCGACCACACGGATCTCGCGTTGATTGACATTGAACGCGATTCGTTTTCCTTCAAGCCAGGTGGGTCGGTTACCGTATAAACTTCGCGGGATGACCGCTTCTGCCTTACCGCCGCCGGTCGGAATCACCGACAAATAGGGCGTACCGCTTAATCCCCCGGTAAATACGATCATTCGCCCGTCAGGGGAGAAGCAGGGCCAGGCCCCTTCCTCCCATAAGCGGATTATGTTTCGGGGGATCTCGCGAGTGGGTGTTGCGGTCATACAGCCTCCACGGCGTCCCTGTGTTGTGAGATCGATCGGGCGTATTGTTCCAGGTAACCGGCAGCCATAGTTCGGTAGTGATAATGGGTCTCCGCCCGTTCCCGGCAGGCTTTTGGTTGAATTCGGTCCAGTTGAGAAAGGGCGGCGATATAGTCCTCGGACTCTTTGCAGAGGAACCCGACCTCCGGAGTCACCATCTCTCGGCAGACACCTATGTCCGCGGCCAGGACCGGTGTCCCCGAGAACATGGCCTCGATCAAGACCAGGGGGCAACCTTCGCGTAAACGGGTGGGGAAGATCAGGGCGCGCGCGCCCGCCAGCAATTCCTGTTTTCTTTGACCGCGTACATCGCCCAAGTAGGTAGCGCCGTGCCGCGTGCACATGTCCGTAACCAGGTTCAAGGTAGCCTCATCCTGAGCGGTACCGGCGACAACCAACTCCGCACCGGCGCGCTCGGCTACATCCAAGGCGATGTCAAGACCCTTGTCGTGGTACTTGGTCTTGTGCGTGTTGCCTTGCATGCCGGCCAGGAAGAGAAGGTACCGGTCTTTGGTTTCGGAGTAGAGGAAATCCTGCGGGTCCATGCCGTTACATACATAACGGGTGCTGCCGTGATGACCGGCCAGGGTTTCTGAAACAAAGACCCATTGGGGCGGTACAGGCCGCGGTTCGTCGAACAAACGATGCATGGTGTAAACCCAGGGCAGTGTTTCAGAGATCGCATTATGGTAGATATCCACATCTTGGGGCGGCGAATCGACCAGGGTGATGCCGGGAGGCGGCTCGGCGTCCGCGCCGTCTACTTGATAGAAGACTCGATGACCCGACTCGGCCAACCCATGAGCAATCAGATCGTGGATCAGTTGCGGCCCGCTGGAAGGCATGGTTCTGGTGCTTCGACCCGCGCCTCGCCAGTCCCTGGCGGGATAGCGGTGAGCCGAAGCGAGAAAAATACGCATGTATCGGTCCTTGGCCGGGTTGTCTGTGGTCTTCATTAAAGCTGGTTAAATGATAACACGCACACGGAACCAAGACCAGACTTTACCGGACGCAAAACTTCTTCCGATTTCTATCAGGAAACGGCTTCCGGCTCAGCGGCCATTTCATCGGCCAGGATATCCAGCAGATCGAATAACTTCAAGAATCGTTCTCCGAAATCGGTGATCTCGTACTCAACCCTGGGCGGGACCTCCGGGTAGGACTTCTTTTCTAGAATGGAGAACTCAAGCAGTTTGGACAGGCAGTGGTTCATGACCTTGGGGCTCAGGCCTTCGATACTGCGATGAATGGCGCCCGGCCGATTGATACCGTCCTGGATGACGCACAGAATGGTCAGAGACCATTTACAGGCGAAAATGGTCTCTACAATACGGCGGACTTTCTCGGGTACCGATTTTCTTGAAATTTTTTTTCCCAGGCTTTCCGTCAAATGACACCCCAAAGTACCTACCCCACCCAAAAGTGCCTACTTTTCAACGGTGGTATCGACGCCTATATTCATCATTGTAACGGCCGGGAACACGGAAAACAACCCGGCGGTGATTAGAAAAATGCGACGTGTTAAGGGCAACGCCGGCAGCCTCCCGCACTCAAATAAAAAGAAGGAGATAGACAATGAACTTTCAGAACAAAGTAGCGATTATCACGGGCGGCGGCACCGGCATCGGCAAAGAAACAGCGCGTCAACTGTTACAACTGGGCGGTCGCGTGGTTTTGAACGGTCGCCGTGAGGAAATTCTGCGCCAAACCGCGGAAGCCTTGGATCCCTCCGGCGAAAACGTCGCCTTCCTGGCCGGATCGATTGCCTTGCCCGAGACCGGCAAAGGCCTGGTAGAACTGGCCAAAAGCCGATTCGGTCGCGTGGACATCCTGGTGAACAATGCGGGTATTTTCAAACCCACTCCCTTCCTGGATCACGGTGTAGAAGATTTTCAGAGTTACGTGGACATCATCTTGAAAGGCACCTTCTTCGCTTCCCAAGCGGCCGTGGCAGCCATGAAAGAAGGCAACGGCGGCGCCATTGTCAACGTGGGAAGTATGTGGGCCGAGCAGGCAATCGGCGCCACGCCGTCTTCGGCCTACTCAGCCGCAAAAGCCGGTGTTCATGCCCTCACCCGCAACCTGGCCATCGAGCATGCCGCTGACGGTATCCGCGTCAACGCGGTCGCCCCCGCCGTGGTGGAAACACCGGTCTACAACACCTTCATGAGCGACGATGAAGTAGCCGAAACCCTGCCCGGCTTTAATGCTTTCCACCCCATCGGCCGCAACGGCCAACCCCGCGACGTAGCCGACGCTGTCCTTTACCTGTCCGGCGCCGAATAGGTAACGGGCGCCATCCTGAACATTGACGGCGGCGTATTGGCAGGCAAGCACTGATCACCCGGCTCCATGCCCGGCGTCGGATTCACCGACGCCGAAGGCATGGAGGGAATAAGTCAGTCGTACCAGGTCTCAGTGCCCGGTATGGACAACATGACCAAAGCGCGCTAATCTTTGGAGACGGGCGGCATGACCGCTCGAACTCCAACGGGCAAGGCGGCACATCATGGCCATCGAAGGCGCGGGCCCTATCGATCTTGATAAATTTAAAGCATTTGTCAAACGCCAGGCGGAAAAGGCGGAAGAAAAACCGGAAGGAACCTGCCCTCATTGTCACGGCGTGGGTTATTTTCGGGTAAAAAAGGATGGCTATGAATATGTTAAGCCGTGCGCCTGCCGCCGAGAGAAGATATTGGCGGATGCATTGGCCAAGGCCAAGATCCCGCCGATCTTCCGCAATACGACCCTGGAAGAAAAGCCCGCGGATGATCGAGAGGGTTTTCGACCGTTCGGCGGCAAAAAACGCGACAAGGTGGCCATTGCCTCTCAGAAAAAGGCGGTGGCCCTGCTTCAAGACCTGCGCGATACCTATCTGGATGTTTTTCTACACGGCAAACAGGTCGACGATCTTTACGGTTTGATGCTGTACGGCGAATGCGGCCGGGGCAAGACGCGTCTTGCCTGTTCTTTATTATGTGACCTTATCTACTCGGGTTTGACCGATGTTGCTTTCGTAGAATATAACGAGTTGTTCAAGATGATCCGGTTCAGCATCGGCAGCCGCGAGATCGATTATAAAAGTGTTCTCGATCGTCTGGTTCACGCAAAGGTCCTGGTGATCGACGATTTCGGTATGGAAGTCAGCGATAACCTGGTGTGGGTTCTGGACAATATCGGCTACGTCATCAACGAGCGCTACGCGGCCAACCTGCCCACCATTATGACGTCGAACTACTGGCGCCCTATTCGCTCCGATAACGAGGAAGATCGGGATACCAAGGAAACCAATCCTTACGAGTTACACCATTCTTATGAGTTAGCAAAGGTGCATGAAGAAACTGAGCGCGAGGCCAAACGCATCCAGGAAGACGATGCCTATTGGGACCGGTTGAGTTATCGCCTGCGCAGCCGCATCAGCGAAATGTGCTTCGAAATCAAATTGGAAGGTTACGACTACCGTAAAAAGCTGGGCCGTAACCGAGAGCTTCGCCGCGAAATTGAAGTCGAAAAGAATCAGGGAAAGGGTTGACTTGTCGGTCCATCTCACGCTCTTGAATGGCTATTGATCCGGCGGCATGATGCCATGCTGTTTCAGCAAGGTCGCCATCTGATCCAGCTTGGAAGACATCTGATTTAGACTGGAAGAAAGGTGGGATACTGTTTCCTTACTACTTTTCAGCGCCTGCTCTGTTTTCTCCAACTTTCCGGTAAGCTGTTTCACCTCTTGTCGGGCTTGCCTTTTTTCTTGTTCGGCTTGCCTTCTTTCTTGTTCGGCTTGCCTTCTTTCTTGTCGGGCCTGCTGGATCTTGAGACGCGCCTCCCGTTTTTCCCGTTTATTGACGGCCACCAGGGTATTGTACCAGCGCTCCCCTTTCAGGCGGGCTTCGTATTGCTCATAGGTTTCTTCGCTTTCCCGGATTTCTTTGATCACGGCCATGGCCCTCCTGATAAACGGGGTGTCCAACCACCCGGGCAGGTTTTCGTCATCCAACCGATGCCCGAAGCGGAGGAAGTATAACCAACGTACTTCATCATCAACTATTTTAGGCTCCCCGGCCCGGCTTTGCAACTGCAAGACGTGGATATCCAGATGATCCGTCAGTAATTGCTTAGCCTTTGTGTCCCATAGCCTGAAGCGAAAATGCCGGGTTATTTTTCGCGCGAATAGACGGCCCTGCAATACCCAAATGGAGATCACCGGTTTCAACTCATCATAGTTCCTTCCGCGACCTAACAGTTTCGAATAAATGCCCGCCCAGGTGAACAGAATACGCGGAACCAGCCCGGAACTGCCGCCTATTTGGATCTCGATTTGATGGTTGCGCCCACTGTCATCCTCGGCCTTGATATCCACCACGGACATCTTCTGAGAACGGAAATCACGCTCATTGTAGGGATTCTTGACAGTGACGTGCTCGATGCTATAGCCGTACGGTCCCAGAACGCTTTCCAGGAAGTGGCGCAAAAGATCGACGTTGCCTACCGACGCAAATATTTTCTTGAACACCATGTCAACGGTCGGTCGAATGTTATAGATCAAGAATGAACATCCGCAGTCCTTCATGCGGAGACCAAAAATGGTCAATAACCGTGCCAAAACCGGGAGATCGCTTCTTTTCTGCTAACGTCCATGTAAATTTACCCTTAGACGCTTTTGAAAAAAATGGAACAAGAACCCTGGTGACACGCGGATGTTACACCGCGATTTCTTTTTCAGCACCTGTTCCGATTCAATGATACTTTAAAAAGAGTGACTTACAATCCGACAGCAGGGTAGCGACCTCAGGTGTAACAGGGGTAACACGAATGTTACACCGTCTCACCAGGGCTTGAGGAAACGACCGCCGGCAAATTCTCTCTTTACTTACCCGGTGAAAATGTTTAGCATTAACAAAATCGACCACCACAAGGTAATTATATGGCTCTGGCAAAGCTCTTTGCGACATGTGCCTTCTATCCCCCGACCGAACAACAGATCGGTTCCTGGTCGTCTTGCCACTACCTGGTTGCGCGCGCCGACCGAATCGGGGACAGCCGGGCTGCAAGTCTGCGCGGTCTCTTCTCCGGAAAACTGGTTTACAGCCTGCCGATCCTTTCACAGGGCGGCGCTTACAGGGGTTCCCTTACCGAGCGGCACCAGCGCCTCCTGGCCGCTCGCTCCGACTTCGATCTCATCGAATTATCGGCCGATGATGACCTTGTCCCGGAATTGCTGCAAGCCATCCCGCAGGAACAACGCCTGATCGTTTGGCACGGTTCGGCGCATGATGATCTGGAAGCGCGGTTCCATCATATGGCCTCGACGCCGGCGCGCTGGTATCGTTTAACGGTTCAAGCCAAAGACCCGGCTGACGGCCTGGCTCCCCTGCAATTACTGCATCGGTTGGATCGCGGGGACGTTTGTGCTTACGCCCTTGGAGAATGCGGCTTGTGGACCCAACCCATTGCCCCGCTGCTCGGCGCCCCGCTCGTTTTTGCCGCGCCCGAGGAAACCGGTCCTCAAGGCTTTTCCATCGATCGCTGGATCAGCGATTACGGCATGCCTCACCTACGCGAGGCGGAAGCATTGTACGCCATCGCGGGCGTTTCCATTATCGCCTCCCCGTCGCCCCGCCTGCACAACGCGGCCTATCGGAGCTTGAACCGCAACGCCCTGTTCGTCGCTGTTCAGGTTCCCGATTATCGGCGTTTTGCCGAAACCTTTCTCCAAGATTCCCCTCTGGACCGGTTGGGACTTCCCCTGAAGGGTCTCTGTGTCATCGCCCCCTATAAAGAAGAGGCCGCAAGACTTGCCGAGCACCAAGCCGAGGTGGTCGCCGCTGCAGGATCAAGTAATGTACTACTGAGAAAACATGGGGCATGGACGGCCGCGACCAGCGATGACATCGGCGTTTTGGCAACCCTCGCCGAATCCGACATCAGCGTGCGAAACGTTTCCGCGGCGGTGATCGGTTGCGGCGGGTCCGGCCGAACGGCCGCGGTCGCCCTAAAGACCGCCGGCGCCCGCGTGACCCTGGTCAACCGAAGCCCGCAACCCGGCCGAGCAATTGCCGAGCAACTGGGCCTGTCTTTTCAACCCCTGGCCGATTTCCACCCCGAAGACTTTCAAATCATCGTACACGCCACGCCCGCCGGCACCGGCATGCACTTGCCTCCATTCCCTCCCAACCTGCTGCAAGAGCAGATTGCGGTGGTGGAATACCCGATCACCGAACAACCCACCGCACTGCTGAGTGTTGCCGCCAATCGAAACATCCCTTTCATCGACGGCAGCCGGGTGCTGCAAGCCCAGGTAACCGCCCAATTCCGCATGATGACCGGGCAGGACATGCCCCAAGACCTTTTCTCCAACCGGCCCGCGCACGCCGGCACATCTTGACCGACGACGAGGTTTTCATGAAGCATCCCATCTCCGGCCAAATGACCCTGGAAGTATCCCCCGATCGACAGCAGCACCTACACAAGTTAAAGCGATTAGCTCGTGAAAAATTTGCACCCAGGGCCGACCAATACGACTGCGAGGCGCGTTTCCCTCACGAAAACTTCAGAGACCTGCAAAGCGCCGGCTTGCATGCGCCCACGGTCCCGGAGCGTTTCGGCGGCTTGGGTCTGGGTCCTCAATGCGGCGATCCCTACACCCAGTGGATGATGACCAAGGAAATCGCCAAGGCCGATCTCTCCATGGCGCGCTGCTGGGAAGGTCACGCCAACGGTCTGGCGATTATCGACGGTCTGGCCGACGAGTCCCAAAAGCAGCGCTGGTTCGAAGGTGCGGTCCAACGCGGTGAAACCTGGGTCGCCTGGAGCGGCGAGCCGCAGAGCCGCGCACCGGGTGAAAAAGCCAGGTTCGGTACAACGGTGACCGTGGTGGACGGTGGGTTCCGGGTGGACGGCACCAAGGTCTTTTGCTCCAGCGCGGGCGGCGCCGATATGGCCGTTTTGCTGGTCAGCCTGTCCGGCCCGGGCGGTGCGCGTCATGCAAGTAATCCCGACGACCTGCTACTGCTGGGCTGTCCGCTCAACCAGCCCGGTATCTCGTTTGACGACAGCTGGTGGGACCCCATCGGCATGCGCGCTTCGGTCAGTCACCTGGCCCGCTTCGACAACGTCTTCATTCCCAAGACCGACATGATCGGCGAGCCCGGACAGTACCTGGCCGAAAACTGGCAGACCCGCTTCATCCCCCAATACGCCGCTTCCTTTCTGGGCGCCGCCGAGGCCGCGCTGGACTATGCCCTGCATTGCATCAAAACCCAGAAAAAGGAAGCCGATCCCTTTATTCAGCAGCACATCGGCCAAATGGCCGTCAATGTGGAAACCGGTCACCTGTGGCTGAAGAATGTGGCCGATCTCTGGTTGGTGGACCCCAAGGAAGCCCAACTGGCCGGAAGCCGCGCACGCCACATCATGGAGCACCTGGCCGAGGATACCGTGAAACGCTGTATCCGGGCTTGCGGCGCTCGCTGCCTCAATCGTCCCAGTCCATTGGAACGCATCTATCGGGACCTCTCCTTCTATGTTCGACACGATAACGACGACCACAACCTGGCCATGATAGGCAAAGCATTGCTTGGCCTCGACTTCGACGCTTCTTTCTATAACGCTTGATTCTAGGAGCTTGCCGCTATGTCTCAACGAAAGCTTCCGGCCTTTCTCAATCCGGCCGGAGATGACTTTATATGGCTGCTGGGTTTCGGTTACTTCCTTTGCTACATCCCCTACGGCGGGTTGACCAAGGCCGTCACGCGCGGATTGTTACCCGGTGTCGACCCCGTTTCCGGTCCCTTCATTCTGCCCTTGTCCGCCATGGCCACCCTGCTGGGCATGTTTGCCTTCGTCTCCATCATGGGATGGTGGCGCTATACCCGCCGGAAAACCGTCGCCGGTTTCAACCTGCCCGTCCCTCGTAAATCCGCGTTGGTCTCGGGGATTGCCACGGCCGTCATTATCGGCACGACCACCATGGCATTCAGCTTCGACGGTGTCTCCATCGTCTTCTCCCTGATCCTGATGCGCGGCGGCGTGCTGCTGATCGGCCGCATCACCGATGCAATCTCTCAACGCAAGGTCCACTGGTATTCCGCGCTGGGCATGTTCCTTACCCTGGCCGCCCTGTTCGTCATTTTTGCCGAGGACGGCGGCACCGCCATGACCACCGCCGCCGCGATCAACCTGGGCCTGTACCTGACCGGTTACACCGTTCGCTTTCAAGTCATTCGCAAACTCACCAAAACCCGGGACCAGGAAGCGCGCATGCGTTATTTCACCGAAGAACAGATGGTGGCCATGCCCGCCCTGGTGCTGGGCTTGGGTCTTATGGCGCTGATCGGCGCGGACAATCTGATGCTGGCGCTGAGGTCGGGCTTCACCGATATCTGGACTTCCACCGCCTTACTGCCGGCCGTGCTGATCGGTTTCGGTTATGCAAGCCTGTACCTGTTCGGCACCATGATCTACCTGGACCGCCGCGAGTATACGTTTTGCGTGCCGGTGAACCGCGCCGCCAGTATCTTATCCGGCGTGGTGGCGACCCTGGCGCTACACCTGCTGGTAGGTTATTCGCTTCCCAGTCCCTGGCAATTGACCGGCGCGGCCCTTTTGATCACGGCCATCCTGGTCCTCAGCCTGCCGGGTCACCTGGTAAAAACCGGACAGGCGCAGGCCGCAAGGCTGTTCCTATTTGTCTGTAACGGCAATCGCATGCGCTCACCGCTGGCGCAAGCCCTGTGTACGGCGGAAATGGCCGCGTCCCTGGGCCTCGATCCGCAAGCATTGGCCCGCAACGGCATCCAAGTGGCCAGCGCGGGCCTCACGGCCAAACCCGGCTCACCATTGAAGGACGCGGGGAAAACGGTGTTGACCGACCTGGGCGTGGCGCTTCCCAACCATGCAAGTCGCCTGGTCGACCGCGAAATGTTGCTGGCCTCCGATCAGGTCTTCTGCATGACCGCCGACCAACGCGACAAGCTGGTTGAACTGGCCCCGGAGGCGTCAGCCCGCATTCATTGCCTGGACCCCGACGGCGATATCGACGAACCGACCGACGTGGCAACGGGTATGTCCTTCGCCCTGAAAGCCCGCGAATTGCTGAAGATCCACCTGGCCCGCCTGGGCATGGTGAACTAGGAGAAACATGTGAACCAGGCCCTGCGTTTTCACTGGAGCTTAAGCCAGGCCGGGAATTCCCGACGACGAAGCATCGATCCCAAAAAGATGAGCGGGCTGCCCTCCCTGGAAGCGCAGGAGGCTCTTTGCCGCAAAGCCGAATCGTGCGGCATCGAAACCATGCTGATGGCGATCGGCTTCACCCGGCCCGACCCGTTGCTGTTGGCAACCAGTTTGGGTCTACGCACCAAAAGCATCGGCTTCATGGTGGCCTGTCGTGCCGGCCTGGTCTCCCCTACCCTTTTCACCCAACAGCTCAACACCCTGTCGCAGTTGTTGCTGGGCCGTATCTGCATCAACATGGTCAGCGGACACACGCCCGGCGAACTGCGCGGCTACGGCGATTTTCAAGACCACGACGCACGCTACAGGCGCACCGCCGAATTCCTGGCCGTATGCCGAGGTCTTTGGCGGCAAAAACCTTTCGATTACCACGGCGAATTCTACCGGGTGGAACAAGCGCGGGTGCATACGCCCTTCCACGGCGGCGCGCCGGAAATCTTCGTGGGCGGTAATTCCGAGGAAGCCTTTCAACTGGCCGCCGAACACGCGGACTGCCTGTGGCGTTTCCCCGATGCCCCGGAGGTCATCGCCGCCGAAAGCGCTCCTTTACTGCGCACCGGCACCCAGGTGGGATTATTGGTTTCCCTGATTGCTCGGCCCACTCGCGAGCAGGCCCATGCAGCCGCCCGGGCCTCGATCAAGCCGTTCAGCGAAGAAACCCTTGCCGTTCACCGCAACTTCGCGAACAAATCGGATGCCCGGGGTTTCCGTTCGGTCTACCGGCGCGCTGAACATGCCGATGCCTGGATTACGCCCACCCTCTGGACCGGAGCCGTGCCTTATCTGGGTGCGCCCGCCATTGCCCTGGTGGGTTCTTACGACGACATCGCCCGCGACCTTTGGGAATACCGGGAAGCCGGGGTGCGCCAGTTCCTCTTCATGGGCCGGCCCGATATCGAGGAAATGGATCGCTTCGGCCGTCAAATCCTGCCGCGTATTCGCGCCCGCGAGCGCGTTTCAGCCGGAGGCGCCGCATGACCGCAAGTTTCCACTGGCGCCTGGCCGAGGGCGGCGAGAACCTGCAACGAGCCATGCGCGGCCTACGCGACGACCCCGCCAAGGCCCTGCCGGATCTTGCGGCGCAAATCCACTTCTGCCGGGAGGCGGAACGCGTCGGCATCGACGCCCTGCTGGTCGACATCAACTACGCCAAGCCCGCTCCCATGGTCCTGGCTCTGGCGCTCGCCCCGCACACCCGACGCTTGCGTTTCATGGTTGCCCACCGCCCGGGCCTCATGTCCCCTACCCTGTTTGTACAGCAGGTCAACAGTTTCAGCGCCCTGGCTGAGGGACGCATCTGCCTGAACATGGTCGTAGGTCACTCGCCCGATGAGCAGGCGTACTACGGCGATTTCCTGGAGCACGACCCGCGCTACGCCCGCATGGAAGAGTTTCTGGAAATCTGTCGCGGCTTATGGGAAACGGCGGAACCCGTGGACTATTCGGGCCGGTACCTCCAAGTAGAGGGCGCCCGGCTGAACACGCCCTTCACCTCCCCGAAAGGCCGGAAACCGCAAATCTTCCTGGGCGGCAATTCCAAGCAGGCGCAACAAGCCGCAACCGCTTATGCCGATTGTTGGCTGCGGTTCGGCGAACATCCACAAAGGCTGGCCTCGGCCATAGCGCCCGTTTTGAAAAGCGGGACCGCCGTGGGTCTGCGTCTGGCCGTCATCGCCCGTCCCACCCGCGCGGAAGCCTTAGACGCGGCAGCCCGATTGGTAGACCTGAGCCGGGTGGGCGATAAATCGGAACACGAACACTTATTCGTCAACGGCAGCGATTCCGTGTCCGTGCAACAGGTCTACAAGATGGCGGCTGATGAATGGCTGACCCCCAACCTATGGACCGGCGCGGTGCGAACCTACGGCCCGCCCAACGTGGCGCTGTTGGGAACGCCCGACGAGATTGCGCAACAAATCATCGACTTCGAAAGCATCGGCATCTCTCACTTCATCCTTTCCGGCTGGCCCAAGCTAGCCGAAATGGTGTACTTCGGTGAAGAGGTGTTGCCACGCGTCCGCCGACTGGAAAAGAAATTGGACCCGGCGTTTCCAAGGGAGATTTCCCATGCCTGATCTTCGTTTCCACTGGAGCATGTCGTCAGCCGGCGTCGAGTTCAAGGCGGCCCGAGCCCGTAGTCAACATTCCGCTGTTCCCGATATGGACGCCCATCTTGACTTTTGTCGGCATGCCGACAACAACCAAATCGACTCCCTGCTCACTGCCGTCGGCTTCCACCGACCCGACCCCATTGCCATGGCCGCTGCCCTGGGTGTGCAAACCTCGCACACCCGTTTCCTGGTAGCCGTTCGCTCCGGCATCATGTCGCCGCTGTTGTTCACGCAACAGGTCAACACGGTCGCGGCGCTGACCAAAGGACGTATCAGCCTCAACGTGGTCGCCGGACACACCCCCGCCGAACAAAGAAGTTACGGAGACTTCCTGACGCATGACGACCGTTACCGGCGCACCGACGAGTTCATGACCATCTGCAAGGCGCTTTGGGCGGGCGAGGTCGTGACCTTTGAAGGCGAGTTCTACCACTTGGAAAAGGCCGCTATCAACCTGCCCTTCATCGCCGAGGATCGAAGCTGTCCCGAAATCTATTTCGGCGGTTCTTCCGATCAGGCCTACGCCCTGGCCGCCAAACACGCGGACTGCCTGCTCACCCTGCCGGAACCCCCGGAAGAAATGGCCCCACGCATCCGCCCCCTGTTGGAAGCGGACACGGAGGTCGGTCTGTTGGTTAGCATCCTGGCCAGGCCGACCAGGGACCAGGCCGTGAACGACGCCTACGCGGTCCTGGAAAAGGTAGGCAACCGCGCCAAAAAAACGCACCGCGATTTCTCGAAACATTCCGACAGCGTCGCTTTCACCGGCCAGATCCGAAAAGCGGAGGAGCACAGCAACCACTGGCTGACGCCGACCCTGTGGAACGGCGCGGTGCCTTTCATGGGCGCGCCGGCAATCGCATTGGTGGGCAGTTATACAGAGGTAGCGGAAACCATCATGAGCTACAAACAAGCGGGCGTCACCCAATTCCTATTCATGGGCTGGCCGGACCTGGCTGAAATGAACCGCTTCGGCAGTCACGTCCTACCCTTGGTCCGCGAGATGGAACCGAATGGATAGGGATTGGGCGGATCAATATCCATTCTTGTCGCGCTGGAATCCTTTAAGCCTATACAAACAAGCCTAATACATAGTTGGCACGGACCCTGCTGTAACTAAGACAACAACGGCGAGACCGGGCGACACATCGCCCTCCGTACATACCCGACCATCGATTCAGCCCAGGACGGCGAATCCGGCATCAGTGCCACAAACATGCGGGAGCGGTGGGATTGCAATGGTGGAAGAATTCCTTCCCGCCGGCAGAAGTGCGCCCATATCAAGGTCTCGGCCCCAATTTTATTTGTTTTTAGGAGACTATGATGAAAGTTACGCGCAATTATATTCAAACTTTGGTTCAAATCACCCTGATCACTTCTTTATTTTTTGCAAACCACGCATTCGCCGCCAAATTAAACACCGCTTCAGCTGCATTCCCCATGATTCAAACCAACCTGGAAGACGACGCCGAACCTCCTCCCGTTGTTGAAGATCCTCACGGTCTCCTCTATGCGAGCACCAACCTGGAAGACGATGCCGAACCTCCTCCCGTCGTTGAAGATCCCCATGGCCTCTTCTTCGCGAACACCAACCTGGAAGATGACGCCGAGCCCCCTCCCGTTGTTGAAGATCCTCATGGATTGGGTCTATAAACCTATGCTATCTCAATAAAAAAACTAAAAAAAACCCAATGCCGAACCCCTCATGGGTTCGGTTTTGGCGTTTGTGCCCGGGCAAATCCGATCGATTGCTTTATCTTCCGATCATCATGGAAACCAACAACGTTATTTTCGAAAAACTAACGTCAATCTCCCGGGTCGGGTCGCTGAAATTGACGTTAGTGAGTTTCCTGAGTTTTTGACGTTATTTTCAGACTTTTTGACGTCAATCCGCCGTTACCGACGTCAAAAGCCAAACAACCCAGACGTTATGAGTCGGCCCTTAGAATTTACCTTTGCAACTTAGTTCACGATATTTAACACGCTTAAGCAGGCCGAAACCCGGTATCTGTAACCGCCGGCAGGCCAATTGCCGATAACCCCTTGCGAAATCTGAGATATGAGGTATAACTTGAGGCAGCAAGCGCATTGGAAACCATGGAAGCTGGAGGTCCCCTGGATCGATCATATGGATGAAAACCAACTGCAAACCATTCCCCCGCCCGACTCCGGCGAGCCTCTGGCCGGAGGCGAGATCCCCGTACTGACGATTGCCTGCCATCCCGACCTCAGCCGTATCGGAGAACGCGCCGCGCTTTTTCTACTGGCTTCCGGCAAGACCGAGCCGGTTTCACGCAACGAGCCCCTGTTCCAACCGCCCGACGGCGGTGACCGCCGCGCCATTTCCAGCCCCAACGTCAGCCGCAAACCCTTCCGCCTGGTCCCGTCCCGCGAGGGCGGCATCACCCTGTTTCCCGGCGACAGCAAATCGCTGCTGGAACTGGAAGACGACGCCGTCGATCTGCCGCGCGATATCGAAAACGAGAACCTGTCGGCCGGCGCCATCTTGGAATTGAATCGCCGCGTGGTCCTGCTGCTGCACATGCTGTCCCCTCACGCCCAACCCAGGCTGCCGATCCACGGTTTCGTGGGGCACAGCTTCACCATGGTGCGCGTTCGCGAGGAAATCGAACGCATTGCCGATCTGGAGATGCCGGTGCTCATCCGGGGCGAATCGGGCACCGGTAAAGAACTGGCGGCCAGGGCCATTCATTCGGCAAGCCCCAGACGTGGTAAGGAACTGGTCTGCGTCAACCTGGGCGCCATCCCGCCCAACCTGGCCGCTGCCGAATTATTCGGCGCGCAACGCGGGGCCTTTACCGGCGCCACCAAGGACCGGCCCGGCTTCTTCCGGGCGGCGGACGGCGGCACCCTGTTCCTGGATGAAATCGGCGAGGCCCCGCCCGAGGTCCAGGTCATGCTGCTGCGCGTTTTGGAAACGGGTGAAATCTACCCCGTAGGCTCCCAGAAACCCTACAAGGTGGACGTGCGCGTGATTGCCGCCACCGACTCCGATCTGGAAACCCGCTGTATCGACGGCGCCTTCAAGACGCCCCTGCTCCACCGACTGTCCAGCTACGAACTGTGGCTGCCGCCGCTGCGCGAACGCCGCGAGGACATTCCCCGCCTCTTCCTACATTTTGCGGACGAGGCCTTGAGGGAATTGGGCGACAGCCTGCGCAACTACCTGGGCCATCGCGAGAAACCCTGGATCTCGACCAAACTGATGACCCGCCTGTTGCGCTACTCGTGGCCAGGGAACGTCAGGCAACTGCGCAACGTGGTCAAGCAATTGATCGTCAGCAACCGGGGCCACGACCGGCTGGAACTTTCCGCCCGCTTGGAACAACTGTTCCACTGGTCGCCCATGCATGACACCCAAGAACCGGAAAACCTTTCGGACGACACAGCGCCCACCAATCCGTCGACCCCTTCCCCGACCACCGGCGCCCCGGTGAAAAAACGAAAACCCGGCGATGTTACGGAAGCGGAACTTCGCGAGGCCATGGCCCGCAACAAATGGGAACCGGCCGCCGCGGCGCGCACCCTCAATATCACCCGCGCCTCGGTCTACGTGATCATGAAGAAATTCCACCTGCCCATGGTCGAGGACCTGACCGACGCCGGCATCCAAGAAACGCTAAAAAACCACGCGGGCGATGTCGACGCCGCCGCCATGGAGCTATGCGTCTCCGCAAGGGGCTTGCGCCGCCGCTTGAAAAAAATCATGCCGGAGAATTGAGATCGTCTCCGACGCATACGGTGTGCATGCAAGCCAAGAATCGCCCTCCGGGCGAGACGAGGCGAAAACCCCTGGGCGCGCACGCTTCCAGCGTGCCTGCAAGCCGAGAATCGCCCTCCGGGCGAGGCGAGGCGAAAACCCCTGGGCGCGCACGCTTCCAGCGTGCATGCAAGCCGAGAATCGCCCTCCGGGCGAGGCGAGGCGAATCGCCGGCCCAAACTTATAAGCAACATTTTACCAAACCATTAGCCCACGTATATCCCAGCGAAGAGCACGCAGGATGCGTGCGCGCCCAGGGGGGAATCCGCAATGCTACGTGGTGGTTTCACCCAACCCGCTCCCCGCTTCAAACTCCGCCAGATCTTTTTCCATATCATCCGTGGGAATCCCCAACGCCTTACGAATCTCAAACGCGCGTCGTAGAAGGTCGATTGCCCCGGCTGCATCCCCTTGCTTTGCCAAAATTCCGCCCTGATTCCAAAAGCTGATCCCCAGGCCGGCGCGATTGCCCAATTCCTCGTTAATCCCCTGCTCTTTCTTGTGCAGCGCCATCGCCTCTTCCAACTTTCCCCAATCACTCAAGATCAATGCCTGGTTTGCGTAACTTCGCGCCAATTGACCTTGGTCCCCTAACTCGGTTGCAATCGCCTGCTCTTTCTTGTGCAGCGCCATCGCCTCTTCCAACTTTCCCCAAGCTTTCAAGATCAATGCCTGGTTTCCGTAACTTCGCGCCAGGCCGGCGCGATTGCCCAATTCCTCCTTATGCGCCTGCTCTTTCTCGTGCAGCGCCATCGCCTCTTCCAACTTTCCCCAATCGCTCAAGATCAAGGCCTGGTTTGCGTAACTCGTCGCCAGACCGGCGCGATTGCCCAATGCCTCCTCAAGCGCCTGCTCTTTCTTGTGCAGCGCCATCGCCTCTTCCAACTTTCCCCAAGCTCTCAAGATTAATGCCTGGTTTCCGTAAATAGTGGCCAGGCCGGCGCGATCGTCCAATGCCTCGTAAATCGCCTGCCCTTTCTTGTGCAGCGCCATCGCCTCTTCCAACTTTCCCCAATCAGACAAGATCACTGCCTGGTTACCGTAACTTCGCGCCAGGCCGGCGCGATTGCCCAATGCCTCATTCAGCGCCTGATCTTTCTTGTGCAGCGCCATCGCCTCTTTCAACTTTCCCCAAGCTTCCAAGATCAAGGCCTGGTTTGCGTAACTTCGCGCCAGGCCGGCTCGATCGCCCAATGCCTCCTTGAGCGCCTTACTTTTCTTGTGTAGCGCCATCGCCTCTTCCAACTTCCCCCAACCTTCTAAAATCAATGCCTGGTTGTTATAGCAATAAGCCCTGGTGCCTCGATCATCGGGAAAGCAGTTAATTGTCCGCTCAGAAACAGTGAGATACGTTTCGCCATGACCACGCCATTTGCAATACTCTCCAAATGTCCAATAGACCCAACATTTCAGCCTGACATCCTCCCTACATGCCAAACGCCTGACAGCCTCCTCTGCCTGGGGCAGCCAGCGATCTTTTAGTGTGAAGTGGGTTTGGTCCATCTTTTCGGTATAGACCTGCTGGACCAATGAGAGGAAGCGTTCGGATAATTCGGGATCTTCTTCCCGGTTTTGCACCACCTCTCTCACGAGCACATGTAACTCGAATGCTTTTTCCTCACCCTCCACCGAGTCGCACCAGGACCAGGAACACAATTCCTCAAGCAGCATTTCCAAATGATCCGCATCGGCGCCATGCAGGCGTTGGAGGAAGCTCAGCGGAACCGGCCCTGGGGCGCATTGGGCCAGCAAACGTAACACTTCTTTGGCCTTCTCGTCTTCGAAATAGGGGTCGGTAAGGTTGAAGACCGCTTCCAGGGTGCGCAGGTCGCTTAGCTTTTGATTGTTGTCCAGTCGAGATAAAGCTTCCTCACGGATACGCTCGGCGGACCACCTGGGCGGGAAGATCATCAGGTTCAAAGCCAGGCGTAAGGCGATTGGCATGAATCCCAAGCGTTCGGCCAGGGCCAGGTAATCGGCTTCCTGTTCGGTGCGGTAATCCTCGTCCAAGACCTCGCGGAACAGCTCCAAAGCCTCATCTGGATGAAAGGCTTCCAGGTGAATGCTGGTGATGGGCACATCACGCCGCTGCATTTTCAGGGCCTTGCCGATCTCCCGGTTACGGGTAGTGATGATGAAACAGGAAGGGCCCTCATCGGGCAGCAACCATTGGGCTGCGTCGCGGTCGGTCAGGTTGTCCAGCAGGATTAGCGCGTAGCGGTCTTGCAACATACGGCTGATGTGTTGTTGGGCTTCCCGCTCATCCTTGGCCTCATCCATCTCCAGGTTCAGGCGGCGAGCCATTTGCCCGGCAAATGCCGACGGGGTGGTGCGAGTCATGTCGAATTCGTAACATCCGTCGGGGAAACGATCACGACAGAGGTTGCGGGCCTGTCTGGCCAGGGTGGTTTTGCCCACCCCGCCCGCGCCGTCCAGTTGGAATAGTCGGCCCGTAACCGTTTGCACCGAGCCCGGCTTTTGAAAGCCGTCTATCAGAGTTTGCAGCTCCCGCTCGCGCCCTACGAACAGTTGTTTCGATTTGGGTTGCGGCGTTTGATCCGTTGGTGATGGTTCGCCGCTGGGTTGCTCCTTTTCAGCGGCGCCAATTTGATTGAGCACGCGCTTCAACTCGGTTTCGTGACTCGCGGGATCACGGAAATCCGCCCAGGTGAAAATCTCCAAATGCTCGGGGAGTTCACAATCTTGGTACATAAGCGGCAGCATTTTTTTCTTCAAGCCTGTCGGGTCTTTTGTTTGCAACAGCAGCGCCTCGAAATGAGTCCACTGACTTTCGACCCAATTGGGAGAGCAAATAGCCAGAGTATGTCGGCTGTTGCGAATCGAATCGGTGATGTTTTGGAAAACGGCTTTGCCGATTTCAAAATCCCTGTAATCGATACAGACCTTCAGTCCGGCGTCTTCCAAACGAGGCAATAGCCAGTCCCGGACCCAGGTATCCTTATGGCTGTAGCTGATGAAGACATCGTAAAAACAATTGGTCATGGGCAGGCTCCGGTTGGATCGTGTATAGCTTATCGGAGCAGGAGAGGGTTGTCTATCGATTCATGATGGGAACCGCCGGTGTGGGCGGTGCGACCTTGTCATCAGGCGGCTTGAATTTCCGACCGACAATCAAAAAAGGGTCTACAAGTCATTACCAAACATGTATTTACCCCGAAGGGGTTGGGTACCACCAGCCCCAGGTTGGTCGTGATGACACCGTCATCGCGGCCTACCTGGGGTGACAGGATCATGATTTACCCCGAAGGGGTTGGGTACCACCAGCCCCAGGTTGGCTGACAAGACCCCGTCTTGGCTGCCTACCTGGGGTAATGGGGCCCATATCCAAACCTACCCCGAAGGGGTTGTGTACATTGTTGGGATAAAAAACGCCTCCGGTTCCGCCCATTCCAACCACGTACACAACCCCTTCGGGGTAGGGCTGAATATCGGACCTATTACCCCAGGTAGGCCGCGATGACGGTGTCATCACGACCAACCTGGGGCTGGTGGTACATAACCCCTTCGGGGTAGGAAAGCCCAACCGGCCTGAGCGGCGGACGCGCCGCCTATTCGGGAATGGCCGGATTGCGCCAGAGGAAGTTGGCGTCGGGCTTGTCGAAGAGCAGGCCCAACACCAGCAACGGTTGGTCCGCGGAGATTTCGAAGACGCTGTCGGGCGTGGTCTCGAATCCGCTGTTCAACCGGTAGAGGCCCTTTTGCGAGGGCATGAGCTGCGCCTCGCCGCCGAAGCTGACGGCCGTGGGGCCGTCGATCAGGGCGCCGTCGAAAGCGCGCTGGGTCACGGTCACCGTGGTAGGCGCGTAACCCATGTTCAGCACGGCCAGGCCCCCGTTCACCGCGTCCCAGTTGCCCGGGTAGAGCGTCCACTTCAAGGCGGGTTCGCTGGTTTCGATGATATGTCCGGGCGCGCCGCCCCGGCGGTTGGCGTAGGCCGGCATGACCACCAGGTTCGTGTTGTCGGCCACCCGCACGTGCGAAATGCTTTCCTGTTGGAAGAAGGCGTTCGGCTCAGCGCGGTAACTGCTGTCCGCAACCTCGTCGAAGGCGCTGCTCAGCAGAAAGACGGCCTTGCCGTTGGAATTCAGCGCGGCCAGGGCCTCGGGCCGGCGTTCGGCAACCACATTGCCCGCGGCGTCCAATTGCTCGATGAGCACGCCGGTGACCGCATCACCGGCATTCACCACGGCGATGCCGTCCCATGTGAACGCCTTCTTGCCCGGAAGTAACCGCCATGCAGTCGCGGTGGTGGTCACGGCCGGCGCATAGGAGGGACCGGACCCTTCCTTGCGCGACTGGTAGACGGTGGTGACGCGAAACCCGTCGCCCCGACTGACGAGATGTGTGGCGGCCACGCCGGGAAAAGCCTCGACGGGGGTCAAGATTTGGATCGCACCGGGATCGACCGTGACGGAAGTTTCGCCGGTTTGGGTTCCGGTGTCGTCATAAGCGGTGAACTGAACCGAGGCGGCATCGTCCGTGGTATTTTTCAGAAGCAGGTGCACCCGGAATGCGCTGTCCGGCGGCGGCAGGTGACAGTGCCGGTCTTGTGCAACGGCTGAAGCGGCAGCAAAGATCAGGCAGCAAACAAAGAAAGAACGCGGCATAAAAAAGAGCTCACACCGCGCCGTTGTTCCGGGCGAACGACGCCCCTCCTACCGTCCTCCGCCCACCGGGGCAACGCTTCTATAAGTTCATGACCCACCGATAGCAACAGAATCTATGAAGGATCAAGCTCAAACTATGAGGTCTTCCCGGGAGCGCCGGCGTCCCGCCGGCTGCAAGCGATGTGACGAAGGAACGAGCGCGAATTGCAATGAGCTTTCGGAACCAACGATTTCACACGGGAGAGCGAACCGCCTAATTTCGCCATGGCGAAATGAACGGCTTGCGGCCGGCGGGACGCCGGCGCTCCCGGGAAGACCTCATAGTTTGGTCTTGCAACCTTTTTGCTTCGATTGCAGCCGGTGGGGTATGGGCTTTTCGCACCCGGGTTTACGACCTTGTCATCGGGTTGTTTTTCTTCGGGCGGATCGGCGAGGTTTTTATGCTTTGGACCCGAAACAACACGATTTTTTGGTTTGACAACCAGATACAGCCGAATACGGAATCTTTGAGAATGTGGGGCTCACTTTGTTGCCTGATTGGTTGATTCTCGACGTCCGGGATCGAGGAATGTGTTCTGATTTCTCGATTCAAAAAGTCGGAGAGCAAAGAATCAGTCCTCATTCTTTGCGCACCGAAAGTTCAGGGTCATAGAATCAGTTTTGGTTTTTTGCTCCCGAAAAGTCCGAGTCAAGGAACGACAACTGATTTCTTTCACATTACTTTTCAGTGCGCAAAGAATCGGATCTCATTCTTTGCCCCGGATTTTTACGGGTCGAGGAATGAGGACTGATTCTTTGCTCCTGACTTTTCCGGGTCGAGGAATGAGAACGGGTTCTTTGATGCCGGCTTTTCCGACACGACCAATGACAACCCCGACAAAGCATCTCGCCACGCCGGATGACAATCAAATTCCAACTTAAAGCACGATTCGCGCTTGCTCCTGCGTCGCTTCGCTTGAGATGCACGCTGGAAGCGTGCGCGCCCAGGGTGCTTGCAACTAAGTAACGCCGGTCCGCGACTTCATTTAGGTTCCCAACTTTAAGTTGATGGACCATATATCTACGGTAGGAAAGGGGTTGGTGTTGAAATTATTGGTGTTTTTGCTTGCGTGTCTGCCCGTGTTTGCGGAATTCGAGTGGCTTCCCGGTGGAACTTATGACGAGGGGATTCCTACGCCGTCCTCATTTCTGGGGTATGAGATCGGTGAGGACCTGACCGAACACTGGCAAATGGTGCGCTATATCCATCGGTTGGAGAAAGCCTCGCCTCGGGTAAAGCTGTTCAAGATCGGGCATTCGTATGAACGTCGCGATATGTATCTCATCGTGGTCAGTTCCCAGGCCAATATGGCGAAACTGGAAACCATTCGGTCCGACATCGGCAAACTCTTCGATCCCAGGAATGTCGACCAAGCCGAGGTTGACCGCATCGCCGCCGAGGTTCCGCCCATCGGCTGGCTGAACTGCGCCAACGACGGCGATGAATCCGCCGCATTCGAGGTGGGCATTCAACTGGCCTATCAACTGGCCGCCGGCAATGACGCGCTGACGAAGAAGATTCGCGACAACACCGTCACCGTCATCAACATCGCCCACAACCCCGAAAGTCACCAGCGCTTCGTCGCCTGGATGAAGGCGGTCACCGTGGGCAAAAACGGCACCGCCGATCCCAATGCCGTCGAACACCGCCGCGACTGGCTGATGAATACCAATAACAATCACTACAATATCGACCTGAACCGGGACGCCTTCGCGCTCTCGCAGATCGAGACCCGGCATGTGGCCGCGGCCATGCTGCACTGGAACCCCCAGTTTTGGGTGGACAACCACGGCCAGACCAACGAGTACTTCTTCGCGCCCTATGCCGATCCGGTCAATCCCAACCTGCCGCCGAGCATTGTCAAATGGGCTACCGAAGTCGGCCGCAACAATGCGCGTTACTTCGATCGCTTCGGCTGGACTTTCTTCGAGGGCGAGGTTTTCGACCTGTACTATCCCGGTTACTGGGATTCGTTCCCCTCGTTCAACGGCGCGATCGGCATGACCTATGAAACCGACGGCGGCGGGCACAACGGCCTGCGCATCGAAAAGGCCGACGGTCGTATGCTGACCCTTCGCGGCGGCATCCACCGGCACTTCGCCACCAATATGGCCACCCTGGAAGTGCTGGCCGATAACCGCAAGGCCGTCCTGCTGGACTTCTACGCCTTCCGCAAGAGCGCCATGGACGAGGCGGACAAGGAAACCTATAAAACCTATGTCCTGGAGCCCGGCCGGGATCCCGGTCGCCTGGCCGATCTGCTGGATGTCCTGCTGCATCACAAAATCGAGGTCTACCGCACCGACAAGGAGGTCCAGGGCAAGAAGGTGCGTACCTACTTCGATGTGGTAGCGCAAAATCGCCGTTTCCCCGCCGGCAGCTATATCATTCCCCTGAAACAGCCCCAGAAACGGCTGGTCAAGGTCCTCTTCCAGCCCGATCCGAAAATGTCCGACGTGTTCATGGCGGAGGTTGAGGCCAAACGCGCCCGCAATGCCAAATTGGGTACGTCCACCCGTAAGGAACGCCTGGGTTTCTACGATGTCACCGCCTGGACCCTGCCGGTGACCTACGGCCTGGACGCGGCCTATACCGAGGACGCCGTCAACGTGTCGGGCCTGACCCGTATCACGGAAGCGCCGAAGGTCGAGGGCAAGGTGTCGGGCAAGGCCGAATACGCCTACCTGTTCACCCAGGAAACGGATGCGGGCGCGGCGTTGGCCGGCCGTCTGCTCCAGGAAGATTTCAAGCTGGGCCTGGTCACCTCGCCCTTCAAGCAGAACGGCAAGGATTGGCCCTTGGGCACCCTGGTCGCACGCGTCAAGCGCAACCCGGATACCCTGCACACGCGTATCGCGGCGTTGGCGGGAGAATTGGGCGTCAATGTTGCGACCGCCTCGACAGCTTGGACCGAGGAAGGCATCTCGCTGGGCTCCAACCGGGTGTTTCATCTTAAAAAACCATCGATTGCGGTGCTCACCGACCGCCCCGTCAGTCAGACCGGCTGGGGGTCCGTCTGGTTCCTGTTGGAGCAGCGCTACGGCCTGGAATTCACCGCGATTCGCGCCGATTACCTGGCCAATATCGACCTTTCCCGCTACAACGTGATCGTGTTTCCCGACAGCTGGGGCGGGTACAACGGCGCCCTGGGTGAACGCGGCGTGGAAAAGCTGGGCGATTGGGTCAAGGCCGGCGGGACCTTCGTGGGTATCAAGGGCGGCGCGGCCTTTGCCGTGGGCGCCGAATGGACCGATATCAAACCTGTCGAGAAATACAACGGCGAGGACAAAAAGAAACCCATCGAAGCCATCCCCGGCAGTATCTTCCGGGCCAAAGTCAACCCGGATTACTGGCTGGCCTATGGTTACGGGGAGGAAATCGCGGTCCAACTGCGTACGGATACCTTTATGGGCGCCTCGAAACGCGGTACGAATGTGGTCAGTTTCGGTGAAAACGCACACCTGATCGGCCATGTGTGGGATCATACGGAAAAGGCCCTGGCCGGCGCCAGTTACCTGGTGGATCATTCCATGGGTCGGGGCCGGCTGGTTCTGTTTGCCGACGATCCTACCTTCCGCAACTACTGGCGCGGGTTGGATCGACTGTTCCTGAACGCGGTTCTGTTCGGGCCCTCGGCGAGCGGCGGCCGTCGTTATTGATCATTTGCAGAGGATGGGAAACATGACCGTATTAGATCATCCCGCCATCAACCAACGCTATTTCTTCCCCCGGCCCAGTCCCTTGCCCGGGGCCTTCCAGGTGGATTGCGGCGATGCGGTGCTCTCCTGCTATTTCCACCGCCCCTTTCCAAAGGCGAAAACCCTGGTTCACTTCCACGGCAACGGCGAGATCGTGGCCGACTACATCCCCGGATTCGTAGAAGCCGTGGCCGAGCGTACCGGGCTCAACTGCTTCCTGGCCGAGTATCGCGGTTACGGCGCGTCCACCGGCATCCCGCTCATGGTAACCATGCTGGGCGATGTCAAACCCATCATCGAGGCGATCGGTTTGCCGCCGGAGGAGTTGATTCTATTCGGCCGCTCCGTGGGTTCACTGTACGCGGTCCACGGCGCATCCCTGTTCGGCAACATCGCCGGATTGGTGATCGAAAGCGGTATCGCCGACAGCATGGAACGCATCCTGATGCGCGTCAGCCCCGCGGATCTGGACTGCACCATGGAGGAATTGGAGGCCGAGGTGGATGCTCACCTGAACCACCGGCGGAAACTGGAAGGCTACACCGGTCCCGCCCTGGTGATGCACACGCGGGTGGACGGCATCGTGGACGTTTCTCACGGGGAACGGTTGTACCAATGGGCGGCCGGTCCCAAGGATTTGATCATCTTCGAAGAAGGCAATCACAACAGTATTCTGGGCGTGAATGCCGACGCCTACTTCCAGGCGTTGAAGCGGTTTGCGAATTGAGCCGGCGGTAGTTGACTCGCGGCCGGCGACAGGACAGCAAATAGAATCAGCGTCATCAACGATTTTTTGAACATTCATGTCTTCTCGATATCGGTCTTACTGCCGATCGGAATAATGGCCGGTCTTTGGAATGCACCATTAAGCCGGGCCGGTGCGACTTAGCATACAATCTCGAAGCTCGGGCACGCATCCGGCGCTTCGACACCTGAGTCGGCGAGCAGGCGATGCCCTATATGGACCAGACTGCGGCCATGCCGGCGCCGCCGGGCGTGGAACGCGGCAACAACAAGGCGGGCGGCGGACCCGACATCGGGCCCATGCGCGACCGAGGAGTGCCGGTGGCCACCCTGCTGCAGGACGGCACCGATTACTTCGACCGGCATCACACGCCGGACGACACACTGGACAAGATCGACCCCGCCGCCCTTCGCCAGAATGTGGCCTGTTACGCGATTTTCGCCTATCTTAGCGCCGAGGCGCCGATACATTTCCGCAAGAAAGAACCGATGATCACGAGCGAATAGGTCATTCCAAACCTAAAAGCTCGCGCACCTCTTTTATTTCAGGGTAGTTCGCGGAGTTCGATTCCATGACTTCGCATCTCCCCTGCTGCAGGCGGGTGATCATATTCGCCGCCACGGCCTTGCCCAGCGGCGACGGGTCCCATTGCGTGGTGGTGACATCGAAGGTGGCGCGCACCTGACCCGAAAAACCCACGGGTACATGAGTGGTGTAGGATTGAGTTCGTCTATTGCCGTTGCCGTCCGTGATGGTGTGGGATTTACGAACCCGTTTGGTGCCGCTGCCCTTTACGTCCACCAGGCCGGAGCCGAAAGCCGTGCCGTGGGTAAAACCATCCTGAACCGCCTGCCCCAGATCCATCTTCGAAACCTTGGGTTGGGCTCGGGACCGTCCGGTCGGGCGTTCCGTCGCAAGCTTTTCTCGCAAAGCCAGGATGGTGTGTATTCGCGTTTTTCGGGAGTCGGCGTCAGTGATCCGGGTGAGTTTGTGCGCGAGAACTTCCAGGGGATCGTTGCCGATGACATCGGCAATGAGGTTTTGGATGTCTCGATCCGTTCGGGCGAGTGCGGCCTCCTGGTATTCCCGGGTCTCGGCCAGGCTTTCCCGTGCAAACAGGAGGTTGCGCAGAGGGTCCAAAAGCATTGCATAGCGTTTCTCGGCTTTGGCCAGTTCCTCGCGTAACCTGCCTTGCTTGAAATAGAGGGCCTCCTGCTTCTTGACCAGGTGTTCGCGCTCGATATACAGTGCTTCCGCGCCTTTTCCTCCGAATAAGCCTTTCAGCCGCGCCCACAACATGTGAAGCGAATCCTGTAGCTGTTGGTCGTATTCCGTAATTCGGCTGTTCAGGTGATGACGGTTGCGGTCGTCCTCATCCAACTGCTTGCGCATGGCGGCGATGCCCCGCTCCATATCGACCATGACATTTTTATGAGCTTCGTTTGCATGGGACTCCGCGGCGGACAGTCGATCGGTTTCGCTGTTTAACCGGGCCAGGGCTTCGATAGTGTGTTCACGGCGACAGATCAGTGCTTCCGCCTGAGCGGCTCGGGTACCGAAGAAGGTTTGCCTGGAGGCGGCGACGTTCATTCCGCGACCTCCCCGAGAGGCGGGAGCTTGGGGGCCAGGCTGTCCAGAATATAGCCGACGTATTCGCAAATCCGAGTGCGGCAAGCTTTTAATTCCGTCTCCGCGAATTCAATTTCGGCCTGCCTGCGACCGGCGGCGGCGAAGGCCTCCGTAAAAGCAAGGACCGCTTCGGTTTGATCGGCGCCGGGCCGCCAAAACGGTTTTTGCAGACTATAGCTCGCGGTACCGGTTCCCGACCCGGAAGCGGTGCCGCTGATCTTGGTTCCGCCCAGAAACCCTTTTTCCTCGATGTCGACACTGCCGTTCAGGCCGGCGTGCGCATTGGCGCCGGTGGTTTCAAGACTGAACCCGGCGCCGAAGCCGCGTCCCAGTCCGTCAAGAGCGCGAGTCAGTTCCTCTTGGGAATTTCCCGCTTGCGAAATGGTGCTGCTCAATCGACGATCCAGTTCTTTTTCTTCAATAAGCCCCGACTTGAGGCGGTTGACCACGGCCTCGAAAAACCTGGGATGGACTACGACATCCACGACCGAGGCGCAACGTTCGTCCAGGTTCGGACAGGTTTCGACAAGATCGACACAGATCTCGATTTGACGGTTGCGCGCCTCCAAGACGACCGCTTCGATCTCTTCGATCTCCTTTTCTATTTGGTCGCATCTGGCGGTCAGAGCATCGATAGGCGCGCGCAAGCGGCCGTGGTCGCCTTGCATCGCGGCCAGTTCTTCGCGCTCACGGGCGATGCGGTCTTCCATGTTTTCCTGTAGTGCAACCATTTCGGCCAGTTCGTTTTGCTTGGCCGAACGGCGAAAGGTAACGGCAAACCAGAATCGATGCCAAGGGGAACCCAACTTGTGCTGCAATACGCGACGGCGGGTATCCAAATCGTCCAAGGAGACTTCCAACCCGGCCAGTTGTTCTTCTTTTTTGACGATACCGGCTTCGACCTCGTCCAGGTCGTCGTCTTTGTCGGCGTTTTCCATTGCCAGATCGGTGCGTGCGGCGATCAGCTTTGCGGTGTGTCGCGGCAGGTCATGGTGAAGGCGGCGTAGTTTTTCATAATTGTCTCGGAGGCTTACCGCGGCGGGTTCTCCGAAAAAACGGGTTAGTGGTAACCAGGGCTCGCCGGAATCGACACACCCGGTTTCTATTTCATCTTCCATTTCTGTCAACGTGCTCATGATGCTCCCGGCAATAAATCTCTGCTCCCACATAAAAGAAACGGCATTTGGTTCCAAAAAGGCTCAGCCCGGCATTTTATTGAGCGTTCTCGATTCAGCCGTCCAGTTTGCCCATCAGGTAGAGAATGTCGTCCAGCTTGGATTCCAGGTCCGTTGCCGTTTTGATTCTGGTAATGTCCGCACGATAGTCCGGGAAGTTTTGTTTGAAGCTGTCGAAAATGCCGTCTCGGGTCATTTCGGCCGGGGTCGGCGTCAGGGTGAGCAGGGCCAGCGCCAGGTAGAAGTCAGCCAGGGCGCCCAGATGCGCACGATGGGCGGAAAAATGAATCAGGTCCATCAGCAGGCCGTGGTGGAATTGGGTGGTCAGCCGGTCGCCGTCTTCTCTTGGGCTCGGTGATTTCGGAGTTCCGAAAATGCGTTCGCTGTCGCTGAAGTTATGGGCGAAGAAAGCGCGCCGGGCTCGGTGCTGGTTGCCGCCCGTGGTCAGTAGAAAAATGAATTCGGTACGGCGATCCAAGCCCAGCACCCGGTCGTCCCAGTAGGACCTGGGGAAATGCTCACCGCCTCTGAAAACGAATCGTTCGTGGACCAGGCTTCGGTTGAGCGTTTGGAGATAATCCCAGTTCAGGTCGTCCAGTTCCCAGAAGGAAACCCCGCAGGGCGGCAGGTCGAACGAACGGCACAGCTTGCGCAGGTTGTAGCGTCGAATGGACGCCGCCTTCCCCGATTCAACCAACTCGCTGTAAAGGCTTGCAACCTGTTTCACGGCGTCGCCTCCAGTTCCATCAGTTGTTGGCAGAAGCGGATGCTTTGTCGGCTGCATTGCACAAAAGCCTCTTGCGAAAAAGAGCGTTCGGCCTCGCGCAGGGCGTTCCAGTTGTCCGGCAACGGCTTCAGACGTTCCCGGAAGCGTATGGGCAGCAGGTCGACGAGCGCGTCCCAGTCGTCGGCGCCGTGGTAGGTGCAAGCCAGGTTGACGACACGCCAGAAAGCCGCCTCGAAATCGCGAATGGGAATGAGACTGTCGAAATTACCGGAAAGGTAATGCTGGCAAAACGACAGGATCTCGTCTTCCAACTGGTCGCGACGAAGACCTTCGCCGAAACCGGTCCAAGGCGGCAACAGGGAGGTTTGGGTCTCGGGATCGTCTAAAAGGACCGCACATAGGTGACGGTTCCAATCATCATCGCGACCGGCATGCAACATGTAAAAGTGAAGCAGCACGGTCAGGTCCGAGCCCTCGGGTTGAACGGGCGCGTCGTGGCCGAAGTGGCAAACACAGTCGAAATCGGGGCCGGAAAAACGGCGACACAGATTTTCGAAGGCCGGACGCAGGCGCAGCAGCTTTTGCACAGGGCAGGCATGGTCCACGGCCAGAAGGTAACGCAGCACCTTGAAATGGCGCTCACCGGAGACTACGCGGCGATCCAGGGCGCACAGCGTTCGGAGGTGGGGCTTCAACGCGGCCTCGGCCAGTTGTGACGCGGCGGTGTTGATGTCATCTACAAGTTTTCCCAGGTAGTAACGATCCAATTCAAACTCCGTGGGAATGGAAGGGACGTTAGGGACGTTATACACCACCAGGCTTGCGCCTGCCAAGACTCAATCGGCGGGCAGCATAGGAAACGCGGCAACGAAATGAAGTACGAAATACGTTGAAGCCAAATAAACCGGCGGCAGCTTATGGTTAGGCCCTATCATTTCTTCCGGGCTTGCCGATAAGAATTTAGGGTTTGTCAACCATGCTTCCGGCTAAAAATTGGGCCGGATTCAACGGAAACAAAAAACCCACAAACCCGTCATTGGGCGTATAATAGACGAGGTTCATAAGGAGTAGCATGGGAAAGATGATGACTTTTCTCATTTGAGAAGTTTAGTTTTCTGGGAAAAGAACGATTTACTCTAGTGGAAGGTAAATGGCAACCAACCGGCCGGTCAGGTCGGGATGTTCAGATCGGGTCTGGAAAGGGAAATCTATGGAAGAGACAAAAACCGAAGAAGTGGAAGCAAAAATCCCCGGGGAGGAAGAGGAAAATCGAAGGATCCTCATTGTCGATGACAATGCCGCCATCCATGAGGACTTCACCAAAATCCTCCCAAGCCAGCCGGAAGAGCTTGACTCTTTTGACGACCTGGAGCAGGGCCTCTTCGGCGATATGACGGAAAAAGGTTTCAGCTCGCAGTCGCCCGATCCCGCCTATTACGAGCTGACTCACGCCTACCAGGGCGAAGAAGCTTTCAAGCTTGTAGAAAAAGCCGAAGCGGAAGGCAGACCGTTTGCGCTGGTCTTCATGGACGTGCGAATGCCTCCGGGTTGGGACGGAATTGAAACCATCAAAAGGATTTGGGAACGCTGGGAACACATCGAAATGGTCATCTGTACCGCCTATTCCGATTATTCTTGGGAAAAAATCCTTCAGAAGGTGGGCACGACCGATCAGTTGATGTTTCTGCGCAAGCCGTTTGACGTCATTTCGGTGAAACAAATGGCCCTGGCTTTGACGAAAAAATGGAACCTGGGTCAAAAGGCGCGTCGCTACGTGGAAGATTTGGAACGCGCCGTTGCCGATCGAACCAAGGAACTCAACCAGAAAGTACAAGAATTACAAAAGGCAATGGACGAAATCCAGGTCTTGCAGGGCATCATTCCCATGTGTATGTACTGCAACAAGATCCGCGATGACGAGAACTTCTGGCAGCGGGTTGACCACTACATTCAGGGCCACACTATCGCGAATATCTCGCACAGCGTATGCCCTCAGTGTTACGACTCGGCCATGTCGTCCATGCTAAAGGAGATCAAGGACGAGGACGAGGAATAACCTCGCTTGAGCTCAGTGAATCAACAAAAAAGCGCGGTGCGTCTCCCATGCACCGCGCTTTTATTTTTTCGGGGATAACAGGCGCTGGAAGTGGAACTCGTTAGCGCCTCGGGCGCGCATTTTCCCGTCAGTGGACTCACCATGCGAGGTCATTTCGGCCTTCAGTAAGCGGGATAATTCCATGAAAGGGCCCGGGCGCAGGCTGACCAACAGGGACTTGAGTTGCAACTTGGAGGTCATGGTCATGATATTCTTTCTATCGCGGGCGGAGATCAACAGTTCACCGCTCAGACGAAGTTGAACCGCATCCGGCTTGACCGAAACCAGGGTTGCCTTGACCTTGGAATATTCCTTTTTGACGCTGTATTCGTAAGGTTTGCTCACTTCCATGTAGTCGAAAGCGGCCAGAGGGTCCAAATCCCAGGAGGCTCCGACGGCAACGGGTTCCCGGGGAAGGATCAAGCGGAACAGGTCATAGTTGCCGGTCTCCGTTCCGGGTACCGCCGCGCCTAGTTCATCCACAGCAATTTCGTCCAGATCAACCCTTTCGCGAACCTTGTTGACCACCCGGTAACCCTTGATATCCCACAGCGAACCCTCCCGACGAAAGGAGACGATGCAACCCTGGTAAGCGTCGTCCAGAGCCCCCATTTCCCCCAATTCGGTGTTGGATACTCGATAGGACCGAATCGCGCGTAGGATTTGTCCGTCCGCATCAACTTCCTGCACTTTTTGGGTAAAGACCTGGTTGGCTACCAGCTTTTCGGCTTTGATGTTACCCGGT
>JASJCB010000078.1 GCA_030066195.1 Acidobacteriota bacterium
AGTGAAACCGGTTTCACGGACGTACAGGCCGCCCGGTTGGAAGCCGCGGGCATCATGTACAGCGACGGCAACAAGCTCTTCAGCTAAGCGCCGTTTTCCCTTTTTGTGTTGCTTCTGTTAGAATGGGGCCCGCCAAAGGAGGCTCCACGTTGTCCAGGGAACCGCGACAGATGTGTTGGCGCTGCCATAAGGCAGCCGTGGTCTGTATTTGCAACTATATCGTGCCGGTCAGTAACCGTACCGGCATCATCATTTTGCAGCACCCGGAAGAACGCTTCCATCCCATCGGCACCGCGCGTATCGCTCGGCTCAGCCTCAGCCGGGTGAAGCTGATCGTGCGGTGGGCCGGCGATCTGCGTCATTTGAATGTACCGCTGAATCTTCCCCCCGGCACCGGTCTGCTCTACCCGGGACCCACGGCCGCGGACCTGGCCGAACTGCCGCCGCATCGGAGGCCCGATCATCTGGTGGTGTTGGACGGCACCTGGCGCCAGGCCAAGGCGCTGTTCAAGTCGGAACCCGAATTGGCCGGCCTGCCGCGGTTTGCCATTCATCCCGAGGCGCCCAGCCGCTATCGTATTCGCCGGGAACCCGAAGCCCATTGTTTGTCGACTATCGAGTCCATCAACACCGCCCTTCATCTTCTGGAGCCTGACAATCCCTCCCTGGATCATCTATTGAAGCCCTTCGACGCCATGGTGCAGGACCAGTTGAAGTTCCCCAACCACTTACCGAAGACTGAGCGAGGTTGCATTAATTCAAGATACTCAGCAGGACATTGATTAGGTGCTTGCCGGCGAGTACCCGGATTTACTACAAAACTTACCAGCCGGAGTGTTCCCGTTCAGACTTCCAAAAGACAGCCTGGTTGACGTTCTGAAGTCCATCATCCTCGGTTCCATCATATTCCAGATATCCCATAGCAGGATGCGTACGCCCGACAGGCCTGTCATTTGTGTCTAATGCACCTCCTCGGCATGGATATACAGCAGGTCCAGGATGGTTACCAGACGATCACCGTCCGCATCCTCCCCTTCCCCTCGCCAGATGGCTGCCGCCGAAAGGATATCTGCAATCGTGTTGAAACCGTCTTCGTCAAAGTCATTGAATCGTTGGTTTCGTGAAACCAAAACCCGGGTTGAAACGGAAAAAACCTCCGTACCATTCTCCAAAACAACAAACTCTACATCTTCAGATACGTCGAGAAAATCCGGTAGAACACAAGGGTTGATATTGTGGCCGAAAGCGTCCATCGTTGCCGTTCGCCAAAACCAGGATAACCGGTGCTCATCACAATTGAAGCGAGCCTGAATTTCTGGATACATCAAACCCTGGGGGATCGAGGCCGGCAATGAGGGCGTTGGACAGGAACGGACCGTGATCGTGCGGGTTTCGACGCTTTCCCGGCCGAATCGGTCAGCCACGCGAAAGGTTATCCGATAGGAGCCGGGTTCCTCAAAGAAAATCGCTCCGGGTATCAATTCGTAGCGGTCCTCAGCCGCGCCGTCGAATGACCAATTGTATTGCAAAGGATATTGTTCGGGAAGCGCGTCCGCCTGCCCTTCCAATTGCACGGTTTCACCCGGCATCACCACCAAATCCGACTCCGGATGACGAATCAATACCTCCGGCGGCGAGTACTCCTCGATAATAACTTCCCCGTTTTGTACTTCGCCAATCGGGTTACCTTCGTTGAATTGTAGGTGATCCATGGTCAACACGGCGTTGCCGGCTGCCAAGGCGACACCTTCCAAGACAAGGAAAACCCCGTCTTCAGTCAATGGTGTAGAACTCGCGGCCGATAAGGCGATGTGTCCCGGTGTCGAGGCATTGAAGGCAAACACCCATCGATCCGAGAGGGTGCCTTCCGCCTTGTAAGTCAGTATTCGGCAACGGTCCGGATCATAGAATATTTCAAGACTCAACGCTCTTATTTCCGTTCCGGCCAGGTTGCTTAACGACAACGGAAGGGAAAAAGCTTGGCCCATCATTGGCGAGGCCGAACCCAGAGCGGCGATGGGTGAGGCGACATGTAGATCAACCAGCACCTTGCCGGGGCGGGTGACGACGGCAGGTTCTCCCTCGTTGAAGGCAAAGGTCTCGAAAGAGATATTGCTCAGCCCCTCTTTCAGGGCGCTACCTTGCAAGCGAAACACCAGGCCTTGCCCCTGAACGCCCTGAACCCCGGCGGCGGAAAGAGAAATAACACCATCCTTGGTATTATTCATGGCAAGGGACCAATAGGAGAAGATACCGCCTTCGAGGGATACATCCTCAAACGAAACGATGGCCGGGTTGAACACCAGCCTGGCTTCAAAGCTATAAATTGGCAGGTTTGAGCCGGACCCGCTCAGGGAAACATCCAACTCGAATGTGGCGCCCGGATCAACGGCTTTTTCCCCGATTCTCACCAGCAGAGAACCCTGCCCTGCACCGGTTACCGTAAGTACACCGTTGTGCGGCAGCACCTGAGGTAGGCCCTCATTGAAAACAAGATGCTCCAGGGTTAACGCCGAGACCCCGGCGGCGCCTGCCCGGCCCATTATCCGAATCAGGGTTCCCGGTCCCGCAAGGTTTGTGGCGCCCGCACCGGAAAGCGTTAGAACTCCGGGTTGAAAGTTCGCGGCCAGACTCCACCCCTCGACGACGGTACCGGTCAACGAGACATCCGTAACCGTCAGAACGGACTCGTCGTAAACCAATGTTATGGAGAAGGACCGGATGCCCGTCTCGCCGGTATCGCCCAGAGTCAGGGCAATTTGGAGGGGTTCACCAGGATCGGCCCTTAGATCCGGTAAGGACACCTCGATCTGAGCCCAGGCGGTCGCGGTAAAGATCGAGAGTAATAAGGTACGATATATCATGGTCCTCCTCCTGCTTGTTGACTGCATGAAAGTAGGCCGACCAATTGCCTTACGTCGCTTCCGCGAGACCAGGAAGCCAGAGCGGAAGGCCAGGAGCCTATGGGGCAGGGAGTGATTTGGAGATCGATCGCTTGATCAAGTTCCGGTCTTTCATGTTCATCTATCGTCATTCGGCTGAAACTAAGAGTAGTCGGTCCGGTTTCAAGGGGAAGAAAAAAAAGAGACAAAATTTGCTCAGTCTCAGTAAGGGGTTCCGGTCCCGCGGCCGCAAGAATGACGCGACCGGCATGACGATTGTCGACCATGCTCCAACCCGCCGGCAATCGAGCCGAAATATCGTGGAGTGCCAGCCGTTGCGGATCATAGGTTATTTGCATTCGCAAACCCAAGGTTCCTTGCCCAACCCAATCGAGAGAGACCTTGAAAGGTGCGGCGGCGGTTTCCATATCCCCGGCAATCATCCTACCCGAGCCCGATGACCGGCGTTCCAGACATTCGAGAACCGGATCGATACCCGCCACATGGCGCAAGATCTGAGCGGCGTCGAAGGCACTGACTGTTCCGTTACAGGTCACGTCGGCGGCACAGGATGGTATGGGGTCGTAATCGGTGGGCGCGCCGACCACAGCCGCAAGGATCTGTGCGGCGTCAAAGGCTGACACGGCCCCATTGGCCGTCACATCTCCCATAAGGCAATCGTTAATGTTACCGGCTTCCAACCCAAACCCCAGCGCTACGCCTGACTCCAGACCGAAGTAATCAGCGAATGACGAACCGGCCAGAGCCAGATAACCGTCGAGAGCGATGTAGGTTCCGAAATTATCATTTGTATCGCCGTTTGGGTCGAAAAGGGTTCCGGCATCGGTCCAAACCTCATCGTCCTTTTCATAAAGATAGACCTGACCGGTATTGGTCCCCAGGTCGTCGTTATTCGGGGCGTTGATCAACAACTTGTCCCCGCTCAAAGCAACGGTGTACCCCGCATAATTGTTGGGGGCCGCGGGTGAGACCGTTTGCCGGTAGTGCCATCGATCCGACACATTTTCATATATGAAGACGCTTCCAGCGTTGGTTTGGGCGCTGTCGTCATGGGTGGCCGAGATCGCCAGGGTGTTGCTGCTGACGGCCACCGCATTGCCGAAATAGGTACCGCCGAGATAGGTTGGGTTTGCATGAACGGCTTCCAGTTGCCAGAGATCTTCTCGTCTGCGGAACATCATGGCAACGCCGGAATTGCTGCCGTTGATGCTGCGCTTGTGGACGCCGGCAACCAGATGGTCGCCGGACAGGGCCAGATCATTACCGATATTGTCGCCGATGTAGGTGGCCTGACGCGGTAGCCTATCCGCCAACACCCAGTTGAGCCCGTTCCAGCGATAGATAAGAATACGCCCGTTGCCGGTGGCCAGTTCGTGGCTTGCGGGATAACCGGCAATCAGTTCATCGCCTTGAAGTACGAGCGCACCGGAGGGTGACCCCGTGTTCAGTGAATCGCGCAGGACCCATATCCCGGATTGACGATGATAGACATGAAGGTACCCCCCGGAGCGGACGACCAACCTTTCGCCGGACAGGGCCAGATCAGCGCCGAACGCGCTCGATACGGGTGGACGAAGTAACCGGGTGTCCAGATGCCAGGCATCGCCGTCCCAGCGGTAAAGGTAAACCAGACCGGAGTTGTTGTCATATCCGGGAACCCCGACCGCGGCCCAGTTTGCTGATACTGCCACGGGGCCCATATTGTCACCGGCCTCCAATTCGATAGTGGAAAAATCGAAGAGAGCCGGCATTTGACCAATCGTCACCGAGGCAGAGGACGAGGTTACGCTGTCACAATCATCGGTAGCCACGCAATAGTAAACCCCTTGGTCTTCCGGACCCGCATCCGCGATGGTCAACGCCGGTTGATTTTCGCCTCGCAACGGTCTACTGTTCCGATACCATTGATAGGTCATCGAACCGCTGCCCTGAACGGTGAATTCGAGGGCATGGGTCGCGCCGACTGTCAGATTGAGAGGTTTGGGGTGAGCTGTGACCAGGGGTTTGGGGCAAGGTGTATCAGGCGGCGGCTCGAATTGATAGAAGTAGACATGGCCGCGGCTGTTTTCATTGGGTGCTCCTATAGCGGCAAAGCCGTCGCTCAGGGCAACCGCCTGACCAAACCCGTTGTTATTCTGATCCCCCTCTCTGAATTCAGCCTTGTAGAGCCACGTGGCGCCGTCGTGCAAAAACAGGCGGGCACCGCTGTAGGGAGAACTGTTATTGGCATCGCCCGCAAGAATCCGGTTTCCATATAGAGCCACAGAGGTACCGAAATAAGTGTAGTTGGTCGTTGTCGTCGTCAGCAGCCGTTCTTCTTCTGCCCAGGTACCGGCCGCTCCTCTAAATACGAAAACGGCGCCCGATCGTGTCCTGGGAATAGAATACGACCTGGCGCCGACCACGGCGACATCGTCCTTAATGGCAACATCGTAGCCGTATTCCGAACTGCTGTTTAGATAAGAAGGTTGCATCAGGGTGCGAAAAGAGAGGGAATTGCTGTAAGTATAGACCGAGACCGAACCGACGACTGAATTGTTGACTCTATCATTCGGCGCACCGACCAATAGGGTCGTTCCATCAGCGTCCACGGACCAGCCGAATTTCTGGGCATAAGCGGTGGATGGGTTATATCGCGTGTAGTAATTCCATCGATTGGAGTAATAACGATAAAGATAAATGGCTCCCCTGGATGAGTAAAGCGGTGCACCCACCACGGCCCAGTTTTCTTCCAGAGCTACATCATTGCCAAAGCCATACCCGGTGCCCACATAGAGATCTGCCTCCATCGTCCAGTTTCCATCGGTATATCGATAGATATACGCCCGGTTTTCACCCGGGGCGCCCACCATGACGCGATCGCCTTTCACATCCACGCGAAAACCGAAGTGACCGTTTTGTACGGGAGACGGCGTTTTCAATCTTGCGTTTTGTAGCCAGTTCCCGTTTACCTGATGGTAAATGAGCACGGCGCCGGAATCCGTTTGGGTTTCATCATCCAACATGTTCCCGACCACAACCCAACTTCCGTCCATGGCCACCGCGTTGCCCAATGAAACCCCGCTTTGATCACCCTCGAAGTAATCGGGGAAGGGTTTTTGCGAAATGGCGGCCACCCGAGTGTCAATACTGCCGCATGGGTTGGAAATCCTGCAATAGTAGTAGCCGAAATCATCCGACCGCATGGGATCGATGGTCAGGGACGGAGAGGTTGCATGGGGAATCGGATAACCCTGGAACATCCACTGATATTGAATAGGCTGAGAACCCTGGGTGGTTACGCTCAGAACCATCGTATCTTCAAGGCCGAGAAACATATCCTGGGGATGCGCATCGATGGTCAACTGTTGATCCACAAACAAGGGGATATCCCAGGTGGTCAACGAGCCACAGTCGTCCTCTACCCGGCAACGGTAGATCCCGCGGTCTTCCGATGCCAGGGCCTCGAAGGTAAGATCCATGCTGTTGGCGCCGGGAATATCCACACCGTCTTTTTGCCACTGGTAACTCAAATTGACCCCGGTAGCCGCGACACTCAGGGTTAGTGCTTGCCCCTCGCAGGCAACCGGCGTATCGGGCTTGTCGGATAGGACGGGTCCTGTACTGACCAGCACCTGGGTCGAGGCGCTGGTTTCGGTTCCGGCAGGATTGGTTGCCAGGCAGTCGTACACGCCGGAATCCTGGGATTCGGCGGCCGTCACCACATAGGTTGCCGCGTTGGCGCCGGGGACGGCTTCCCCGTTACGCCGCCATTGGTAGGTGATGGGCTCGGTGCCGTCGGCCGTTACGGCGAGCGAAAAACCGGACCCCCGGCACACACTCGCGGCCACGGGCTGGACCGTGAACGTTACGGGCTGTAGGTCCGGTATTTCCAGGGAACCATTCTGGACCTGTGCGGTCGGATTGCCCTCATTGAAGGAGAAGGACGACAGGGTCAGCATGGTTTGCCCTGTCATAATTGTATTTCCCTCGACGCGGCATAATACGCCGGCGCCGGCCAGGGGCGTCAAGGAGGCGGCCGAAACGATCAGCCGGCCCGGCGTTTGGGTATTGACCGCCAGGTTAAGGTTTTGGGACAAGGTTCCCTGAAGCGACACTCCGGTCAGGTCAACCACGGCCGCATCGTAGTCTAATTGAAAGGCGTAGCTTTCCACACCCCGGCCCATAAGATCACTGACTGAAATGTCAAAGGTTACCGGCTCCCCCGCCTGAAACACAAGGTCCGGGAGGGTGACCTGAACCTGACCCCATAAGGTGATAGGAAAAAAACAAATAAGAAAAGGCAATCGCATATGCTCCTCCATAAGCCAAAGCCGCATTACCTGCCGGCTCGATGAAGAAAGGGCGCCCGTTGCCGAGCGCGCTCCAATTCAAGGTTCCTGGTCCTTCCGGCAATGCGTCAACCAGATCAACTCCTGAATCCCCATGGTGCCCGGCCAGTTCCCAAGTTGACGCGTCAAGTCGTCTGGGAAAAAGCAGGGGCGGACGGGCAGGGTCAAGGCGGGCAGATCGACCCCATGCTCCGTTTCGTTGGCGGAAAAAGAAACTACCGAGAAGGTTGCCATGCCTTCGTCGATCGGCTCTACCCATAGCTTGAGGATATCCGATGCATTGTCCGGCGGATCGATTCCCGCCGCGGCGATAACCAGACGTCCATCCAGGGCATCATTGACGCTGAGCAGCCAACCGTCCGGCATGCCTTCGCCCCGCAGCACCCGAACGGTAACCAGTTCCGGATCGAAGTCAATCATGACCTGTAGGGATGCAAGCGTCCGGGACGGCGTCCTCACCCCAACGGGCAAAACAAACGGCCCAAGATCTTGATCCGCCCTATCGGCCGGTAAAGGTTCGAAGCTCACCGCCGCCTCCATCGCGTTCGGCGAACGCGATGTTTGACAGGGGAACTCCATGATCAGGGCTGCATCGAATTTGAGAATTTGAGCGGCATCGAAGGCGCTGATGGAACCATTACAGGTAACATCGGCCGAGCAAAGGGGAATGGGGTCGAAATCCGTGGTCAACCCGGTTGCATGCTTCAGTACCTGAACCGCGTCAAAGGCCGTCACATCGCCGTTGGCGGTTACATCACCAAGGGGGCAGGCACATACCTGGCCGTTTGTCAGGCAGGTTGTGGGAAATCCCTCGTTAATGGTGAACGAATCCAAGGTAAGCACACCACAGGATGAAGGCGCTACATCCAGGGCCACTTTGAATTGCAGGCGGAACAATTCCCCCGATCCGGTAAGATCCGCCGTTCCGGCTCCCGAGAAAATGACTTGCCCGGGCGTCAGGTCGTTGAGAGAAACGGTCATACCCTCAGACAAACTGCCGGCCGTCTCAATGGTTTCCAAGGTAAGCATGGAAGCGTCCCAGGAGGCGGCGAAAGTGAAGCTTTCCACGTTGAGGCCGTCCAGGGCGGACACCGTCACGGGAATGATGATCGATGCCCCCGGTTGCACGTTATCCAAGCTACCGATAGCGGTGTCCACGCAGGCGGGTGCCGCCGACAAGGTCACCTGATGATCTTCCACCTCGCCGTCCGTCGCTTGTCCGGTCATATCCAAATTGCCCGCGGTACTGTAACGGAACCGCGAAAAACTACTGCCTTCAACTGTTTCACACGGCGTTTGGAAAGACAGGTTGTTGACTCCCGCGGCAACAGTTTGCGCGGTGAAAACGCGTTCCCCCGCATCCAGCCAGTCACCGTCAGCATTGAAATCGATCCAGGCATCGAGAAAACCCCCGGCGGATGCAGTAACTTGAAGTAGGGTTTCCAGGCAGCCCTGAATGGCACTGAGAAAGACAACACCGTCCTCGTCATCCAAACCGTCGTTATCATCGCCCGCGGCCTGGGCATCCGCTTGACCTGCATCGTCAGCATCTACCCCGCTACCCAGAAACAGGCCCGGAGCGAAAACATGACGCGCACCATCGGCTTCCGCACCGGTGGGATAGGTAAATCCACCGCTGTCCGGGGCATCGCCATAGTCCAGGGCCACGATGGCCGCCGTCATCTCCCGGGTGTTATTGCTGCTGCCTGGATCAAGCGACCCAGCCGGTAAGTCGAGAGAGGCGGACAAAAGCAGGGCCCCTGAAGCCGATAACGACACGGTTCCCGTGATACTATAGGTCACCAATTGTCCCACATCCAGATCGACCGTATCATGAATATCGCCGATACCGGCTCTATTCATCGAACGTGTTTGCCCGGAACTGGTCCAACTGCCGTTTTCCAAGATCACGGGCAACAGGTGGTCGACCTTCAAGCCGACAGCGGGGTGAGGACCGTTATTGATAACCAACATCTGGTAGCTGTAGGCCAGGCCCGGTACCGCCGCTTCCTCGGGGATGGAAAACCCCACGGCGACATCCGATTCCAGTGTGGTTTCAACCTGGAAGGTTGCCGTATCCGTATGCGACGGACTGCCGTTATCCGTCACCTGGATCGTAATTTGATGGGTTCCCGGCGCCTGGTTGACGCCCGGTATCCAGGAAAACTCCCCGGTCGTCGGATTGACTGCCGCGCCGGCAGGTCCCTCGGTCAGACTGAAAGAAAGCACGTCTCCTGCGTTGGGATCGGTCGCGATCATCGACAATACGAGTTGCTGATCTGCCGGTATGACCTGAGCGCCCACTGCCGTAAGGGCGGGAGGCAGATTGGCCTCGGGTATGTTGAGGGTCCATCGCGTACTTTCATTGTTGGTAGGATCCGACTCGGGTTGTTGCCCCGGGCCGGGCGGATTGATTTCGGCCCAGTATTGGTACACACCCGGGGTTTGCGGCGCCACCAGGTCATAGACAAAACTCTGTTCGGTATTGAACCAGCCCGGGACATCGGCCAGGGTTTCATGGACGATGGATTGAACGCCCTTGTGTTCTTGCATGATGCGGAGTTGCGGTAGGGAACTCACATAGTTGTCGCCGCTTCCGACAGCTACATAAGTACGCGAGAAGACCTGGCCCGGTTGGCCGGTGCTGCTGCTCACGGAAGTATAGGTCACCCGGAAATCTCTAAATAACTCATTGACCACATGAACCTTCAGGTAATCGATGAAATGCGTGGTCGGATTCCCGCTGCCATCCAGGGTTACGCCCGTAATTTCGATCCAATAATCGCCTGTCGGCAAATCGTCATCGGCCCTCAATCCGACGGAGCAGGATTCAATATTCCCAGCCCCAATCGATCCCACGGTGCACTCCGCGGTACCCAAAACTCTCAATGTGGAATCGAATGTACTTACTGTTCTTGCCCGCGCCCAAACATTGGAAAGCAAAGACGAGCCGGAGTTGTGTAATTCGATGTTAAGGTCCGCATCCTCCTCGGCCTCGAATACACCGTCACCGTCGTCATCATTGGATAGAAATCCAAGACCGGCCAGTCGCAGAGGTCCGATATCGGATGGATCGTTGTTCACATACTCAACCGTGTCGGAAGCTTGTTTACCGTCACTGGTATTGGCGGTCAATGTAACCGTTTTAGAATCGCCGAATACACTATTGCTGTCCGCGGTGACGGTGACCACCGCATTGTTGGCCCCGGCCGGGATGGTCACGGAATTAGGAGAAATGTCTTGCGGAGAAGAACTGGTGAAGGTGATGGTGCGTGCTTCATCCTGAACCCGGTCATACCAAACGGTAATCGAGAGGGGCTGATTTTCGACGACCATCGGCGGATAGGCGGTTATGAAGAAGGCTGCCTCCATGGGTTGGCGGGTTGTGAAGGCGAAACTGTATTCCCCGGCAAAGGGTTCCCCGGCCTCGTTGGTCACGCAACCCGCCGGGAGCGTTACGGTATAGTCAACGCCGTTTTCCATATTTTGCGGGTCGATAAAAAGATAAGGAGAGTTCGCGCCCCGAGTGACAGAGCGGGTGAGCGGCCCGGATGGTCCGGTCACGGTGATACTGTCGATATTGGGACCGTCGAGAATGTTCTCACTAAAGGTAACCCGGAAGCTATCTCTTGTATCCACACCGGTTTCACCGTCACTTGGAGCGGAGGCCAGAACGCCGAAAGCCTGCTGACCACCGAAGTTGGCGGTAAACCGGCGGTCTCGATCCAGGGTGATCGTACAGGGCGAGCTTCCCCAACAACCGCCGCCGGACCAACCGGAAAAAAAGGCGTTAGCGTCCGGCGCCGGAGTCAAGGTGATCTCGGCATCTCGAGCAAATGACCCGGAGCAATTACCGGGGCAGTCGATACCCGGCGGGGTACTGACGATACGGCCCGACCCATTGACCGCAAGCGTCAAATGGAAACGTTCACCCTGGGATATGGAGAAAAAGCCGTCACTCGTATCGGCGACCAACCCGTCAGCGCTTCGTACCCTGACGAGAAAAGACGAACCGGAGAGTGTGCCGGGAATGGGCCAAACATAGGAGCCGGTATTGGCCAGAGGGCCGATGGTGGTAAATGTCGTCGCACCGGAGATCAATTCGAGGAAGATATCTCCATGCATCTGGTCGGCTGTCCAGAGAATCGGAGTCGTTTCCCCTGATGCCAGGGTTTCACCGCCATTTGGTGCGATGACGTTCAATGTGGTCGGGTCTGTTCCTCCGCTACCGGAAGGATTGACCATGACGGTAATCTGATCCTGGGCAATTTGACCGTTGCCATCCTGTACTTTTACGTCGATTTGGAACCTGGTAGGTTCGAAAACCGCGGGTGGGTTCCAGGTTGCCTCGCCCGGATTCAAGGCGGTTGTCAATTCACCGCCGCCGGCCCGCCAGAGGAAGGACGGCGTACATACGGCGCAAACGGAAACGGAGGTCGTTAAATTAAGCGTTTCCAAATCGGTAAGCGTGGTATCGGCGATAATCGAAACATCGGGAGAGATGACCGAGCCGTTGGGCACTATCTGTTCCCGCACGTCACCAACCTCATGATCACCTTGGAATACCAGAACGATGCTTAAACATAAAGAGAACAGACTAATCATTAGAACCTCCGACCAGCTTGGGAATTACTGCATAACGACTGAGCGCCCGGTACATCATGACAGCTGCTTCAGCACGGTTGATCGGCTCGCCGGGCTTGAAGAGAGCCTCGTCATAACCCGTGGCGATTTTGTGTTTGAACGCCAGGCGCAGATAGGGTGCGTACCATTCACCGCGGTCTATATCCGTGAAGGTCAAGGTCTGGTTGATGCCGTCATCCAAATCGAAACCCAGGGCATCGATGATCAACTTCAACGCTTCCACCCGCAAGGTTGCATCATCCGGCCGGTAGGTAGCTTGCGTACGATCGATCAGGCCGGTCTTGTAGGCTAGAGCCACGTAAGGTAGCGGCCAGGTTCCCTCGGCCACATCGGTGAAAGGGGGAAAGGATTCGTTATCGTCCGCAAACACCAGGCGCATGGTTTCTTCCGGATCGCCTTCTCCGTGGTGGAACAACTCATAAGCCTGTAATTTCAAGGTCCAGGCAGAGGCCAATACGATTTTCAGCGTTTCGGCACGCGTCACCGGCTCCGAGGGCTGGAAGAGATTTTGGCCTACGCCCCGCCCTTGAACGATGCCGAGTCTTTGTAATTCGCTCACCGCCTCATAAAACCAGGTACCGATGGGATTGTCGTCAAAATCGTCAAGCTCGGCCACCCGTCTGAACAACATGGCATCGTAGCCCACCCGGTAGTTACCGCCCAGGTTGGTTGGTCTCAATTGAACCTCCGCATGCGGGGCTTTTAAGGGAAAGGTGCCCAGGGAATACCAGACATTGGCCAAATCCCTCTGCGGCACCCGCCGCGTCAGCACCATCTTGCGTTGCTTTGCCGTACTGAAGGACACAATTCGGTAATCAGCGTACTTTGTTTTGGTGCTTTCAAAAGGTATATAGGCCAGGATCTCGTACTTGCCTTCTGTAAGCCCGGGCGGTTTCCAGGTTCCCAAAACATCGGTAAAACCCTCGTTGGAGAACGAGTAATCGATAAGGGAGCCGTTGAATCCACCGGAAGATTGCTGCACCTTGGAATCCGGCGTGATATCAAACCCGGGAAATGAAGGGTGATCGTTATCAACCAGAAAGGATTGCTCATCGGTGAGGCACATGATCCGGGTGCCCCTTCCGGAAACAATCAAATCACCGTTGCTCTGTTCCAAGGTGGCGCTAATGGTGTAAAAGCCGACGAAATCCCGCGGCAGGGTCACCGACACATTGGTGCTTTGGGTAACGCTCCCGCCGGGTTGCAGCGTCAGACTAAACGCCTGACTACCCAATTGTTCTTTTGAGGATACCGCGGATTCTCCCCACAAGGTAACCCGGTTGATGATAACCGGCTGAACATCATTGTTGCGCAGGGTATAGGAGATACCACCCTGATGAACGCCCGCTCCGTTAAGAATGTCGCCGAATCCATGATGTTCCAGGGTGACGAACTCCAGTCCGGGGCGATTGGAGGAACTGGCTACATAACCGTCCGTGTAAAAAGCCAGGGGTTGGCCTTCCATCGTAACAGTTTGTAATTCGGCTAGTTCGTGATCGCTATCGTTTTCCCAATAGACTTGAAAATGCAAATGAACAGCGGTGCTCCAGCCACTGGTGCCGATTCGCCCGAGAGGATCTCCTTTTTTTATGGAGTCACCGACCTTTAGTTCCGTATTGAGGCCAATACAACGCAAATGAGCATAGCGTGTTCTGTAACCATTCCCGTGATCGATGACGACAACGTTTCCCCAAAAATGATTGAGACGAGGATCATCTCTTTCTACCGGCTGCCCAATTCCAGAAAGGGATGGCTTGCCCTCGCAGGCGTAGCACACGTCCAAATCTCCATGACAGGCGCCGAATCTAACTTCCACAATTGTTCCTGATGCTACAGCAAGTATTGCAGCATCAGGTTTTCCAGATACGATATCCATGGCCATTATTCCCCTGTGGAAAGCAGTATCCCCATTAATGGGAGTGGTGATTGTGTATCCATCACCTTCTTCAAACGGCATAGGAAAATCGAAGCCTTGTCCCATAACAAGGGTGCAAAAAAATAAGACGAGGGCTATTAAGAACAGATTTCTCATGCTTTTCTCCGTAATAGGACCAATGTGAATGAAGCTGAGCGTACTCGTGTCGAGGAAGAGACCTGACACTAGCCGCATCGAAGGTGTCGGCCTCCGTGGGGGCATATGTAGAAGGCATTTCACCGGCCGGCGGTCGATTCAGGGAAGAACTTTACTCCTGGATCGAGAAAGCAAGAATTCTTGTTTCAAAGGCTCAAATAATGAGTAGCGGAAAGATTCTTTTTTTGGCCTGAAAAAAATAAATCAGACACAACACATGAGTTATTCAGAATTGCCCGGAAGACGCCTGTCCAAGAGAGTTGACAGCCGCTTGGAAGCAAGCCATAATCACCCATCTTTTTTGTGTTTTCCGCGGAGGCATCTGTTGTCACCCTCCAGTAAGCCTTTCACCCGCCACCTGCAAGACCTCAACAGCGGGAACCTGGAAATCCTGGAATTGATCGATTTTGTCGACGGACCCCTGAAGAAACTCCTATTGAGGGAATTGGCCCGCCATAACCTGTGGCCGAGACCCGCGGGCACCTGGTTTTCAACCGGGTACAAGGGAGAGCGCCTGGATATCGATGAAGTGTTATCTAACTTCTATTCCTATATCTACATAGATCGTATCTCCTGGCTTATGCGCAGTTGGGAACACCACGGCGATATCGAGACTAAGGTTAGAAAGTTTGCTCGTTGGTTCGTCACCGAGTTTCATGCACAACTGGACCCGGACAGCTACCGTGTCTTTCAAAACACACGCGAAACGCTTAAGCAGATGATCAAGAAAAAGGAATTAGATCTCATCACCGACGGGCACGCTGAAGAGGATGTAGCAGCGAGCCTGCAGGATGAGTCAGTCATGGTTTTTCCCAAAGCGGACCGGGCATCCGCGGCCCCTGAAAAAGATTTGAGTGAGCATATTTTTTCCTGGAATGACGAATGGCTTGCCAAACTCATCACCACCGGAGAGAAGACTGCGGGTTGGGTACGCCCACTTCTCGCAGAAAAGATCAAGGACCTGCAAGGTGCGACCGTCACTGCCTTCACCTTGAAAGCCCTGGTCGCTCCCCTGAAGCAACGCGTTAAAGAAATACTGGGCCGTCAACCCATCCATGAGCAAAGCTTGGATGCTCAAGAAAAGTCGGACCCGGAATTGACTTCCATCGATTTGCTGCTTCCCTCTGCCGACGACCTGGCCGATTTCATTCAACGGGTCCTGAAAACCATTCATCTACAAGTAAATAAATCTCCACTTGAACGTGAACGTATGGAGAAACTCTGGCTATACTTAACCAGTAAAGGGGTACCTGGAGAAAAGTTGTCTCTTCGCCGATTATCGAAAGACCTGAACATTCCCAGAACTGCTGTCCAGGGGGTCCATGAAGACCTTGAACTCCTGGTAACCAGCATGTTGGAGGCCCACTAACCCTCATCTCATTGACGACCCGAAGCGGAGAGGAAAGAAGCTAAATGGATAAGAACGAAAGGCAAAAACAACTGATGGAAGCTGCTAAGAAGGCGCAATCCAAGCTTCAATCACTTCAAAAAGCCCAAGTCGATCAACGCCTTACGGCCGGCGCCATTCTTTCCTTCCCTCATCTAACGCAGAGGGATGTACTGTGGTTGGTAATCTTTGCCGACCCGATGTCCAAGCATCGTCTTTATGTAGCTCCGCTCGATGCCTACCCGCATTGCGGTTCAACCGATGTCAGTCTGAAACATGATTTGGGTCCGATGACCCTCCGCGCACAATACGGTTTCTGGCTGGACCCCGTTCCCGTTGGGTTCGAGGTGCGCGGTCGTGTGGCCAACGACTGTCTGGGCGAGATTTTCGAGTCTATGGATCAAGCAAAAAACGAGAAGAGGAACGCCTCTGTCGAATGGGACCCCGATTTTCGTCACTGGCTCCATTCGGGACCAGCGAAGGCTAAGGAGGAATTGCTTTCCGTGGAGAAACCGAAGACGGAGAAACGCGTCTTCATCAGCATAAAAAACTGGATGGGACAAGCCTCCGTTGCGAACGGCATATGGGCCGCCGCTCTTTTGACCATGGCGTTGGTAGTTCTTTTTATGAACCTGACGAAGCCGGTTGCTTCCTCGCGTGATCAAACCGATCCTCCTGCGCCTCCGGAGACTGCCGCATCCGGGAGTATCGATGAAACAAACGATCACGCCCTGAGAGGCAATGTTTCGATCGGTAGGCCCGATGACCGGGAATCTCTTAAGTTTGACAACCGTTTGTTTGAAAGCCTTCTCGATAGGGGAATTCATTACCTGAACAAGCAACGTCCCGATCTGGCCAAACTGGATCTTGAGCAGGCGCGGGCCATGAAGCAGAACGAGAGAGTTCTGACTTTTCTTTCCCGCGCATATCTGGAACTGGGCGAAACCGAAAAAGCCGGAGATATCTTGCGGCAGCAGAAGGAACTCAAGCAGGCCGAGCCCGAGCCCAATGAAGCGTCACCGGAAGACAAGCCGCGGGGGCCCATGGGTTTTTACCTTGATTGGATTCCCGGGGGAAAGACGGAATTGCAGCCGGGCGATTTGCTCTTGCGATGGGAGATTGCTTCCGAGGGAAACGAGGTTCAAAAGCTTCACGGCCTGTTCGACACGCCTTTTTCCGTCTTTTCCATGAGAGTTGAAGCCGAAGCCCACGAAAAGGTCATCGTTTACGGCCGAAGAGACGGCTTTCCTTTGGTTCTGGAAATGGGGCGGGAAGATTGGCGCTTCCGCTGGCATCCGCGCCTGCCGGGAGACCTGGAGGCGCAATTTCGCGACGGATTGGCGTTATTTAACGACTCGAATTGGAAGGCCGGTGTCCAGTCCTGGGATGGTGTGGTCGATGCTTTGCGGCAATCCGGTAAATCTCAACTAGCCTGCTGGGTGCTTCTGGAAACGGGGAATTTTTTGAGAAGTGAGAAAGAATGGGACCTGGCCGATCGCTACTACCTTCGCGCCATCGATCTTGCGGAGGCGATGGGTGATCGTTCCATGGCAGGTTGGGCGCTGAATCAAAGAGGAGGCGCTTTTCATCGCCGGTATTATTTCAATGAAGCAAAACGCGATTATGCCGCGGCTTTGAATGAACTGGAAAAAAGCGGGGCGGGCGCTCTTATCCGAACCAATATCAGGATGAATATGGTCAGCATGGATATCCTGTTAGGGAAAAACGACGACGCCGTCATGCAATTGGAGCCCTTGCTGCGGCTCTTGGAAGATATCGCACCGATCAGCGATTCCATTTCCATGGTTCTCCACAACCTGAGCCTGGCCGAAAAAAACCGGGGGAACCTGGACATCTCCCTAGATTATGCTCATCGTGATCTTCATATCAGCGAATCACTCTACCCGGATCAGGCCCCGGTGATGGCTTCCTACCTGACCATGGGCCATGCGGAGAAGGCACTGAAGAACCTGGATGCCGCCGAGTTTTTCTATCGTTGTTCCCTGGATCTGGCTCGAAAACTCAACACTCCCGACAGTGTCGTGGAGGAGGTCGGATCTTTGGACGGACTCGCTTCTGTCCTCAAGCAGAGGGGAAACTATCTGGAAAGTGAAGCATGTTACCTTCAGGCACTAGCCGTATTGGAGGAAAAAGACCCGGATAGCCGCTATTTCCCCTCCATATTCAGTAACCTCGGCCTATTGTATTACCACAGGGGTAGTTATTCACTTGCCGAAGTTTATCTCAAACAGGCCCTGGAAAAATATTCTCCGGATTCCATGGGAGCCGCCAGGGCACTGACTAATCTGGGTCTGGTCTATCGCTCCCAAGGGCGCGTAGATGAAGCCGAAAAAGAACTGCTGGCCTCTTTAAAAATAAAGAGAGCCGGAGGCAATGCGCTTGGAATTGGCAGTGTCCTCTTGGATTTGGGTATGGTTCATTATGACAATGGAGCCTATCGGGCCGCTGAGGAATTGATCGATGAAGCGCTTGTTATTTTTCGAAGTAATATCCCGGGTGGTGAAGAGGAGGCAGAATGCCTCATCGGTAAGGGCAGAGTTCTAGAGCAGAAAGGCGACCTGCAACAGGCAGTTCGATTACTTCGGCAAGCCATCGAATTTAAAAAACGTGTGGCCCCGAACTCCCCGGGCGTGGCTGACGCCCTCTATTTCCTGGGCCTGGTTCAAGAGAAACAAGGTCGCTACGATGAGGCCATGGGTTCCTTCGAGGAGGGACTGAACATCATCGAATCTCATTTAGAGACGCCGGCTCTGACCAAACGCGCCAACAGTGATTTGATTTATAGCTTCGAAGCACTTTTCAAGGCCCTGGCCAATCGCAAGGTCGACACGGATGTCTCGCAAGCTTTTCTATACCTGGAACGCTTTCGAGCCAGAGTGCTCTTGAACATGATCGCGGAAAGGGAAGCGGAACTGTTCCACAACCTGAAAGAACCTTTGAAATCCGAATATCAAAAGATTGAAAAAGAGCATGCCGCGGCTTTGAAAGCCCTTTTCGAGGACCGCGAGGGAGAAACCACTTCCCGACGGCAAGCTTTGCAAAAAATCAGGGCGAAACGCGACCGCTTCGAACACAAGGTGAAGCAGGGATTCCCCAACCTGGAAAAATTGAAACCATCAGGTCCCCTGTCCATTCAGGAAATTGTCGCAACCCTGGATGAGGATCAAGCTATTCTTTCCTACGGAATCATGGAAGAACATACTCTACTGTTCATCATTCGCAAGAATCAACCGCCGACCGCATTACGATTACCGGTTGGTGCTGAAAAATTGAAGAATGCCGTTGAGGCCTTACTCACCCAATTGCCGCAAACAGAAGCCGATATGAAACGTTTTCAGGAACAGGCGGATTTTTATAAAGAGCAATGGAAATTATTGAGTAACAACCTGTTTTCGAACGTCATACAGCCGGCGCTTCCTTATCTTGACGGCATCGACAGCATTCTTTACCTTGCGGACGGACCCTTGCATAGCATTCCACCAGGCTCTCTTTACGGGCAATGGAGCCATCAGGATAGATCCGAAACCGGCTATCTTATATCTCGATTCGAATGGAACATCGCTTCATCAGCCTCCGTGTTCGTCCAAGGTCTTCGTGCACCTGAAAGACCGGTCAATAATGAGGAGTTTCTGGTCGCATTCGGCGATCCCATTTATTCCACGACTTCAGGAGTGAGCGATAATAGCTTGCGTTCCCTGAGCAAACGAGGCTTGTCCCTGACGCCTCTACCCCACAGCCGTAAAGAAGTTCAGCTTATCAGTGCGCTTTTTCCAGGTCGCTCGACCCAATTTATGGGTGAACTTGCCACCAAAGAAAATGTTCTGGCCGTGCAAGAAAGTGCGCTGCTGCTTCACATTGCCTGTCATGGCTTTGTAGATCCCTACCTGCCGATGGAATCCGCGTTGGCGCTTTCCGGCAACAAGTCGAAAAAGGCAGAACTTTTGAGCGCCTGGGAAATCATACAAATGAAACTCAATGCGGATCTGGTCACTCTTTCCGCTTGTAGCGCGGGTGGTGGTAAACTGCTTGCCGGTGATGGATTGCAAGGCCTCGCCTTTGCCTTTCAGGTTGCCGGTGCAAGGACGGTTGTTGCACCGGTTTGGCCGGTTCAGGATCAAAAAACAGCTCTTTTGATGGAGCAATTCTATTTAGGTCTTCGCAACCGCCTACCCAAATCTCCAGCATTGAGAGAAGCCCAATCGAAACTAGCCGAGCAAGGGCACCATCCCTTCTTTTGGGGAGCCTTTCAATTGGTCGGTGACCCCGGATCGTTACCCTGGTAATCGATGGGGAGTCAGCTGAGCCGGTCCTAGCGGAGGGAACTGGTTTTTTGAACATCATACTTGTCCGGCGGGACGGAAGGAGTGTAACTGAAAGAGGGTAAGGTCACGAAGAAACTTTGCAATGCATAGGCTCTTTCAAGGGGCCGGGCCACGTGATCAGCTTCTTGGCGTTCAGGGAAATCCACCCGGCTCCCGCCAACTTAAGACGGGCTTGAAAAATTTGGTGATGCGCACTTTCACCGAAAAGGCAACGGGTCGGCAGTGACACCGCCTTGCTTAATTGGCTTGCCCGGTTTCCATACGACCTGTTATGATGCCGTGGACAATAGAACTTACCCGAGTAATCGGGTATACCATTGAGCAAGAAAGCCACCGTTTCGGTGGCTTTCGTGCGTTATGGATATTTAGTCGCGCATAGAAATATAGAGTACGAGGTGTTGTTATGGCTCGAAGTAAGAAAAAGGATCCCTTTCTCTATGATATGGATAGCCTGGAAGCCATTGTCTCGAAGCGAATTATCCGTCGGGGCATCAACTATTTCAACGAGAATCGGGTGATCCAGCTGGCTCACACGCCCACTGGGATCAGCGCCTGTGTGCAAGGGTCTGCACCCGGGAACACCTACCTGGTAGATATTACCGTGGATAGTGATGAAGAGTTAATTGTGGATTGCACGTGCCCTTTCGATTGGGAACCCATTTGCAAACACGCTGTCGCTACGCTGCTCGCCTATGAGGAGAAGGTCAAAAAAGAGTCGGTGGAAGTAAAAAGCGCGGCTGCCGCGGCCGCCGCGGAAAGGGCCCGTCGCGGTCGTACCGAGGTCCAGGTGAAGCATATTTCGGGGCATCCTACCTTCGGGTCCTGGCTGGCGACTTCCGTTTCTTCTCACTACTCCAGAACCTACAATGTGGAGATCCGCTCCCTCGAAGCGCCGCGAAATTCATGCTCTTGTCCCGATTACATGGTCAATTTTCTCGGCACCTGCAAACATATCGAGGCCGTATTGCACCGCTTGACTGAAGACCCCCCGCAATACGGTTTCGGCGCTCCCATTGCCTATCTCTACCTGAATTGGAACGTCAAAGACGCGCCTGCCGTGACGCTGGAAGGCGGAGAGAAGGTCAGCTCGATGTCGCATGGCCGGTTGAAGCCCTTTTTCGACGTGACCGGCCGCCTGATGGGAAGCCTGCCGGAAGCCTTCTACCACCTGAGAAAGCGTTGTCAGGACCTGGACGATTTCCTGATTGGCCAGGAAGTGGAGGCGTATGTGAATTACGTTGCGGAACAAAAATCCAGGGAATTGAAAGGTCTCCATATCAAACAAGAGATCGAATCGAGCGGGGGCGTTCTGCCGGGCATCAATGCCCGTCTCTATCCCTATCAGGTTACGGGCGCCGCCTTCCTTGCCGCCCGCGGTCGCGCCATGTTGGCCGACGACATGGGCTTGGGAAAAACCCTACAAGCCCTGGCCGCGGCATCCTGGCTGCAACACCATGACCATGTCAAGGGTGTCCTGGTCATTTGTCCAACATCTCTGAAGGCCCAGTGGGCCAGGGAGATCACTCGCTTTACCGGAAAGGAGGTCACGGTAGTTCAAGGTCCGGCCAGGTCCCGAACCGTTCAGTATCGCGGCGCCGTTCCCTACACCGTCGTTAACTTCGAACTGGCGATAAGGGATCTTGACCTGATCAACAAAAACACCCATTACGATCTTTTGATCGTAGACGAGGCGCAACGTCTGAAGAACTGGCGCACCAAGTCGGCAACCGCGGTCAAGTTGATTCAGAGCCGTTACTGCTTTGTACTCACCGGCACCCCGCTGGAGAATCGTCTGGAAGACCTCTACAGCCTTTGCCAGCTCATCGACTCTCGCATTCTCGGGCCGTTGTGGCGTTTCGTGGAGGTGTACTATATCACCGATACCAGCGGACGCGTTCAAGGCTACCGCAACCTGACCGAACTGCGACGCCGCATCGCGCCGATCATGCTGCGCCGGGACCGCTCGCTCGTGCGCGATCAACTGCCGGATCGAATCGTCCACCACCTGGACCTGCCCTTGACCACGCGCCAATTGGAACTGCAACAAGAAGCTCTGAGCGCTGCTGCCTCCATTGCCCAGATTCGCAGGAAACGACCCTTAACGCCAACCGAGGAAAAGCGGATGATGGCCGCTCTGCAAACGGCGCGCATGGCCTGTAACGCGGCCGGACTGGTGGACAAACAGTCCGAGGGTTCGCCCAAGCTGGATGAATTAACCCGACTCTTGGAGGAGATTTGTGTCGCGGAAGGGCAAAAGGTGGTTGTTTTCTCTCAATGGGAACGCATGACCCGGATGGTTGAGGAACGGGCGCTTCAGTTGAAACTGGGCGTGGTGCGCCTGCACGGCGGGGTACCCTCCCAAAACCGGGGAGCTCTAATGGACAGTTTTCGGGACGATCCGGCCACCCAGGTCTTCATCTCCACCGATGCCGGCGGCGTTGGTCTCAACCTGCAAAACGCCGCTTTCCTGATCAACCTGGACGTCCCCTGGAACCCGGCTGTCCTGAACCAACGCATTGCCCGTGTACACCGATTGGGCCAGAGCCGACAGGTTCAGGTCATTATGATGATCAGCGCCGACTCCTACGAGGAACACGTCCTCAAACTGATCGAGACGAAACATGACCTGTTCAAAAACGTGGTTTCGGGTGAGACCGGTGAAGATGTTGTCGGCATTTCCAAGAGGGTGATCGAATCGCTGGCGGAAGACGTACTGCTGAACCAGGACCCCAAAAAGGGAACCCAGGCCAGGAGCGGTATCGTGATCGAGCCCGAGATAATTCACATGGGCAAAGACGGCATCAAACCGGCGGAAGGTCTTTCTGAAGAGGAAAACCTGAAAAACGACCGCACCCTTCGAAAGATGGTGGCGAAACTTCAGGAGTTGTTGGGCTCTTCCCTGGAGCGGGTAGCGACCGCCCGCGGCAGCCTGATTGCCGTGGTGGATCACGTCAACGACCAGTTGGAGACCGCCGTGGCGGATATGGAGCAGATCGTACCCGTCGCCCTGCTGGATCAACGTTCCTGGCTGGCGCTGGAGTCCCTGGGCGAAGCCTCACCACTTACGGGAGCGGTTACTCTTCACGAGCAAACGGAACCGGTCGATCGTTCCGCTCCGCTTCGCCAATTGGCAGAGCGAAAAATCGAGGCCGCCGAGGCGCTGTTGGAACGCGACTGCAACGTGGAATGCATCGGCCTTGCCGTGGATGCGATGATCGCCTCCATCTGCGCTCGCGCCGGCTTGGAGGAGATGCCTCCATCCAACCAGGTTCCGGTTTGGATCTACACCACGGCCCTGCCCAAGGGGTTCATCAATGCAGACGAGGCCGTTGAAATCACCAAGGCCGTTGCCCTGACCGCCGCCGCTGAACTGCCCTCCGATCTTGCCGGGGCCGTTTACCGCCGGGCGCTTCACTTCAGGGGCGGTTCCGGGGAATCCGAAACCAATCAACTCGCATCCATTTAAAGCGCCTGGCGCTTGACATCCACCACCATGCCGTCGATCACATCGTCCAACTGCTCTTCCACGTTGGACAGGGTTTTATCCACCATGGTCTGTTGGCCGACTGCCACGAATGCCCACAACGAGCGCTCATACTCGTCCTGGTAGTCGGCCTCACAGACAGCCAGGTTCTTGAACTTGCCGAAGCGGTCGCGCAAGCCGGACAACCGGGTGCGCTTCTCCTTCAGGCTGTAGCAGCCCTCCAGATAGATCATGACCTCCATCAACACGATGCGAAAAGACACGGCTACACCTCCAGGGAGGCCCAGATCGGTGCATGGTCCGAGGGTTTCTCCATGCCGCGCAGTTCATAGTCGATGCCGGTTTCTCGACAACGCTCCATCAGGCTGCGCGTCAGCATGATCAGGTCGATGCGCAGGCCGCGCTTGGGTTCGGCCTCGAAACCCCGGCTGCGGTAGTCGAACCAACTGAAGCGATCGTTCACCTCGGGGTGTTGTGCGCGGAAGCTATCGGTGAGACCCCAACCTTCCAGGCGCGCCATCCACTCGCGTTCCTCGGGTAGGAAGCTGCACTTACCCGCGCGTAGCCAACGTTTGGCGTTGTCGGCGCCGATGCCGATATCCAGGTCGGTAGGCGAGATATTCATATCGCCTAACACCACCAGATTGTCCTCGTGGGTGTGCCGCCTGGCGAGGTAGCTCTGCAAGTGCTCATAGAACGCCTGTTTGTAGGGGAACTTGACGGGATGGTTGCGGCTCTCGCCCTGGGGGAAATAGCCGTTGACCACGGTCAGCTTGCCGGCGCCGGTTTCCCAGGTGCCGATTATCGCGCGCCGCTGGGCGTCGGCCGGTTCATCCGGCAGGTTCTTTTCGACAGCCGTCGGCTCGGTTTTCGAAACCAGGGCCACGCCGTAGTGACTCTTCTGGCCGTGCCAACTGACATGATAACCGGCTTCCCGAAAAAATTTGGCAGGAAAGGCGTCGTCGTGAACCTTGATTTCCTGAAGACCGACGATATCGGGATCGTGTTTGGCGAAAAGGGCTTCCAGTTGATGCAGCCGGGCCCGAACCCCGTTGATGTTGAACGATACGATTTTCAAATGCGGCTCCCAATCCCTATAGGGAAGCAGCTATTATAGCAACCTCAACGAAACTGTCAGTAAACATCTCACCGGCAGATCACTTCGATGTTTTCCGAAATAAGAACGGTTACCGGGCTGGTTCTAAAATGCGGCTCCACTACCATTAAACAACTTCACAATATATGTACAAGGCAAAACGGCTCGGAGACCGATATGGAGCTGAACAACATATTCATGAGGTTGTCCCATTTTGTTTTGGACGCGTTGTAGAAGCCTTCAATACGGCGATCGGTGGTTTTGAGCCTGTTGCGACGGCTTACCTCGGGCCGAAACCGGTTTCCGGGTCCGCTGTTTGGTTCAAAATCAGCCCAATTTGGACCATGGAGACATCGTTTTGCGTGGCAACAGGCTCAATTGACACCGAATTCACACCCCGGTTTTCATGCTGTCGCCGGCTGATAAGCGCGTGTCGGCCTGGTCTCGGCGCCCCTGTTCGGACCACTTTTCATCCCGGGTCACGTTCAAAACCGTGGTTTCGGCGATCATCTCCTCCGATTGGTGTCCAAAGTGGACTCCAGTTGCAGGCTTTGTCTTCCGGGATATCGACGCCCGGCCTGCATATCTCGCCGGGAATGTGCATTTTTTACTTGCTGTTTGCCAGTGGTCCGCTTATATTGACACCATTGATATATTACGTAGACATTAGTTCGTTTTATGTCTCTCTTTCATTCACACTCAATTCCGGAGGATAGCTGATGATCACGATCAGACTACTGCTCTTTCTGTGCCTGTGCGCAACTGTCTCCCTCGCCGCCGAGGGTCTGCAACCACCCACCCGGCCCGCCGAACTTGACGCTCGTCATTGCGCCGTCAAACTGGACCGACCCACACGACATGCGGCGCCCGTTCTCCCCAAACCTCCCCCTCACGACGCCGACAGGCGCCCCGAAATGCGTCGCATGGGCAAGGCAACCGCTTGCACCGGCGCTGAATTCGCCGCGCTTTCCAGCGCAACCTTTGCCGATGCCGTCGCCAATGCTACCGACAGCTGTCTCTACAACCTATGGACCTGGGACGGCAATGTGCAAACCGCGATTTCCGGTACCCGTGTCGATGCCGTCGCCGACCTGATGCGTTCCGAGGGCGCCGACATTGCCGCCAATGCCGCTCGTCTGAAGCAGATGACCTACTACCTGCAAATTGCCTACTATCACGAATTCTACCAAAGCGCCGTCACCTACAGCGCGAGCACCGACAACAACGCCGCCGATGCGGTGGCGGGGTTGAGCAACCGTTCCGCCTTTTTTACCGAGGGCAATGCCGATATCGCTTCTCTGCGTTATCAGTGGTCCATCACCGTGGACAGTACCAACGCCTCCGCCGATGCACTGGGCGGGATCGAATCCCTGTTGCGTCGGTGGCGCGACAATCCCTCCCTAGCCTCCGACTATTACGAACGCGCCCTGGCTTTCAATCTCTTATTCTCGTTGGGCCGCCAGGTGGGGAATAACGCGGGTCAGGGGAGTTCAAGTCCCTGGTATAACGCGGTACCCGGCAGCCTGGTCAGCGTGATCCGCGATATTGCACTGGACACCACCTACAACGACGATACCGTTTTCATCATCGAAAACGCCATCTACGTGCTGGGCCGTTTCTCGGTTCTGAACAGCGCGACGGCCGATACCGCTCACGCCTATATCTCCGATGCCTACGACACCCATGCGGATTACTCAAGCCCCTGGCTGCGAGCCGTGACCGACATCGATTACTTCTACAACGGTATCTTGTACGACGGCACCGTGTTGGACATGACCGCCATCCGCGCCCAGGTGGAGCAAATCGCCTTGCCCTACACCTACACCTACGACCAGGGTCGCCTCACCTTCCGCACCGCCGTGCCGGTCGCCACCGCCGAACTGCTGTACGATGCGATTCAGGAGGTGGAAGCCCAGTTCTTCCGCAAGACCACCTTCATCGATCCCACCACAGGCGATCCCAACGAGAACCTGACCCTGGTGATCTATGCCTCGCCCGATGACTACACCCAATACCAGCCCTTCCTCTATGGGCTGAGCACCAACAACGGCGGCATCTATATCGAGAACTGGGGCACCCTGTTCACCTACGAACGCACGCCCCAGGACAGTTATCTCACCCTGGAAGAACTGCTGCGTCATGAGTATGTGCACTATCTGGACGCCCGCTACGTGATCGTACCCGGTTTTGGCGAAAGTCCCATGTACGACAACGATCGCCTGACCTGGTACAACGAGGGTCTGGCCGAGTTCCTGGTGGGCAGTACGCGTGACCGGGGCGTGTTGCCGCGTGAGATCTATGTTCAGCAGATCGACAATGATTCGAGCCGAATGACGGTTTATGAGATCGTGAACGCTACCTACAGTTCCGGTTTCCGCTTCTACCGGTACGCGGGCATGCTGTTCACCTATATGGACCAGGCGCGTCCCGAGTACCTGGTTCAGTTGTTCGACAGCGTGCGCGGCAACAATCCTTCCAACGTGGATGCGATCTACAACGCCATGGCCGCCGACAGTTCGCTGCAATCCGGCTACGACAACTACATCGACGGTTTGATCGTGCAAATGAACAACGGTACGGGCATCTTTGCCGAGGGTTTTTCCACCATTCGCACGCCACCGTCGCTACCCGCCGACAACGCGTCGGCGCTTCAGGCAAGTATCGACACGGTCGTCGGCTCTTCCGGCGGGGCCATGACTACCTGGGACAACCGTTTCCAATACACCCGCAATCTGACCCTGAACGCCGGCACCACTGATGAGGCCGCCGTGCGCGATGCCTTTGAAGGTAGGTTGGACTCCTATCTGAACGACCTGTCGACCTACGAAACCAACTTCACCTCCACGGTGGCCTGGTTCGGCAACCTGACCATCAGCGGGCCCGGCTCTGCCGACGCAACCATCTTGTTGGAAGGTCCCTACAGCGGTAGCGTGGACATCGTACCGCCCGCCGCGCCTACCGGTCTCTCCGCGGTTGCCGGCGACGGCCGCACGGACCTGAGTTGGAACGCAAACGGCGAGAGCGACCTGGGCGGTTACCTGGTCTATCGCGGCACGTCTTCCGGCGGGCCCTACACGCGGTTGACCGGTTCAACTGTCGGCGGCACGTCCTATGCCGACACCGGGGTGAGCAATGGAACCACTTACTATTACCGCATCAGCGCGGTAGATACCTCGGGCAATGAATCCGTCCAATCCGCGGAAGTAAACGCCACGCCCACCGCACCCGGCGGCGGTCCTCCGGCCACGCCCACCGGCGTCATGGCCTCGGCCCTTCCCGGCAGTATTTCGGTTACCTGGGATGCCAATAGCGAACCGGACCTCACCAATTACGAGGTTCACCGCGCCGAGCCCGGCACCGGTTGGACCCTGATTGCGACGCCCGCGGTCAACAGTTACAGCGATACCGATGTCATCGCCGGCAACTATTATTACTACCTCATCCGCGCGGCCGGCACCGGCGGTACCTCCGGCTGGTCCGATTCCGATATGGCGCAGGCTGTCGAAGGCGGCGGGTCCGCCCGGGTGTTGGTTGTCGATGCTTATTTCAGCACCGGCGGCAGCTATAGCGCGGACTACACGGCTACATTGGATGCGCTTGGGGCGCCCTATGACACCTGGAATCTCCAAGCGGACGGCGACCCTACCGCGGTCGATCTGGCCGCTTATAGCAACGGTCTGGTGATCTGGAGCATCGGTTATTACTACAGTACCTACGACAACCAGTTGAACGCCGCACAACGGGCCGTGATCGAGGGCTTCCTGGACCAGGGCGGCAGCCTGGTGATTTCGGGCGCCTATCAGTCGGGGTATCTGGACAATACCACGCTGTTCACCGACTATCTACACGCCGTCCATGTCCAATGGGACCTGGGTGTGACCGGGGTGACCCCGGTCAGCGGCGGAGTTTTGACCACCGACTATTGGCTGTCGTTGACAGCGGGCTACTACCAGTGCGAACTTGATGTCAGCCCGCCCGCCGCGGCAAGCTATATCTACGATCCCTTCTATAATCAAAACAACAGCAGCGGCACGGCCGTTTTCACCGTGGACGACGGTTACAAGGTGACCTATTTCGGCATGCCGTTCAACCAGTTAACCGCATCGGTCCAACAGGAACTGATGGGGCAGATCCTCGACTGGTCTGCCCCGTTGGTTCCCAGAAACTGACGGGTTGACGCCTACGGGCCGGTTCGCCGGCCCGTATTCCACCTCAAGGAGTCAAGAGGACCTTGGTACAGCCCTCATGGCGACCGGCAAAAATCTTGTAGCCTTCCGGCCCCTCATTCAAGCTCATCCGATGGGAAAACACCGCTGACAAATCATAGCGGTGGGTTCTGACAACCGGCAAAAGGACATCCATCAGATGTCTTGCAGGGCAGCGTCCTACCTTGTAGGTCAGGTTCTTGTCATAGGCTTCCGCCGGGGAAAAGGCAAAGTGGGGCTCGTTGTGGACGCCCGCAACCGAGATGATGCCGCCGGGTCGGACCAGGTCCATGGCAAGCCGGTGAGCGGAATGGTTGCCCACCAGTTCCATAACCGCGTCGGCGCCGCGTCCCTCGGTGGTCGAACGGATGATTTCTACCGTGTCCTGTTTGGAAAAATCGATGGGAATGGCTCCGTATCGGGCTGCCATGGCCAAACGTTCGGGAATGCAGTCCACGGCATAGAGTTTCCCTGCCCCCTGCTCCAAGGCGCCGATCACCGCCATCAGGCCCACGGGCCCGCAGCCAAGCACCACATAGGTTCGATCCGGGTGGATTTCCGCATTCAGGGCGGCGAAGTAACCCGTGGAAAACACATCGCCCATCAGCAGGCCTTCCTCGTCAGTGACATCTTCGGGTAACTTCAGTAAACCGGCGTCGGCCATGGGCACGCGAACATACTCCGCCTGGGTGCCGTTCAGACCGTTTCCGTTTTCCACCCAGCCGAACAGCGCGCCGTGAATACAGCGACAGGTCAAGCCGGTTAGGCAATAGAAACAGCGGCCGCAACTGGTGGTAAAGGGGCAGGCGACACGATCGCCGATGCGGATGTTGCGTACATCGGCGCCGATTTCGACAACCTCGCCCATGAATTCGTGGCCCATGACGGCGCCGTGGTCCATGCCCTGCTCGCGACCATGGTAAACATGTAGATCCGAGCCGCAAACGGCGGTCAGTTCAACCTTGATCACCGCATCGCCGGGCTCCAATATTCCCGGATCATCCACCATGCTGTATTCAATTGTCTCCCGGCCCGCAAAGGTCAGTGCGCGCAAAGATTGCCTCCCTACTAATTTTCCGTGACTTTGGCTTTTTTACGCCGTCGGCGTCTACGCTTGCGTTTGGGCCTGGTCTCGGTAGAACCGTCGGCTTTGGACGTCATTTGTTGTTTGGCCTTGGGCTTGCCGCGAGTTCGCCTGCGCCGTCGTTTCCTCTCGGGCCGCAGGTTGGTCACGAACTCGGCAACCCGTTGACTCTCCTCTTCAGAGGTATGGTCGGCGAAATAGGAGAGCAATTCGCGGGTTTCGCCGGTCAGAGCCGTTACCTTGGGGTTGACCCCGGTGTTCAGGCGGATATGGCTGGTCCACAACAAGGCGTCGATAATCGGCGATTGAAACGGCATGCCCAGGGGACCCAGGAAACGCATGAGCTGGGCCTTCAGTTCCACCGGACTGGGCGTGGGTTTGTAATAAGGGGAGTCTATAAACAGCCGCAGCCAAAGGTGTGTATGGGACTGCTTGGCGAAACTGCCCCGGCTGTAAACGATGGGCACCGAGTCGCGCACGTCCTCGAAGTAGGTCAGGTCCTTCAGCTTCATCAGTTCCTCGCCCTCGGGCCACAATTGTCTGATCAGGCCGTATTTGTGGCAGCTGGTGAGGATATCGGCCACCTCGTCATCCAGTAGAACCCGGGTCAACTCCTCGTAGCGTCGCCCGGAACCCACGCGGGAGGTCCAGTCCTGATGCTCGCGGATGGTGGTTTCGATATCGTCGGCCAATTCGAATCCCTGCTTCGCCTCCAGCTTCACCGCGCGCAACATGCGAATGGGGTCTTCCTCGAAACGTTCCGCGGCATCGCCGATGGAAACCACCCTGCCTTCAACGATATCTTCCAAGGCGCCCAGCGGATCGATGACCTTGAAGTTCAGGATGTCGTAGTAGAGCGCATTGACGGTGAAATCACGGCGACAAGCATCCTCATAGATCAAAGCGTATTTGTCCCGGCCCGGTTCTCCTTTCAAGGAAGAGATCTCCACGACCTCATTTCCAAAATAAGTGTGCACAATCGGGAAGCGCTTGCCGATGGTTTTACTGTTGCGGAACTGGGCGCGGATTTCATCGATAGAAGCATCGGTGGCAATATCGAAGTCTCTGGGCGATCTTCCCCTGAAAAGATCCCGCAACGCGCCGCCGACAAGCAGGGCCATGTAGCCCTTCGATTTCAAGCGGTACATGACTTTTAAAGCAGAGGGCGCCATGTCCTTTCTGGAAATCGGGTGTTCGCTACGTTCAAGAATCTTCAGGTTTTTCAGGGTTTTAGCTCCGCTTCGGTTTCGTATTTGTCAGCCGTGGCAAGCGCTCGCAAGGTCTCATGCGTTGAACCCATATCAGGGCAACGAACCAGATATCTTTACATCCTGGTTTATCTAACCTGCACAAATTATATTCCCAATTAGTGTAAAATGGGAAAGGGCAAAATTGTAAAGCAGGAGATGTCTGCATGAATGCCGGTGATTCAGATGCAGAATTTTCCTCATTATCCCGCGATTCAGAGGAAGATTTCCAGGCAAAAGCGCACGCCAGAGTATTGTATGAACTGGGCGTGGAACAACTGGCCGGAGGACAGGTGCAGGCGGCGTTACAGACCTTCGACGAGAGCATCGGGTCATTTCCCACGGCGGAGGGCTATACCTATCGCGGTTGGGCCTGGTCCTACGCGGGCGACCTGAAGAAGGCCATCGGCGATTGCATGCGCGCCATACGCATCGATAAATGTTTCGGCAATCCATACAATGACATCGGCGTCTACCTCATGCAAATGGGCCGGCTGGATGAAGCGATTGCCTGGTTGCAGAAGGCCAAAAAGGCCGAACGCTACGAGCCGAAACATTTTCCCTATCTGAACCTTGGTCAAATCTACCTGTTGAAAGGAGAGCAGGCGCGGGCATTGGACGAATTCGTGCGGGCCCTGGAATTGGACCCGGGCAACAAAATAGCAGAAAAGGCAATTGCCGAGATGGATATGACCGACTTTTAGAAGACGTCCTACCGGACCTTGATCACGACCGCGGTCATATCGTCGAACTGTTCCTCGTTGCCGACGAAGAGTTGGTATTCATGGCGAATGCTTGTCAGCAGGTCCGATGCGGCAAGGTGCCCGTTTCGAGAGACAAGATCGACCAGTCGTTGCTCTCCGAAGACTTCACGGTCCTCGTTCATGCCCTCGGAGATACCGTCCGTATACAGCACGAAGACGTCGCCGGGCATAAAACCGACGTGATGATTCTCCACGATTTCGTTGAACAGTCGGCCGTCATCCAGGCCCACCGCCATGCCGCGGGAGCGCAACAGTTCGGTTTTCCCGCCGTTTCGATACACCATGGGCGTATGGCCGGCGCTGCAATACACCAGGCCGCGTTGGTCGGGGTCGATCACCACATACAATAGCGAGATGAAACTATGGGCATCGGAGGCGCGGTGGAATTGACCGTTGATATAGGTCAGCGCTTCCTTGGGACTGACGTCTTTGCCCTGGACGGCCTGGATGAGGCCCTTGGTCATGGTCATATACAGGGCGGCCGGCATGCCCTTCCCGGACACATCACCGATCACCACGCCCAGTTTTTTATCGGTATGGGGTACGAAATCGAAGTAATCGCCGCCCACCTCGCGGGCCGGTTGACTGAAGGTGGCAATGTCCAATCCGCTGATTCGGGGCACTTCCGTCGGCAGCATGGCGACCTGTGCACGGTGCGCCATCTCCAACGATTTGCGCAGGCTGCGCTCCTGGCCTCTTATGGCCAGCAGGTTGCGGACCCGGACTTGCAACTCCCGTATGTTGAAGGGTTTGGACAGGTAGTCATCCGCGCCGATTTCCAATCCCTCCACCTTCATGTCGTCAGAGGCGCGGGCGGTCAGCAGGATCACGGGCACGTGGCACATCTCGCGATGGGCCTTTAGTCTACGGCACATGCCGTAACCGTCCAGATTGGGCATCATCACGTCGCTGATGACAAGGTCCGGCCTGTGCTTTTCGGCCATCTCCAGACCGTGGCGGCCGTCCACGGCCTCCACAACCCGATATTGATCCGAGAAGTGCTGGCGGATATAAGTGCGGACGTCGGGATGATCGTCCACCACGAGAATGGTTTCTCCCAAACCCTGAGTCAAATCTTCGGGAGAGCCGGCATGGTCCGCGGTCTCCAGTGCCGCCATTTCCACCCGCGCCCTGCTTTCGGGAATGACGACCTGTTCTTCCAAGGGGCGCTCGGTGATTTGCTCCGGTTGCAGGTGCGCCTTGCCCATCGGCAGTTTGAAACCGACCTTGGTTCCCTTGCCTTCCACGCTTTCTATGGACACCTGTCCGTCGTGTAATTCCACCAGTTCCTTGACCAGCGACAAGCCGATACCGGTTCCCTCGGATTCACGCGTGGTTGACCCGTCCGCCTGGCGGAAGCGGTCGAAGATAAACGGCAGGTCGGCCTCGGGAATGCCGACCCCGGTATCGCTGACGGAAATGCGAATCCATTCCGATCCGTTTTCCTGTTCCCGGCTCAGCAGCAAGGTGATCTTGCCGCCGGCGGGCGTAAACTGAAAGGCGTTGGAGATGAGGTTGAACAGGATCTTCTCCAACTTTTCGGGGTCGAAATACAAGATCGCACCGCCGGTCTCGTCGACCATTTCCAGGGATAGTTCCTTTTTATCGGCCAGCGAGCGAAAGGCGGCAATGATGGGGCGCGCAAAACCCGCGGGGTCGCCGGGCCGGGCTTTCAGACGCATCTTGCCCGCTTCCAGTTTGGAGATATCCAACAGTTGGTTGATCAAACGCAGCAGGCGGCGGGCATTGCGAAGCATGACCTCGTGACGCCGCCGCTCGGTTTCGTCGCCGTCTCGGGCCGCCTCGGCCACGCGACTCTCCAGGGGACCGATGATCAGGGTGAGCGGGGTGCGAAACTCATGGCTGACATTGCTGAAGAATTCGGTTTTCAGCCTGTCCATTTCCATCAGCTTGCGGGCCTGGATCTCGGTCTTTTCCTTTTCTTGCAGCAGACTGTAAGTGCGCTGGGAAACCAGTGTCTCCAATTCGGCCTGGCGGCGGTGCAACTTACGCATCTTCAAGCGGTAACCGATGAATAAAACAGTGGGGATAAGGATTGCGTACAGGATAAGGGCCATGCGTGAACGCCAAATGGGGCCCTTGACCGTAATGGTCACCTCGGCGGGCTTTTCGCTCCACACGCCGTCGCTGTTGGCGCCTTTTACCTTGAGTTTCCAGGTGCCCTCGCCCAAGCCTTCGATCATAAAGTAGCGGTCGGTTGAAGGCGTGGTCCACGGCCGGCCTGCCAGCTTGAAGGAATACAGGTTCTTGCGCGGATAAGTGTAATCGAGGGCGGCCGCGGTGAACTTCACCTTGCGGTCCTTGGGCCCCAATTTCAATGAATCGTATTCCCACAGGGGTGTGCGGGAAACCGATTCGCTGTTATTGGACTCGAACTTACTGAAGATGACCTTGGGCGGCGTTTCGTTGACGACGAAGCGATCCGGGTTGAAGCGGTTGAAGCCGTTCCAGCCGCCGAAGAAGATCTCACCCGAGCGGTCCTGGTAGACCAGTCCGGGCTTCAGTTTATTGTTCAAGCCGTCGGCCATGTCGTAGGTCACCGAGGCGCCTTCCCGGGGATTGAACCGGGTAATGCCCTTGCGGTGACTGATCCACAAATGGCCGAAGCGGTCTCCGGCAATACCATAGATGTCGTTTTCCGGCAAACCGTCCGAGCGGAAGAAGTGTTTGGTTTCCCGCTCCTTCTCGTCCAACAATACGCCCAAGCCCCACTGGGTGCCGTACCAGATTCGGCCGTCCTTGTCCTGGTAGAGCGAGGTGATATTGAGTTCGAACTCCTTGCTCTCATCTTCATCCACCAGGGGGAAGCGCAGATAAGACCCGGTGGCCGGGTCCAGTTTGCTAAGGGTATTGGGACTGCCGAACCACAGGTAGCCCTCTTTGTCGGCTGCCATTGCGGTGATGCGACCGATCTTCCCGCTCCCGGGCTTGCTCGCCACCTGGGGAATGGGTTTGGCTTCGCCGTTGAAAGGGTCGACGCGGTACAGGGCCGGGGAACCCTTCTGGTAAGCCAGCCACAGATAACCCTGTTGGTAGACCATGAAGGCCGGCACCCTGGCGTTGCCGTTCGGGTCCTTCGCGGGTTTTACCCATCTCTTGGCCTGTTCTTTACGTTTATTGTATCTGTAGACCCCTTTATTGGTGAGGACAAACAGATCGCGGTTACCGGCCTCGGTAATGGCCAGAAACTCTTCTTTCGATCTTGCGAAAGGCGGACGACGGGAGAGACGCCCCGCACCGGGCCCGAGGAAGACCGGGACAAAACCCTCTTCGCCGCGCTCCTGGTAGCACAACCCGCTTTTGGTGACCACCCAGAGGATGCCGTCGCGATCCATCAGGAAACCGTTGATGTCGTTGTCCGGCAGGCCGGCGCGCGGCTTGCTGAAGTCCCGGGCATGATGACTGAAGTTGGATCGACGCGGCATGATCTTGTTCAGGCCGTTGCTGGTGCCGACCCAAAGGATGCCGGAGCGGTCGAATAGAAGGCAGTTAACCTCGTCGTAGCTGATGGTATCGATGCGGTTGGCGCTGTGCCTGAAGGCGACCAGTTTACCGGTTTTGCGATTGAAGTAAACCAGGCCGGAGTTAGAGGCCATCCAAAGTCCGTTCCGCTTGTCGCGTATGGCATCATTGATAGAGAGCCCGCGCGTATCCAGGTTCCGGCCGGAAGAGAAGCGAGCGGGATAGGCTTTGCTTCTTTTGAAATCGAACTTATAAGCGCGGTTGCCGGCCAGGAATTCCAGGCCGTTGGGGCCTTGATTGATCTTCCGAATGTAGGCGTCTTCAAGGCCCGCATCCTCCAGGCTGTAGAAGATGAAACGGTCTTCCTCGTAATCGTAAAAATACAGGCCGCCTTCGCCCCCCGCCCACAAACTGCCGTCTTTGTCCTGGAACAGGCTGGTGCAGGCTTTGCCTAAAAAGCCCCGGTCGTCTTCCCAGTGTTGGCCGTAGTGCACCAGTTCGCCGTTTTCCTCATTGAAACGGTCCACCCCGTTTTCGTGAGCCATCCACATGTTGCCATAGGCGTCCTCGGTAACGGCATGGATTTGATTACCGCCGATCCACTCTGTATTTTCCGGGTCGTGAATGAGGTTGTTGAAGCTCTGATCGAAGGTTTTATAGAGGTTGAGCCCTTCTTTGGTGCCTACCCAGATCCGGTTTTTGCTGTCCTGGTAAAGGGTGGTGATGACATTGTCGGACAGGCTGGAAGAATCGCCTCGAAACGCGGAGAAGAAGGCGGAATCGGTACCGTCATAGCGATAGAGACCCTGACTGGTACCCACCCAGATAAATCCATAATGGTCCTGCAACAGTGCGGTTACGGAGATCACCGCCCCGGGCTCCAGGGTTACCCTGGAAACGGTTACATTCAATTTTTCTCCGGCTTGGACCAATGAGAACAAGGCTGTCAGCCATAACGCCAGGCAGCGGCAAACCGCCATGAAGAGCCCCCTTATCAAAAATGCACACCCCGCATGTTTCAGCCGATCCGACCTGTGTTCTACCGACAGGGATTGTAAACCCTTCCATAACGTACGTCATAAAAATAAAAGCGTTTCGACCGGTCGATGAATTGGCGGCATCATCCGAGAATTTTCACCGACCGGTTGACGAGCACATCAGGGTTTGAAGCGAAAGTGCTGAAGGTGCGCCTTACCGTCGACCAGAACCACCAGGAACAGGTTGTCGTAATCACTGTCGCCGATAGTCAACGGGGGACCGCCCAGTGCCTGGATGATCGCGGGCACCGTGTTGGAATGACCCGCCGCAATGATCGTTTTACCGGGCATGCCGCGCACCATTTCCGCAAAACCCTTGCTGTCGCGGGCGTCGTGTTGTTGGATTTTGAGGCCGGTTGCCTTGGACAAAGGCGCCACCGTTTGTTGCGTTCGTTTGAACTGGGTGGCGTAGACGGCATCGAAGGAAACCTTTTCCAGAAAGGCGGCCAGCGCCTCGGACCGTCGAAGGCCCGCTTGGGAAAGGTCCGGGTCGCGTGACTCGTCTACCTTTTCGGCATGGCGAACCAGGTAAACCATGGTGGGCTCGCCCGCAATCAGAAAGACCGGCCCTATGAGACCGGCCAAAATTAAGAGTATTCGCAAATCAACCTTCTTTTTTGTCCGTGGGTTTCTTTTTGGCGGTCTTCTTCCGGGCCGCCGGTTTTTTAGCCGTCGTTTTCTTCGGGGCGGGCTTCTTGGCAGCAGTTTTTTTGACCGCGGGTTTCCTGGTCGTCGCCTTCTTGGCGGTCGCCTTTTTTGCCGCCGGCTTCTTGGTCGCCGGCTTCTCGGCGGACTCTACCGGTTCGTCCGTCGATACCGGCTCCGCGTCGGCTTCCCCCTCCTCGGCCTCGGCCAGGACGTCGACCTCGTTTTCATAAGATAGTTCCTTCAGTTTGTGATGGGCGTTGACTCGTTCGTTGGCTTCTTCCGCGGTTACCATGGGGCGGTCGTCGTTTTCTTCAAGAACTTCCGAGCTTTCCACCACGGCCCTGTCGCCCTTGCCTTCCTCGTGCAAATGGATCATTTCGGCAACCGTACGCTCCAGGCGCTCCGGGTCAATCTCATCCTCATGCGGATAACGGAAGTTGGGATCGACCGGGCGAGTGGCGCAATCGCCGCCGTCGAATTCGGTTTCGGCCTCCACCTCGGAGCGGGTCACCGCGTCGGTCATGACCTGGGCCTGCATCTTCAGCCATTCCTGGTCCATATCTTCCACGCGCTCATGGCGGAACAGGGGATCTTCGCCGCGTCCGTAGGCGTCGACCATATTCTGAACCTGGCGCTCCAACCACTCGGGGTCCAACTGATCCGCCTGTTGGTGCAGGTTTTGGGGGTTGATGTCCTGTTGGTTGGCGTTTTGCATGGCGCGCGCCTGGTTTTCCACCCATTCCGGGTCAAGCTCGTCCATATGCTGATGGCGGAACAGCGGGTCTTCGCCGCGTGCGTAGGCGTCCATCATGCACAGGGTCTGGCCGTTCATGGCCTCCTCATCGAGCCGGTTGGAGTGCCGCCCGCTGCCGAAGGGATTGAGGCCCGCTTCGTAGGCGGTCTTGAATGAGGATACCTGCAAATCGATGGTTTCTGTGATGTCACCGGCCGCCTGCCACTCCGAGGGCGGGCAGCCCCGCATCGGAAAATAACCGTCGGCACAAATGCGAAAATCGGTGCCGTCGTTGATTTTGGGCACGGCAAAGGTTTCGACCCCGTCGCCGCCGTAACGTGCGCCGATTGCGGCAAACAGCGCCGGATATAAGTTGATGGGATGGGTTTTGCCGTCACAAGGCAACCAGTTTTCCAAATCCGCCCCGTTATCGGGCTGGATATTTCCGACAATACCTAGAATTACACCGGTCTGAACAGATTCCATTCCTTACCCCCTGAGTGGTTTGCAACCATCGGATCGCATTCGGGTGTGGCCGTCATCATGTGGTTCCCAAGTATACAACAGAATTCCTTATCGATTGCTCTTTTGCTTTCCTTAAAGCTGACGATTGAATTAAACGGACACGTGCTCTTTGTTTTACGTCAGCCGGAACCGTCTGGAACCCCATTTATCATCGCTCTCGCACCCGTCCTCACTTTGAACACCCATCGAGGAGGCATCCATGCAAATTGGTCTAAAACTACTCAACGAACTCGAAACAGAAGATATCAATTGGATTATGGAAAACGCCAACGAACAGCAGGTGATTGCCAACACCCGGCTGATTGAAGAAGGCGGCTTTCCCGACTCTCTCTACTTTGTGCTGGAGGGCATGGTCGGTGTATTCGTATCTTCCCTGGAGCACAAACTAATAACCAGCTTGGGCCCCGGCGAGGTTTTCGGTGAAATGTCCTTCCTTGCCGATGTACCCGCCTCCGCTACGGTTCAAGCCGTGGAAAACTCCCTTTTGTTGGCCATGCCGCACCGAGAGCTCAAGTCCCGAATGGAATTGCATCCCGATTTTGCCGCCCGTCTGTATCGGGCGCTCGCCTTGATGGCGCATGACCGCATGCGCAATAATGTGGACACCATGGGCCGTATCTGGTCGCAGAAGGCCGCCGCTGAGGATCACGATAACCAGACCTGGGCCTTTGTCGAGAATCAGATGCAGAAGTTCAAGGCCCTTATGCAGGAAGCGGATCGCGAGGCCCTGAAGAACGACAACATCGTGCCCGACGAACTGGCCGAGCAGATTGTCAGCGGTTTTCGCGAGTTCTCCGTTTTCATGAATGAGAAGCTGGGCGATGAGTCCGAGGAAAACCCCTATATCAAAGATGAGTTGGGCGCCCGCATTCAGCGCGAGATGCTGCCCTACATTCTACTCAGCGGCATCGCCGAGCGCATCTACGCCAAACCGCGCGGTTACGCCGGCGATTTCATGACCATCGAATTGCTCTACGAAAACGATCCCAAGGGCACCAGCCGGCTGGGCCCGCTGCTGGATCGCTGTTTCCTGAAAGAGCCCGCGGCCATAGCCGTACGCAACAGGCGCGGACTGCTAAAGGAAGAAATCAAGAAGGTATTGGAAAAAAGTCAGGGCACCGTGCGCGTGACCAGTCTGGCCTCGGGTCCGGCCGCGGAATTGTTCGATGTCTTCGAGCAGTTGGAGGACACCACTCGTCTGAAGACCACTCTTGTGGACATCGATCTGCAAGCCCTTGCTTTTGTGGGCGACAAGCGCGATAAGTTGAGGTTGACGCGCCAGATGGAGATGTTCAACGGCAACCTGGTCTACCTGGCCACCGGTCGACAGAAGATGGACACCCGGCCTCAGGATCTGGTCTACAGCATCGGCCTGATCGATTACTTCAGCGACAAGTTCGTGATTATGTTGCTGAACTATGTCCACGATCTGCTGAAACCGGGCGGCAAGGTGATTTTGGGTAACTTCCATCCACGAAATACCTCCAAGGCGCTCATGGACCACGTTATCGACTGGAAGCTGATTCACCGCACCGAGGAAGACATGAACCGTCTGTTCGAATCGTCCACCTTCGGCAAACCCTGCACCGAAATCCGATACGAGGAACAGGGCGTCAACCTGTTCGCGTCCTGCGTCAAGTAAGTTACGACACGCGAGAGGGGGAAGCCCGGCTTCCTCCTTGCCTCCTCAGTGCCCTGTTTTGGCCCGCAGTTGCCGGTTGGCGGCATCGAGATCGAAACGCTCGGGATCGAAATCGGGACCGGTTCGGCTGCGCACATCGGCAAAGTCCGGGTGGCGTGGATCAGCCAATACCTTGAGCATTTTACGGTAAGCAGGAACACCGCCGATCCCCTCGGGCGGCCGACTGCCGGAACCTTCCAAACAGCGAGGATAACGACCGTCCTCACCCGCGTTCGATATGGTCTCTACAAGAATTTCATGACGCCAGGAGTTGGCAAAATCGTATTCGTAAACCATGCGCTCGCCGAGGTTTTTGAAAATGTGGCCGATCATCAATTCCGACTCATCGTGAACCGGTGCGCCGTCTTCTTCTATATCGGTAATATCGCTTTCGTCCCGATCACCCACCAGCATGCCCTCCTTTTGGAAGATGTGGAGGCGACCGGGCGCCCAGTCCATCACGGCCAGGATGATCTGGTGTAACTCGGCCAGGGTGGTGTCTCCACGAACTAAAAGGCGGCGCCACACGGGAGGCGATACATCCTCCAGGCTGATCTTGAGTTGGTAGATGCGAGAGTCCTGGTTCGCGCCTCCCTGGATGACCCGGAACAGAGGCCGGCTCTGCTTACCGGGTTGAGGCCGCAGAACTTCCATGGAGGCGCGTATCCGGGCGCCGATCTGTTCGACACCGGCGCGAACCGAGTCGATCTCTTCCCTGGTCGGCCCTTCATGATTCAGTGAGATGATCATTTCAGTAAGCACGGCCATCATGCCGGACAATTCAACGAATTCCTTTTTGGGCAGTTCTGACAAGCTGACCTGCGCCTGATCCATGTCGCGCATCCAGTTCAAGACGTTGTCAAGAATGCTTAGGCCCTCAGCCCGGACCTTGCCCGCGCGTTGATCGACAAAGCGGTTGTAGTTTTCGCGGATGCCCTGCCACAACACCTGGACGAAGTCGTCAAAGGCTTCCTCTTGCTCTTCGTTGTAGAAGGAGACCTCGGGTCGCCCGGCCATGCATCGGGCCATGACGTTTTCCAGACTCTTACCGCCGTGGAACAGTTCGTCGCGCATGTATGCTTCCAACTCGTCCTGGCCGAAGGCCAGACCAAGATCGGCCAGAATGTCGTCGATACTGCCGGAGGCGCCTTGTGCCTCGCCGCGACTCAAGTCGGCATATTCCAGAAGGGCTTCCTCGGGCGACTCGCCGCGAAACCAGAAGATGGGTTCACCACCCAGGCGGGTCAGGGTTATTTCCTGGAGATGGCGAAGGAATCCGCCGATATGGATCTGGGGCGAACGCAGTAGGACGGGATCGCCCAGGAACAGGGCCAGGCTCAATTGCTCATGTATGTCGGTAGCGGGACCCAGCACATCGAAGACAAATTCGAGCAGGGTCTCTTCCAGGGCGCCGCACCAGTCGCTCAACCTGCGCCGGTTAGAGCGCGGCTTCGGTCTGTGTTCCAATCGGAAGCGGCCGTTCTTCCAATCCAGAACGGTCATCAGCAGGGTATCGCCCTCACGGAAACCGACTTCCTTGTACCAGGCGGCCATATCCAAAACGCGTACGGAAAGCGGCCGCAACATACCGTCCGGTTTCTCCAACACCCGACCGTTGTTCCGAGAATCGGAAAACAGGTAATCGAAAAGCGTATTGGTGTTGAACAGAGAGAAATAGATTTCCAATTCGCGCAGGCTGCGGGAGATGCGTTTTCGAGCCAGGCGTTTCCCGCCCGGAATTTCGAAACTGCAATCCGCCGGGTGGATGAGCCGGGAGGCGAAAGGAATCAGGCGGTGACCGGGAATCAGGTAACCGTTATACATTTCCTCATTAGTGGGGGCGATCAGGAACTTCTTGCCCTTGAAGAAGTTGGCGCGAGGAATGTATTGCTTGTTCTGGAAATCGAAAAAGACCCAGGGGTCATTTACCAGTGTCTCTTCGACAGCCTCTTCCAGGTTGGGAGCGGGTTCCTTGAGACGCGCGCCGACCGAGCGCGCTGCCGTTTTCAGCGTGAACGGCCGGTCTCTACTTTCAGTAAAACTAAGAACGGCTTCGTCGATCGGTGATTTGTAGTTTCTCATGATTTCCCGGCGGGCCCCCAGACTGGTATCAGTAAAGCCGTTCCGACCGGTCTTGTCAATCCCTGGGAACAAATTTAGGCATCAGACCGGTTTAGCAAAGTTCCCTTTTGCCGATAGCGGTTCTGGGGATAATATCCATAGGCGGCAAGGCATGCCGGCGTTTATGCATTCATGCGGGATATTTTTGTTGACACCCCGATATCAGGTTCCTAAAATTAATTTGTTCGCACGCTTGTTAATGCATTCTATCAATCAGTGCTGCACAATATCAGCAGGGCTCCACTATTTCGAGCTTTCATTCACGGAGCCCCCACTCGGAGGACAGCAAATAGACGGTTTCCCGGTATGTTGCCGGCCGCGGTTATCAGCCTCGTTCAGGTAATGTATCAGTGGTATGAATGATTCATCACTTCCTTGAGATCTCCCCGGTGAGACCGAGTGCGAACATCAGTCCACTTCATGCGGACCGAAAAACCAAAGGGAGCCTTGTGCTCCCGTTTTTTTTGCCAGGGACTCGTGCGAGTGGATTCCAACGAGGCAGAAATCTCGGTTTGACGTTCGTGATCGCCTTTTTTCATCCGCGAACGGGGATGTTCCGGTTCTCCTCCGGTCTGGATTTCATATCAAACGGGCGTCGGCGGTCCGGTTTCGAGAAATATGCACGCCCCAGCGTCTTTATGCAGACGCTCCAAAGGGTTCAGATTTTTCCACGATCGTGGAAAAATTCGGCGACATTTTCCACGATCGTGGAAAAATGAAAAATCGGGTCTGCATCTTGCGGATTCAGAGGAGCTTAAGTTTTTGAGTTTAACGGTGTCTTTTCCGCGTTCGTGGAAAAATGAGTCACGAATGGGTTGATCGCTACTGTTTTTATGCATTTCCGGGTCGAAATGGCCGCATTTTCCAGGCTTTGGCGTCATATTATGCAGCCATTTTGAGGGGATCGCGTTTGCATGCTCTATGGATGGCCCCGGTAGCTCACTATATAAGAATAGTTTACGAGAAAAAAATTCTAAATTTCCGGGTTGAAAAGACATGTGTGCAATGGAGTCAAGCCGGCGTCTTAAGTCGATTGCACACCTGCGCAATGGAACCAAGCCGCCGGCTGAAGTCGATTGCACACCTGCGCAATCGAGCCAATCCGCCGGCTGAGGTCGATTGCACACCCGCGCAATCGAGTCAATCCGGCGGCTGAAGTCGATTGCACACCTGCGCAATCGAGTCAATCCGGCGGCTGAAGTCGATTGCACACCCGCGCAATCGAGTCAATCCGGCGGCTGAAGTCGATTGCACACCTGCGCAATCGGGTCAATCCGGCGGCTGAAGTCGATTGCACACCCGCGCAAACGAGTCAAGCCGCCGGCTGAAGTCGATTGCGCACCTTCGCAATCGACTCCGGAAGGCAGGTTGAAGCCGGCGTAGTCTCGGGCCGCCGATTGAAACCGGCGTGTCGATGCGACAGCGCATCACCGCCAAATCAACAATGTCATGATTTGTCTTTTTGGTCTCATCTTTCAACGATTTGGGCCGGCGAATGACCAGACCCTGTTTTTTTTGCCTCCCGGGCTCCTCTCCGCTACAATGGGCCTAACATTTCCCGGAGGCGCCCATATGGTTCGTATCACCTTTATTTTGTTCCTGGTTGCACCCGCCGTACAAGCCTGGCAACCTTCTTTCAGTGTGGCTGACATCCTCTCTTCTCCCATGCCTTCATCTCTTACAGTGGACTCCGCGGGCAAACGTCTGGCCTGGGTTGCCGACAGTCGCGGTGTTCGCAATATCTGGGTCGCCGAGGCGCCCGGCTTCGGGCCGCGTCGTTTGACCGACTATGACCAGGACGACGGGGTCGGCTTGCGCATTTTGGGCATCACCCATGACGGCGCAAAAGTGGTCTACATCCGCGACGGGCGTTTCAATGCCGCAAGTAACCCGGCCGGTGCGCCCGGCAGGGAAATGCTGCAAATCGATTTTCGCGGCGGTGAACCCGATGTGGTGGCCGCCCAGGGTTCCGGCGTCCTTTCGCCGACAACCGCCGAGGTGGCCTATTCTAAAGGCAGTAGTATCTTCATCGCCAAATTGGAGGGCGAGGAGGAAGCCGAAAAGGTGCTCAGCCTTCGCGGTAATCCCGGTTCCTTGACCTTCTCGCCGGACGGCAGGAAACTGGTCTTCGACCTTCGTCGGGAGTCGCTGGATATCAACTATGCCTTTATCGCCCTGTATGACCGCGACAAGAAAAACCTGACCTATATCGACGCCTCGGTCTACGGCGATTACGGCCCCGTCTTTTCGCCCGACGGCACCCGCATCGCATTTGTGCGTCAATTGAAGCACCAAAGGGATTACGTGCTGAGCGCCAAGGTCTGGCCGGTGCCGAACCCCTGGGAGATCCGCGTTCACGATTTGAAAAGCGGTAAAACCGAAGCTGTTTGGCGCAGCCCGGATCACGACACCCTGGCTTTTGCCGAACTCGAGTGGATGTCCGACGAACACCTGGCTTTTATTTCCGAGCAAAACGGCTGGCGCAACCTTTACGGCATCCCCGCGAAGGGCGGCAAGGTGATCGACCTGGCGGTGGGCGAATTCATCGTGGAAGCGATCGCGGTAAAACCGGAACAGGGCAAGATCTGGTACGTGGCCAACGCGGACGATATCAATCGCCGCCACATCTGGTCCGTGGACACTCGCGGCAAGCGCGAACGACTGACCGGAGACGGTATTCAATGGAGTCCACGGCCCCTGGCTAACGGTCTGGCCTGGTTGGGCTCGGACGCTACCCAACCGGCCACGGTCTTCGTACGCACCAAAAAGAAACCCAAAATGCTGGTCAAACCGCCCGAGGAATTCCCCACCGATCGCCTGGTCGTGCCGGTGGAGGTCACCTTCAGGGCCGGGGACGGCTGGGAAATCCACGGTCAGCTGTTCCTGCCGCCGGAAAAGTTCACCGGTAAACGGCCTACCTTGATGTTCTTCCACGGCGGCCCCATCCGGCAAATGCTGCCGGGTTTCCACTACAGCGGCTACTATCATAACTGTTATGCCTTAAACCAGCACCTGGCCGCCAGGGGTTATGTGGTGCTGGCGGTCAACTTCCGGCTGGGCGTCGGTTACGGCCGCGCTTTCCGAGACGTGCCGGACGGCGGTCCCAGGGGGGCGAGCGAATACCGGGACCTTTTGGCCGGTGCCCGGTTCCTGCGCAAGCATGATCGGGTAGACCCGGACCGCATGGGTCTTTGGGGCGGCTCCTACGGCGGCTACATGACGGCCTTGGGCCTGGCCCGCAACAGCGACCTGTTCGCGGCGGGCGTAGATTTCCACGGCGTCCATGACTGGAACCAATGGCAGTCCTACGTCAGGAGGGAGGAAAACGATCATGACCGCACCGAATGGGCGGCATCACCCGTGGCGGACTTGTCCAACTGGAGCTCGCCGGTGCTGCTGATCCACGGCGATGACGACCGCAATGTCAATTTCTCCGAAACCATCTGGCTGGCCAAGGACCTGAAAGCACAGGGCGTCGAGGTAGAACTGTTGGTGATTCCCGACGATGTGCACAGTTTCCTCTTGCACCGCAATTGGGTCCGCGCCTTCGAGGCCACTGCCGACTTCTTCGACCGAAAACTTGGAAACCGTTGATTTTGAATCCCATGTGCTCTTCATGGGGCCGGACGCCGACCGCGCGGCTTGACCATGGTCCCGCTTCGGATCACACCCGGCGAGCCCGGCATACTAACGCCTATTTAGATTTCGAATTCCGCCGAAAAATGCGGCTTCCTGAAGTGAAATACTTCATGGTTCTGTAGTGACATTGTCAACAAAGAAGATGACATTATAAGGTATTCCCGTATCATTATCGCCGGCTATTGCCAACACATCTAACCTAAGTCCTAAATAGCTGATTCAGAGGGGTTTGGGCTATATGTATCTTGTGGAAAACTTTTGCCGGTTACATGGTTTCAGGTTTGTGTTTCGGGAACCGCACAACGAGGGTTGGAGAGTCCGCGAAAGGGACGCCGTCGTCGAATTCGTAAAAAAACGCATCTGAATGATATTTCTGTTAGCAATGGTTTCGTACATGTAGTATATTCAGGGGAAGAGAGCACAAGATATAGACCCATGGACAGCCAGGAGGGGGTATTCAGGTGCGTAAGGTTCTCGTTGCTGATTCGGCCAATATCACACATTTCATGCTTGAACGCATTCTCAGTCGAGAGGGCTTCGAGATTGTCTACGTCAAATATCCACGCGATCTGGTCGTTCAGGTCCGCGAGATCATGCCTGACATCATTTTCCTGGAGCCTGAGATTTCCGGTGGGAAAGGCAAGAAGATCGTAGAGTACCTGGCGCGGCAACCCGAGACCGCCCGTGTCCCCATTGTCCTTATCACTCGCATTACCGACACCGCCAAGTACAGCATGGACGTCTGGCCGAATGTCCATCGTTTGATTCACAAACCTTTGAACTCGGAGAAGGTTATGGAAGCAGTCCAAACGGCGGCCGTTGCCCGGACGGAAGACTACCGGGACGAAAGGCGGGCTGACGCTGTCTAATCCTGGCGTGTTCGGAACAAACCTATGAGCATCATTCAACTGGAAGATGTGCTTGCCGCACGCGCCCGCATCAAAAGAGCTGTTCACAAGACGCCCCTGATGCGCTCCCAAAAGCTGTCCCGGATGCTGGGCTGCCGGCTCTACCTGAAAGCGGAACACCTCCAAAAAACGGGTTCTTTCAAAGCGCGCGGCGCCATGCACTTCCTGGTAAACGACCCCGAACCCGGCGAGGTCTACACCACCTACAGCTCCGGCAATCACGGCCAGGCGCTCAGTTGGGCCGCGGAGCAGACGGGCAAGAAGGCCGTAATCTTCATGCCGGAAGACGCCAGTCCCGCCAAGGTAGCCGCGGTCAAGGGTTACGGCGGCGAGGTCCGCTATGCCGGTCTCAGCAGTATCGATCGCATGAATGCCTGCCTTGCTTTTGAAGAAGAGAGCGGAGCCCGGGTCGTGCCGCCGTTCGATCACGAGAACATCATCGCGGGTCAGGGCACGGCCATGCTGGAGGTGTTGGAGGACTTGCCGCATTTCGACGTGGCGCTGGTTCCTACCGGCGGCGGTGGTTTGCTGAGCGGTAACTCTTTCGTGTTGAAAACCTTGCGCAAGAACGCACAGATCTATGCCTGCGAGCCGGAAGTTGCGGCCGATGTAAAGGCGAGCCTGGAAAGCGGCGAGCTGAAGAGTATCGCCTACCCGGCTACCATTGCGGACGGACTGCGCAACCTGAGGATGGGTGAACGCAATTGGGCGATCATCGAGGAACACGTGGACGGCGGGCTCACCTGTACCGAGGCGGGTATTCGAGGGGCCATGCGCCTTTACGCTACCTACCAGAAACAGTTCGTAGAGCCTTCCGGCGCCTGTACCCTGGCTTGTTTGATGGAAAACCGGGACCGATTTGCGGGTAAAACCGTGGTAGTTTATGTGTCGGGCGGCAATATCGCCCTTCCGGACTACGGTCGATTGGTAGGAGAGGATGAAGGTCAATCTGGATGAATTGAATCCGCAACAACGGGCCGCGGTCGAGACGACAGAAGGCCCCCTTTTGGTGGTGGCGGGAGCCGGTTCCGGCAAAACCCGTGTGATTACCACGCGCATCATGTACCTGATGGAACAGGGCGTCAGTCCGTACCAGATTTTGGCGATGACCTTTACCAACAAGGCAGCCATGGAAATGAAACACCGCATCGGCGTAGGCCTGAAACGCAATACCGGCGACCTGACCATCACCACCTTCCATTCCTTTTGCGCGCGCTTTTTACGCAAGGAGATCGGCTACCTGGATCGGGAGCCCGGCTTTGCCATTTTCGATACCCAGGACCAGACCAGTTGCCTGAAGCGCGTTATCCGCGGTCTGGACCTGGACGAAAAGAACTTTCCGGCCAGGCACTTTCGCAACAAGTTCTCCTACCTGAAGAACAAGGGTGACCTGGATGCCGAACCCGAATTCGAAATAGAGCAACGCATCTTCCACGCCTACCGCAAGGAGATGCGCGAGCAAAACGCGCTGGACTTCGACGACCTGTTGTTGCTCACCTGCAAGATCCTGGGAGAATACGAGGAGTGCCGCACACGCTATCAACGCCGCTTCCAATTCATCATGGTGGACGAGTACCAGGATACCAACAAGATCCAGGCCCGGCTGATCCGTCTGCTGTTGAACGAGAAAAACAACCTGTGTGTGGTGGGTGACGAAGATCAGAGTATCTACGGCTGGCGCGGCGCCGATATCCACAACATCCTCGATTTCGAATTGCACTATCCGGGCACGCGGGTGTTCAAACTGGAACAGAACTATCGTTCCAGTCAGCGCATTCTGGATTACGCCAACGAGGTCATTTCGCTCAACCAGTTGCGCAAACCGAAGAAACTGTGGACCGAGGATTCCGGCGGCCTGCCCATCTCCATTCGCGATGAATACAGCAGCATGGACGAGGCCGAGAATATCGTACAGTCCGTCATCCAGATCCACGAAAGCAAAAAGGTACCGCTGAACGAGTTCGCCATCCTCTTCCGTTCCAATTTCCTGTCACGGGTCCTGGAAGAGATGTTTCGTCGCTATCAGATTCCATATCAGCTGATCGGCGGTCTGAAATTCTACGACCGCAAGGAGATCAAGGACCTGCTTTCCTATATGCGCATCGTGGTCAACCCAAGGGACTGGACCAGCTTCACCCGCGCTATCGGCGTGCCCAGTCGCGGCATCGGCGTCAAGTCGTTGGACAAAATCTACGGGGTGTTCAACGAGGGCTTCAACCTCAAGGAAACCATGGACATGGTCATCGAGGGCAAGATCCTGAGCGGCAAGGGCCTGAGGTCGCTGACCGCTTTCCGCGATTTCTACAACACCATGGTAGAAAACGCCGAGGATCTGACTCCCTGTGACTGGCTGACCCACGTCATCGATGAACTGGACTACCTCAACTACCTGGAAAAACAGGACGCGGGCAGCGCCGAGTACCGCGCCGACAATATCGAGGAACTGCTGTCCGCCATGAAGGACCTGGAAAAGCAAAGCATCACCACGCTTTCCCAGTTCATGGATTTCAGCGCCCTGGTCAGCGACCAGGACGAGATGGAGGACAACAGTCCCAAGGTGAACATGATGACGATCCACGCGGCCAAGGGTTTGGAGTTCGATACTGTCTTCGTCATGGCCCTGGAAGACGGCATCTTCCCCAACCAGCGTGCGCTTACCGACAATCCCAACGCGGTGGAGGAGGAACGACGCCTGTTCTATGTGGCCGTGACCCGAGCGCGCAAGCGCTTGTACCTCAGTTATGCGCGCAAGCGACAGACCTTCGGCACTACCACATCCAACCCCAAATCCCGGTTCCTGCTGGCCCCCGGCGAGAGTTTCGAGGATGAAGAAAGCGATCCCTTCCTGAAACCGGTCAGGCCCAAGGCGGCCCGGCCGGGCGCGCGCAAGTTCGGCGACTTGAGCAGCCAGATCAAACGCATGCAGGAACAATTGGCCGAAAAGGACGTAGACGTAGACTTCGGCGGGGTAGGCGGCAAAAAGAAACCGACAAGAATCAGAACCGGCGATGTGGTGCGTCACGCGAAATTCGGCCAGGGGACGGTTTCGAAAACCACCGGCAGCGGCGAGAAGATGACGGTCACGGTTTACTTTCCCGGTGTCGGCAAAAAAACCCTGGTTGCGCGAGTCGCCAAGCTGGAGAAGGTCTTCGACAACTGATCCGGCGATGATCCGCCGTCGTGTCGACACGCCGGCTCAGGCCGACAGCTTGAGATCGCGCCGGCTTCGCCCTGTCTTCCGAAGTCGATTGCGCACATGTCGTTTCAACACTTGTCAATCGGCTTTTTATGCATATTAAGGCGTCGTTTAGTTGTTTTATGCAGCAAGTTATTTCTGTTTTTGTCGAGCGAGGATTGGATCGGTGCCGGATTCACCCATGGCAAAACATCGTACCAATTCTCTCGACTTCGACGAGTCCACGCCGTGGCAACACATCCCTGGGCAATCCCCGGTGCTCGTGCTAGACTACGTCCACGTATTGATTTGGAAACCCTGCATGGCTTTTATCCCCGGCTTTGATTACGATATTTTCATCAGGGCATCGCCGCGTTCACCGGCCTGGTTATAGAGAATGGCGACAAACTGACCATGGGCCTCACGAGGGCGTTTCCCGGAGAGCAGTTGGAACAAGATCAGGCCCAGCGCATAGACATCGGAGGCCGGGGTAACCTCGCCGCCGCGTAGTTGTTCGGGTGAGGCGTATTCGGGCGTCATGGGTGCGAAGGCGCCGGTCAGGGCCTCGCCGTCGTCATCTGTTGCCCAACCCGCGATGCCGAAATCCATCAGTTTGACGAAGCCCTCTTGGGTGACCATCACATTGGCGGGCTTCAGGTCGCGGTGCAGGATACCCTTGCGATGGGCATAGGCGACCGCTTCACAGAGTTGGCGGAATAGTTGGAGCACATCGGCAGTACCGGCTTTGTGTTGCAAGCACCAACGGTCGATGGTATCGCCTTCTACATGCTCCATAACCAAATAAGGTAGGCCCTCGGGGGTCGCGCCGCCGTCGTGTAGGATGCAGATGTTGGGGTGTTTGAGATCGGCCAGCAGTTGACGCTCGCGTTTGAAGCGTTGGATCGCTTGTTGCGAGAAGGGCGCGCCCTTGAGCAGTTTCACGGCGGCGGTCATCTGAAAGGCGCTGTCGGCGCGTTCGGCCAACCAGACGAAACCCATGCCGCCGGCGCCCAAGGGTTTCAATAGCCGCCAGGCCCCGATTCGCCGACCGGGCACTACCTCCAACGGTGCGGCTGAGCCGGTATCGGCATCGCTGGCCGCATCGGTCCGGGCCGTAACCTCGGTGGGATCGTGTTCGGCCAGGAGGTTTTGAACGGCTTGCATCAGGTCGGGATCGCCGGCGCAACGGTCTTGCAGCCAGCCGCCTCGCTCGGCCTCGGGTTGGGCTTGTACTTCGAGAAAGATTTCTTTTGCCGACAGTCGACGGTCATGGTGCATACAGGTTCTCCGATCAGGTATAAATTTACGTCGAGTTGTTGGTCTGAATCATTCCATCGGGGTGAAGCGGGGTAAACTGAAGCACCACGGCCGGATCCTTATAGATGCCGAGAAGACCCAATGCTTAAGGCAATTCACCACTGGGCATGGAGTTTACCCCTTATAACTTGTCGTGAGGTTATGCCGGTTCGAAGATGCGGTAGCCCCGGTTGCCGAAGCAGTAGATCAAATAGGGCAGCACGGTTTCCTTGGGGGCGGCGTCGCGGCGCTCTGCCGTGTAGGCGGCCAGTTT
>JASJCB010000397.1 GCA_030066195.1 Acidobacteriota bacterium
CGCATATCCAAGTCCCTTGCCATCCTGGCCCGCAAGAAGTCGGGCAAGACCGCTTTGATGCAACGTCTGTTCAACCAACTCTGGAGCGCGGACGGCCCGGTGATTCCTTTTTATTTGGAGATTGTGGAACGCAAGGTTTGGTATCCCAATCTGGCCATTCATTACTTCCAAACGTTTGCTTCTCAATTCATTTCTTTTCGGGAGCGGGATGTTACACCGGTTGGTAAATCCTTGTCCTTAGAAGCTATTGCGGCCTATGGTGAAACACATGACATCGATCTTTTAGTGCAGGCCGCGCGTGAATTACCCGACCTTTTCGAAAAAGGCCTTCATGACCTGATGTGGGACCTGGCCATTCATGCACCCCACAGTCTGGCTTCTGTTCACGACCTCCGTTTCGTGGTCATGATCGATGAGTTCCAAAACCTGAGCCATTATGTCTACACCGACAAAGAGAAAACGATCCTCGACGAATCCATCCCCGGTAGTTACCACGAACTCTCCGAGTCCAAAATCGCGCCCATGTTGGCAGCGGGTTCTGCCGTGGGTTGGTTGATCGAAGCGATCGATACCTACCTGGAAGCCGGTCGCTTGAGCAAGCGTTGGATGTCGCCCTACCTGACCGATGAAGAAGGGCTGGAAGCCGTCTACCGTTATGCCGAGGTCTATGATGAACCCATCACCAACGAAACGGCGCTCGTCCTCAACCGGCTTTGCTTTTCCGACCCTCATTTCATTGCCTGCGCCGTCCGCAGCCAATGTCCTAACCGGGATCTCACCACCCTGAAAGGGGTTGCCGCCGTGATCGATTATGAAACCGGCAATCGCGGCTCCGATCTGTCCTACGATTTCATGACCTGGCTGAACAAAGCCCTGACGCGCATCAACCAGCGCCACGCCAAGAAAATCCTGCTCTATATGAACCGATTTCCGGAACAGGAGTTTTCGCCCGCGATCCTCAAAGAAAAGCTGGCTCTGGAGATCTCCGAACAGGAAATCCACGCCAAACTGGAGATGCTGCGCGAGGGCGAGTTGATTCGCGAAGCGCCCGAGGAATACTACTATTTCGCCCTGAAGGACGGCACCTTCTACCTGCTGTTGAAGCAGCGCTTCAAAACGCAACTGGCCGAGTTGGACCCGGAAGCGGAACTGGGCATCCACGAAGAGATCGCCCGACTGACCAGCGAGAAGAAGTCTCTACAAGGTAAGCTCAACCACCTGATGGGCCGCTTTGCCGAAATGCAGTTGGAAAACGATATGCGCACCCGCAAGCGCTTCAAACCCTCGGTTTACTTTGCGGGTATCCAAGACGATCGTGAATTCGAGATCGCCCGTATCTACCCGCGTTACGTGGTGCAAGCCCCGGACGGAAAATCAGGCGAGGTGGATCTTCGGGTGGACAGCACAGACGGCCGCACCCTGATCATCGAGGTCAAAAAACACCGGGAGCCCGTCGGCAGCGACATCATCACCACCCTGACCGAACGCGCTGCCGGCTTCGCGAGGGAAAACCCGGATCGCATCGTGCAGCCCTGCATCCTGGCCACCGGTGGTTTCCGGGAGGATGCGCTGGACGCCTGCAAGAACAAAATCGGCACCGCCACGACCATCGACTACGTCCACAAATCCTGGTCCACGCCCGCTTGATCGACCGGTGAACGCCTTTGATACCCGGCGGGGAAACGCGGATGACGGGAGGTCAGCGGGAGAGGGCGGCTTCGGCTTCTTCCAGCTTTTGACGCCAGCGGGCGGCTTGTTCGGGTTGCTTCATCCAATCGCAAACCTCGACCAGGCGAGCGAGGGCGTCTCGGGCGTACATGGAATGCGGGCCTTCTTCTTTGGCCAGGAGGTGGTAGGCGGCTTCCATCTCGGTTTGTACGTTTTCGGTCTTGCCCAGGCCTGCTTGGATGCGGCCGTAAACCGATTGGGCAACGGCCTGCCGCCAGGGATTCGGCTTTTGGGCGTATATGGCCAGTGCTTCTTCCTGGTAACCGGCAGCCTCGTCGAAGCGTCGCATTTCCGCCAGTAGATCGGCCAGGTTGTTCAAAAGTATTGCCACGTGGGGATGACCTTCCCCTTCGAGCTTCCGGTGAATAGCCAGCGACTCGCGAAAAAGGGGTTCGGCCTCAGTGAGTTTCCCCCTGTCGTGGAGAAGAAGAGCCAGGTCGTTTAAACCGGTTGCCACGCTGGGATGTTCCCTACCCAGCAATTTCCGCATCAAAGCCAGCGCCTCGCGAGAAAGGGGTTCGGAGGCGGCGGAGTCCCCCCGAGCCCGAAGGAGACCTGCCAGGAGATTTATGCTGTCCGCGACAGCGGTGTGTTCCTGCCCAAAGAGTTGTCGGCGCATGGTCAAGGCTTCGCGTGCAAAGCCTTCCGCCGTGGAATAATTGCCCATGTATGAGTGCGCCGTTCCCAGCATATAAAGCGCATCGGCGGTGGCGGTATGGTCGCCCAGATTGGTTCGGGCATGGTGCAAGGCCTTTTCCGCTCGTTTCTGGGCTTGCTGGAAGTGGCCCCGACGGATTTCCGTTACGGCAGCCTGGTTGAGGAGGGCCACCCGTTGTTCCAGGGAACCCACGCTTAGATTGAGCGCTTCCTCCTGGTGCGCCAGCGCCTCTTCATAGCGACCCATGTGGTCATAAATCCGACCAATACTCATCAGCAACCGGAACCTGGTTTCCGGTTGGTCCAGTAATTGGTTTTTCAATTGTTCGACGCCGCGGTCGATGACTTCCTCTACGGTGGTTTGACGGCCCGCGCCACGGTCTTTTTCCGCGACTTGAAAGATATCGGTCAGGAATTGGGCTACATTCGAGGCGGCATGTGCTTGCCGTTGGGCCTCTTGGAGACTGCCGCGCCAATTCAGCGCCAGCCATGCGGTGATGACCAATGCGGTGAGGCTTAGGCCCAGAACCGTACCCCGGCGTAGCTTTTTCCGGCGCGCCGCTTTGCGTTGGGTCTGGAGGCCGGACTCGATGAAGGCCTTTTCCAGGGGACCCAGCCGGCTCGATGTCCGCGCGGCCAGTTCCTCAGCTTGAAGCAGCGGGCCGCCGCGCAACAGGTGATCCTCATCCCGGCTCGCTTCATCCCATGCCCTGGCCAGGGCGCGCAGGCGGTTGAATTGGCGCGCCGTTTCGCGGTCCTCGGCCATCCATTGTTTGATACGGCTCCATTTGCGGATCAGGGCTTCATGGGCCACATCGATTTGATCCACGCCGCGTGTCTCATCGCGGAAGGCGGTCAGCAGGCGGGCATCGATCAACCGTTGCAGCAGGGCTTCGGCTTCGGCTTCGTCGTCCCCCATGTTCTTGAGTTCCCGGCGTTCGGCGCGGCGGCGGGTGTCTTCCGCGCCCTCGCCGGGATGGATCAAGGCCAGGGTGAACATCTTGCGGATGATATGTTGTTCGCGCTCGCTGACGGCCTGGTATTCGGTCTCGGCGCGTTTGGCCAGGGCTCCCTCGATGCCGCCGATGTCGGTATAAGCGGCTGCTGTCAGCAGTTTGCCGACCCGGCGTCGGTAGAGTTCCAGCAGGGCGTGTTCTAATAGGGGCAGTTCGCCGCTTTCGTCGGGAAGATCGTCGAGGATCTTTTCGACCAGACCCGTTTCGAATTGCAGGCCGGCCAGGTGGGCGGGTTCGGTGACGGCACGGTATCGTTCTTCCCGGTCCATGGGTTTGATGTGAATCATCTGCTCCGTGATGAAGTCGTCCAGGTCCGGCCAAAGGGCGCTCTTTCCCAGGAAATCGGAGCGCATAGTCAGCACCACGCGTATGATCGCATCGGGTTTTTCCACGGCAGACAGCAGGGCATCGAGGAAGCGGCTCACTTCCTCTCGGTCATGGGCCAGGGTGAAGATTTCTTCGAATTGATCGATCACCAGCACCAGTTCGGCGGGGCCGCCCGTCGCAACGATCTCGCGGGCTATAAAGTGCAGGACATGGCGGTGTTGATTCAGACGGTCCACCAGGGTTTCCGTTCGGCTCTGCTCGGGGACCAAAGCGCTCAGGGCAAAGGCCAGTTCTTCCATGGGATGCGCGGCCGGGGTAAACAGTACGATACCGTTGCCTTGTTGGGCCAGGAGCGGTATCAAGCCGGCCTGAACCACCGACGATTTGCCGCTGCCCGAAGGACCCAGCACGGCCAGGAACCGATGCCGCGCCATGTGGGCGGCCAGGCGTTGGGTCACGGCCTCTCGACCGCGGAAAAAGCGGCTGTCTTCTTGCCGAAAAGCTTCCAGGCCCTTGAAGGGGCAGGTGTCGGTAGGAGTTTCTTCGACGCGTAGTCGCGGGTCGCCGCGCAGGGTTCGGGCCAGGGCCTTGAGTTCGGTGTGAAAGGCGGCTTCACTGAGCGAGACCCAGGCGCGGCGTCTGAGGAAGGCCGGGAGCACGCTTTCCCGCTCGGGTCGTTCGGCATCCGCGAAGAGCAGCGGGACCACGCGACAGGTATCGCCGCTCATGAATTGGGACAAGGCTTCGCTTTGGTTAGGGTCCGACCAGGGTTCGCCCCCCGTGCGGGTGATGGGAACCAGCAGGCAATCAGTTTGACCACAGGCGGTGATCAGGGTGGTCGCAGGATCTTCCCCGGGGCCGCGATACCAGGCATCCAGCCACAGGTTCAGGCCGGTTTCGTCTTGAAGCCGCCTGGCCAGATCCTCCACGGCGGCGGCCGCCTCGGGGTGATGCCACACCACGGCATCGTAGTGCACGGCATGCGGGCTCGCCCCTCCGGCCGGTACGCCGTCGTGGAGCAGGTTGGTGAGGCGGGAGATCAGCGCATCGCAGTCGGGCCGTTCGGCAGGGTTTGGCGCCAGGAGTTCCGCGACCAGGGTTGCCGCGTCGCTTAACAGGCTGTTGCTTTGGGCTTCGGCGAGGTTGTGGAGGCCGGCGGCATGTTGCCCTTGCGCCTCACGGGGGCGCTTGCCGCAGAGTAGTTGGAAGAGAACCAAACCGAGTGCGAAGACATCGGAGGCCGAGGTGACCTCGCCGCCGTGATATTGTTCCGGTGAGGCGTATTCGGGCGTCATGGGTGCGAAGGCGCCGGTCAGGGCTTCGCCTTCATCATCTGTCGCCTGGCCCGCGATGCCGAAATCCATGAGTTTGACGAGGCCGTCCTGAGTGACCATGATGTTGGCGGGCTTCAGGTCGCGGTGCAGGATGCCCTTGCGATGGGCATAGGCGACCGCTTCACAGAGTTGGCGGAATAGTTGGAGCACGTCGGCAGTACCGGCCTTGTGTTGCACACACCAGCGATCAATGGTATCGCCTTCTACATGCTCCATTACTTGTAACAGCCTTACTCATGGTTACGCCCGTTCACTCTTGTTTCGTCTAAGTGGTTTTATATGAACGGTTTATCCGTATACATGGCAACCCGTGTAGAGTCCCTTTTACTCTGCATTACTCACCATTTCACCACCTCAAGACGCGCATAGGACGCGCACACGGAGAAAAGAAGATGAAACAGAGCAGAAAAAAAGCGAAGATTA
>JASJCB010000079.1 GCA_030066195.1 Acidobacteriota bacterium
TTCGGACGAGAGGTCATCGCCATGGCTCTAAAGTTCAAGGAAATGGTCGTGATTCCTCAGCTTGCAGCAGGAGGGCAATGAAGTCTTGCCAAAAATGGCTAAGACTTCATTGGTAAGGAACTAAATGGGTCTCGCGCGGTCATGGCGCGAGGCCCATTTTGACCGGTATGAATGGGTTGGGACTGCCGCTTAAGCAGATGTCCCCACCTCCAAGAGTCTTGGAGAGAAGGGATTCAGAGGGTTCCGCTTTTCCAAAAACCGCCGTTGCCTTCAAGGCATGGCCGTTGATCGGACTACCCGACAGAATCCAAAAGGAGGCGCAGATGAAACTCGCCGAAGCTGCAGAGGCCTTTCTGGCTTGCAAGAAAATCGCCGTAGCGGGCGTTTCCAGCGAAGACGCAGACCAACCCGCGAACCTGATCTACCGAAAATTACGGGAAACGGATCACCGGGTCTTCGCAACCAACCCCAAGACCGACACCGTAGAAGGAGATCCCTGCTACCCCAACCTGTCGGCCCTACCTGAGAAACCCGAGGCGGTTGTCATCCTCACCCATGCCGATGTAACCCCCAAGGTGGTCGAGGAATGCGTCGCCCTGAACATTCAGTACGTGTGGATGCACCACGGTATGGGTCCGGGCAGTGTCAACAGCGAGGCCGCGCGGATTTGTCGCGACAAGGGCATCCACGTCATTGCCGGGGCATGCCCCATGATGTTCTGCAAGCCGGTCGACCCCGTCCACCGTTGCTTCCGATGGTTCGGCAAGGTTACCGGCCGGCACAAAAACATCGCCGCTTAGATCGGCTTTCACGCTGAGTAACTCGACTTGTTCTCGAATTATATCGATCCTTCCCGCGTCGACTCACGAGACCTGATAGGCTTCCCCCAACCAAGCGGCCACCTCGTCGTCCACCTGGTCTGCCGCGGTCAGTTTTACGCGATGGCTGACCATGGCGTTAAAGCTGCCGGATGCTTCCAGGCGTCCCTCGGGTTCCCGGCCCTTGATATTGATGCCCAGGTCCACCCGGGTTTTGGTGGAGGGCTGGATCAGGGCGAATTGTTTGTTGCGGCGCAGGCTGACATAAGCCTTTTTGGGCGAGATCTCCACATCATCGCCCAGGGCCTTGACCCGTTCCATGATTGCGTCGTAAATGGGACGCAACGCCGCCTTGGCGCCCGAGTATTGGGCATCGACCGGGTCCTGGGGACGCTCCACCGACGCACCGGCTTTCAGGGTCTCGTGTGCTGTAAGGTTGGCGAAACCGTGGGTCATGCCGTGCTCGGTCTTGAGCATCTTGACGATTTGTCCGTGCTTCGCAAGCCCGGCCGCTTTGGTGATCGCCAACCACTCGTCCAGGGTTTTACCGGTTTTTTCCTTCATATTGGCAATCATGGCCGCGGCCATTTCCTCGGGTGATTTCGGCATGGAATCCTCCATCTGGGGTGATGTGTGTGTTGCCCGAACATCATAACCCAAAACCTTTGTCCGCCGCGATGAGGAATTCTTCACCGGGGAACACACATGCGACGATTGCAGAGGCGGCCGGTCCCGGCAGACCGGCGGTTACGCGGACCGCTTACGCAAAATCAGGAAATACTGCTTGGGTAAAAATTTAAGATGCTCGTCCAGCACGAAGCCCTCGTCTTCGAGAAAGCTGATCAGGCTGTTCACGTTCAGGGGCCGCGTGAAGCCGTTCTCCGGGTCGGTCAGATGCTTGGAATCGATGAGCACCAGACGACTGTCCTCGTGCATGATCTGCTTCAACTGATTCAGAAAATCCCTTCGGTCCTCTACCTCGCCGAATACCTGGATCACCAAGACCACATCCACGGGGGTGGCGATGCGGGTTTCCCGCGGTGTGCTGAGGATGCATTCCACCCGGCCCACCAGGTGGCGGGGAATGCGCGAGTTGAGCGTTTCCAGCACTTCGCTCTGGATATCGGTGGCGTAGACCTTGCCCTCGGGACCCACCCGGTCAAGCAGGCGCATGGTGAAATAACCTTCGCCGCAACCGATATCGGCAACCTTCAAACCGTCCAGACTGCCCAACTCGTCCAGTACCCGATCCGGTTGCTGCCAGAAATCGCGCAAACCCTGGTCCAAACCCGCGGCCAACTCAGGGTTGTAGATGCCGCGCGGCGGTTCGCTGGGAAAATCGACCGGCCGACCCGGAGGCCGGCTGAGGATATAAAAACCCGCGCCGATCCAAATCAGGCAGGTTATGGTTTGCAAGGCAAGCTTTAACATAACATCTCACTTGAGCCGAGAGGGAGACCGTCGTATGATGACTTTCGCCGAACGCGGCCCGTCTGTCATTCATTATAAGCGAGGGAAGTCATGTCCTTGAAGATTAAAGCCCGCCTTTGTGATCGCCTTGCGCTCCGCGCCGTCTTGGACGAGCTTGCCGGAAACATCGGCGGTCACCACGCGGCCGCCGGACCGGCTCTGGCTTTTGTCGGTATTATCAGCGGCGGTGCGCCCATCGCCGACTACCTGGCCGACCGCTTTGCCGAGCGCTACGGGTTTCGGCCCCCGGTCGCCTACTTGGATATCACGCTCTACCGCGATGACATGATCACCACGCACGACGAACCCTACAGCCGCGTCACCGAAATCCCCTTCGCCATGCGCAACAAGGAGATCGTCCTGATCGACGACGTTTTGTTCACCGGTCGCACCATTCGCGCCTCACTCACCTCTCTGCTCTCGCGCGGCCGTCCGCGCCTCATTCGCCTGGCCGTAGCCGTGGACCGCGGCGGTCGGGAACTGCCCATTCAGGCCGACTACGTGGGTCGCCGCATCGAGATCTCCGATCACGAGGGGATTCGCGTTATTGTGGACGGCCCGGAAGAAGAGCGCGGCATCTACATCGTGGAAGAGGCACCGGAGTAGTCTCCTTTGTACGGAAAGGCCGGCAACCGCTCCGCGACTTGGTATAATAGGTTTCCGCTCCCCGCGTGCTGCATCCATAGATTGCTACCGTGAAGAGGTGACCTTGAAGATTGTGATCGTTGGAGCCGGTGCTGTGGGCACCCATCTTGCCGACCGCCTTTCCCAGGAGAACCATGACGTTATCGTCATCGAAAAGAACAAGGAACGCTTGCGTCACATCCAGGACGGTATGGACATTCTGACCGTCGAGGGCAACGGTGCCTCTCCCAAGAACCTGAACCTTGCGGGTGTGGACAATTGCGACCTGATGATGGCGCTGACCAACTCGGATGAAACCAATATCGTGGCCTGCCTCAGCGCCGCCCGTTACCAGGTCCCCTTTCGCATCGCCCGCGTCAGTAATATGGACTACTACCTGTTGGATAACTGGTTATCGGAAAACAGCCTGGGCGTGGACCTGCTGGTCAACCCCGAATTCGAGTGCGCCTTGCAAATCAGCAACCTGCTCACCGTGCCCGGCGCTTCAGACGTGGCCGAATTCGCCGGCGGACGCGCCTTGATGGTAGGCCTTCAGGTGCAACCCGACGCGCCTTGCCTCAACGAATCGCTGGAAGAATTGAACCGCAAGCGCGACCGCATGGATTTCCTGGTGGGCTCCATCTCGCGCGGCAACCGCACCATCATCCCCTCGGGACAAACCCGTTTGGAGCCCGGCGACCTCATCTTCAGCATTGCCTTGCGCAGCGCCCTGGACGAGGTCTACGCTTTCTGCGGCCTCAAGCGAGAACCGGTCCGTCGCGTCATGATCCTGGGCGGCTCCAAGGTAGCCGTGTACCTGTGTAACATGCTGGAGCGCAAGAAATTGACCGCCACCCTGATTGAAAACGACGAGGACCGCGCCGAACAACTGGCCGAGGAATTGGACAATACCCTGGTTATTCAAGGGGAGTCCACCAACGTAGAACTTTGGGAACAGGAAGGCCTGGACGAGACCGGCGCCTTCCTGGCTTTGACCACCGATGATGAGGAGAACCTGCTCTCGGGTCTCATCGCCCGCAATCATCGGGTGCCCGTGGTCATCGCCCTGTTGGAGAAATTAAGTTACGTTCCGCTGGTCAACAAGGTCGGCGTGAACACCGCTGTTTCCTCACGCCTGGCCATCGTGGACACCATCCTCAAATACGTCCGCCGAGGCAATATCCTCTCCCTGGCCACGCTTAAAAACAACGAGGCCGAGGTCATCGAGTTCATGGCCACGGAACACTGCAAGCTGCTCCACACGCCCATCAAGGACCTGAAGGTGCCCCCGGAAATCCTCTTCGGCATGGTCAGCCGCGACAAAGATATCTTTATTCCCACCGGCTACACCCAGTTTCAGGAAAACGACAAGGTGGTGTGCATCGCCGGGCCCACCAGCCGAAAATACTTGGAAAAAGTGTTCGCATGAGAATTCGCAGGGTACTCAGCATTGTCGGCATGGCCGTTTTCTTTTTGGGCATCTCCATGGTACTGAGCATGTTGGTGGCGCTTGCCTATCGCGACGGCAGCGCCAAGGCCATCGGCGTCAGCGCCTTGATTACCTCCGCCCTGGGCCTCTCCCTGTTCCGCCAATACAAGCACAAGGACGAATCGGATCTCAGCTTGAAGGACGGGTTCGGCATCGTGGGTTTCACCTGGATCGGCGCGTCCCTGTTCGGCGCCCTGCCGTTTGTGCTCTCCGGGGCCATTCCCGACTTTTCCCTGGCTTTCTTCGAATCCGCCTCGGGTCTCACCACCACCGGTTCCACCATCCTCCGCGATATCGAGGCCCTGCCGGAGGGCATTCTCTTCTGGCGCAGCTTCCTGCACTGGGTGGGCGGCATGGGCATCATCGTTTTATCGGTAGCCATTCTGCCCTACCTGGGATTGGGAGGTATGCAGCTGTTCAAGGCCGAGTCACCGGGGCCCACCAAGGACAAGTTGAAACCCCGCATCCAACAAACCGCCACCCTGTTGTGGGGCGTCTACATCTTGATTTCAGTGCTGTGTCTGGCTTCGCTACGCCTGGCCGGCATGGACTGGCTGGAGGCGTCGACTCATACCTTCGGCACCGTGGCTACCGCCGGATTCTCTATTTACAACGAATCGATAGGGCATTTCCGCAATCCGCTTTACGAATACATCATCATCTTCTTCATGGCCATTTGCGGCATGAGCTTCGCCATTCACTACCGGGCGCTCAGCGGTCAGGTCACGGCCTACTTTCGCAGCGCGGAACTGCGCTTTTATATCACCATTATCCTAGGCGCTACCTTCATCATCTATTTCTCGCGCCTGGGCGAGCGCCTGCCCATGGAGCAATCCTTCCGCGAGAGCCTGTTCCAGGTGGTTTCCATCGTGACCACCACGGGTTACGGCACCTCCGATTTCGAATTATGGCAGCCTGTGGCGCAAGTCGTCATCCTGGCTTTAATGGTGGTGGGCGGTTGCGCGGGCAGCACCGGCGGCGGCTTCAAGGTGGTGCGCATTCTGCTGCTGGGCAAGTATCTGAAGATCTCGCTCAATCAACAGTTGCATCCCTCCGGCGTCTTCGTCATCAAGTTGGACGGTAAACGGGTCAAGCGCGAGGTGGTCCAGAACATCCTGGGCTTCTGCATGGTGTGCATGTTCGTGATCGTTGTCGCCACCTTCCTGTTGGCCCTGAACGGGGTGGATGTGCTGACCTCGTTTACCGCGGCCCTGTCCTGTCTGTGCAATATCGGTCCCGGCCTGGGCGATGTCGGCCCCACCGAAAACTTCGCGAGCATCCCCACCCCCGGCATTTGGGTGCTCAGCCTATGTATGATCATGGGCCGACTGGAAGTATTCAGCCTGCTTCTACTCTTCCTGCCGCAAACCTGGAAACGTTGAAGAAAGCGGGTAGTGTGGGGGATAAAACCTGTGCTTAATCCGGGATGGCGAACGAGCCCGAGGTTTGCCAACCTATCGTACTGAGCCGCGACAAAAAAGATACAATGGCCAACGATAAAAACATTCACAGGTCTCCAGAGAACTGAATTGCCTGATATATAAGAGCTTGAGGCTGTTTGTGCATGGTTTCGAGTCAACAAAAAGGAAAGAAAAATAAATTTGATGAGCCATTTGGTTGACTTTTCCCGCATGTATGGGTATACTGGCAAGAGTATTTCTGTTGATTACCCCCAAACAATTCCCCAGGAGTCAATCGTGAATGATAAGAGTCAAGACTTGATAAGTCAAGTGGCTTGGTGCATTGGAAGCGCGACTGCCGGGAATTTCGTGAATCGATGGGGTGGACTCAGCCTGCTGCGAAGTGGCAACTCGCATGGCTTGCTATACCGGGTGTGTATTTTTTACGGAGGAAAATCATGTCATTCATACCTGTGAGCCGCTATCTGGTTCTCACTACCCTGTTTTCATTTTGTATGCTGCTGTCCTCAAGCGATGAGGGTCAATCTGCCGCGGCGTTTCAGCAAGCGGATCAAGCGGGACTCATCGACACCAGGTTCAATGGTGAGGATCCACCCAGTGATGATTGGAGCAAAAATGGGGCGGATGATTGCCTCGGCACCAGCTTCGGTTGTAGCATGCAAATGTCTTTTAGGTTTATTGATGGGGATGGTGATTAAATGATTAATACTCTACTCGCTTTTTTTGCATTTCAAACCCCGGTCGTTTCACTTCCTGTCTTCCCTCCCCAAGAAGGGTCTCTATTAACCGACAAGTTTACCGCGGAATATTTCGTTCCACTTAATGATGGCAGCTTTTTATATAAGGGCCCGAAAAGTATCTATAAGATACCCTATGACGGCCGGAACGCCATGCATTTAGTCAATGTTAAGACGGCTATATTAGAGAAAAAAGATATAGAAAAATCACCTGAAAAGATTCAAGACATAAATATCGCGAGTATTGCCGATGCGGGCAACTATATTTTTGTGCATGCGCAGATCAAACACAAATCCGGCGCTTATTCACAATCGTTTCTTTTCACCTTCGAGGGAAAACTGCATAGCTTATTGGTATACCCGAAGCCTGGTGAGCGTCGTAATGACAGCGTCCGTATTTCTCAGTTAACCAATGTTGACGGGAGGCTGTTCCTTAACCGGTATAAAAAAGGGGTTACCAAAGGTCGATTCAATATGCTGGAGGAAATTGAATGGCGCCCGCTAAGGAGATAACGTAACATGGGCCTCCATAGGTGAGCCCTTTGACTTGTTAGAACGCCACGAATCCGATACCGATCGTTTTCATCGAAGGTTCATCGGTGTAACTAACGGTCACATATATGTGGCCAAGGAGTTGGGTCCCTCATTAAATGCCTATCACCAGGGTAGCTTTTTTCGGAACAAAAGCCTAAGCGCGCCGAGCTTCCAATTGCAGTACTGGAAAGATCTTTCCAGCAGCGAAGAAACCTACTGGGAAAATGTCGATAAAAAGTTGGGAAAGAAAGCCTCCTTGGCTGTTCAAAAACCGCATAAAGCCTGGTACTCCTCCTTCAGTAAGGTAACTTCCTTAGCACCGTTTGGTTTCGACAGCCTGCTGCTTACTTATGAATCGCCTAATCCATCGTATTATACCCATGCGAAAAAAGGCGTGCCGACTCAGGCAAATGAGGCATTTACGCTATATTTGCAAAAGTTGATTGTTGAAGATAACGAGCCGTCTCGGAAAGGGCGCCCCATTGCAGTCCCTAACGGGTATATGCTTGGGATCGACGCGGATGTGGCTTATGTCTTTGTACCCTTGAGGGAGGACGAGAATTCCAAAAACGCCACGATCGATGAGCCTACCTGGGTTCTCGGCGAGATTAAATCCTATTACCTCTGGAATTACTTCAACTGAAAATGGTTTGAAAGCAAATCTTTTTATTCTTCGATTCATTGATCTCTTGAGGAAAATATGACCAACGTCACATGGCCTTCTCGTAGGTTTTCCGAGTGGGGACATGCAGATTTTCAGGTGTTGCTTGTTGAGCAACCTTCGAAGTGGAACGAACTACGCAAAATTGATCACAAGCAACGTTTGGAGAATGGTGAAAAACCATTTGGTCCTGACCTGAGCGGACTGGAGTTGGATTGTAAGCCGGACGGTTATCAGAATATCGACCTCAGCCATGCCGTTTGGAAATCCGGTTCCTTATCTCACTGTAATTTGACTGGAGCCAATTTAAAAGGCGCCAGGTTAGGGAGTATTGACGGAGATGGGGAAGACAACAACGGCCGGAATACTTCCTTACTGGATGTAACGGGGACTAATTTCTGTAATGCGGATCTGACCGGGGCCGATTTACGAGGCTGCTCAGGTCTAAATGCCCGTAAGCTTGCAGGAGCCAATCTCCTGGACTGTAAGCTCCCTGAGGGCTTATCCTTCTCTGAGGAGTCCATCGCCATAGATCTGGCCAAGTCGGCTAAGACACTCCAATACATTTTGATTACCACTTGCTTTCTTTGCGCCGTGAGTATGTTGAGCCTTAACGATACAGCTTTTGTAGCACAAAGCGCCAGTCTCAAGCTCCCCATTCTGGGAATTCAAGTTGGAGTCGCAGAGTTTTTCAAATTCTCTCCTATTATTATTCTTGCCCAGTTTGTCTATCTACAACTTCATCTCCAAAACCTTTGGCAAAGTCTGGCGAGCTTACCTATAATTTTCCCCGATGGTGCCCGATTAAACCACCGCATCTATCCAAGTTTGATTGTCGAAGTCTCCAGTTTCATGATCCCTAGACTAAGAAAGGGTGGTACTCTATTTTCTTTTCTCGAAAAAGCGATTGTAGTTTTCTCGGTTTGGCTGATTGCGCCACTGACGATAATACTTTTCTATAGATTTGACTTAATTATTCGGGATAGGGCGAATCATTTGTTGTTGTTACTGATTGTAGGTGCGTTGGTGTTAACGCTGTTGATCTTTTGTACCTCTATGAAATGGCTCTTTTCCGTGGAGCACCTTTGGCAAGACAAAGAAACTCCACATATGGGCCGCGTTGCCGCCGAATCTTTTTTCCTTAATATGTCGTTAACATGTGTCATTATGATTCCCATCGTGTGTTTCTCTGGTTATATTTATTCCTATGACCGTGATCATTGGAGAGATTTCGATGCCAACCTCGATGGTGCTATCTTATCGAAGCGCCCCAATTCCTGGCGGCCGGCCGACGGCTATGACACCGTGCAGGGTATTACCCGCCCAAGGATTCGATTAAACAACGCACGGGGAGAATCGATTTTTTTAGCTGGATCAAATTTGTCAAGCGGACGTTTCGAAAAGGTGGCGTTTAAAAAAGTTGACTTCAGCCACAGCGAAATGAATCAGGCGCACTTTTTTGACGTTGATCTTGATGATGTCAATTTTCAAAACGCTACTATGGAAGGTGCTGAGTTTATTAACGGAAAGCTTTTGAATGCTCATTTTGCTTATGCAAATATGAATAAGGTTAAAATGTTAGGAGTAAGGTTCGAAAATACAGACTTCCATGATCTCGAAGCTCTGGAGATTCGAGTTGAAGCAAATGTAAAGGAATCACGATTTATTGACTGTTATTTTAATAATGATAAAGCTGTTTTTTCAGGAAGTAATTTTGGCAGTACAGAATTCTTGGACCTTGACATATCGTGGGCTAAATTTGAGAAACCTTCCCAAGCTGTACCTTAAGAAAGGTGATAGCCAAAAATACAAATTTTTATATTGCTGACTTTAGAAATACTATTCTTGAGGACGTTGACTTTTCGGGAGCACTATTAGTAGGTACCCAGTTCCAAGGAGTTGATCTATCAAAATGCAAAGGGTTGGTTCCAAATCAACTCAAGGATGCCTGCCTGGATGAGAAGACCATTCTACCCGAGAAATTACTACCCGAAAGAGACGAGATATTAGCTGTATCTACCAAAAACTGCCTCAGTAGATAATACAGCCCGACAGCACCTGTGCTGCTGCAAGGTCAGTGTAGTCTGATTGTGGAATTTAGAGTGTGGTCCAAGGCTCAAGGTTTCAATCTTGCTTCTGTCGTCGTAAGATGAGCGGGACTTGCCGAGACGGCGGAAAGGGAGGCAGCGCATGCGTGAGCGTTATATCGGCCTGATGTCGGGTACATCCATGGACGGCATCGACCTGGCTTCGATTCTCATCGATGAGACCGATGCAATGGAGGTGGAGGCCCATTTCAGCGCGCCCTTCTCCGCCGAGGTTCGCGCGGAATTATTGGACTTGATCGCGCGCCCGCAAATTGCTCCCGGCCGGGTGATTGCCACCGCGACGGCCCTGGGTGAACTGTACGCGGAGGTCATCAACCAGTTCCTGGCCGAACACGGAATCGACCGCGCCGATGTTCGCGCAATCGGCAAGCACGGCATCACCTGGTATCACCTGCCGGACGGCGAAACCGCGCTGGGCAGGCACTGCGCGGGCACCTGCCAGATTGGCGACCCCTTCGTGACCGCGGCGCACACGGGCATTCCGGTGATTAGCGATTTCCGCCGGGCCGATATGGCGCTGGGCGGCCAGGGCGCGCCGTTGGCTGCCTATTTCGATCGGTTCCTGTTCGCCCATGCCGAGGAACGACGCATTATGCTGAACCTGGGTGGTATCGCCAACTTCACCCTGCTGGACCCGGGCGGTCCCATGACGGCCTTCGATACCGGCCCCGCCAATATGATCATCGACAGCATCATGAGCCGACATCCCACCGAACCGACGGCCTATGATGCGGGCGGTCGCACGGCCGCACGCGGCAAAGTGGATCGGCAGTTGCTGGACGACTGTCTGAAACACCCTTATTTTCAAAGAAAGCCGCCCAAGACAACCGGCCGCGAGGACTTCGGCGAGCACTACACGCAACGATTCCTTCAAAGCGGCCTTTCCTTCGACGACATGGTCGCCACCGCAACGGCATTGACCGTAGAGACAGTTACCGACGCCGTGGTGGAAACCCTGAACGGAGAATTCCGCACCGGCGATACGGTCATCGTATCGGGTGGCGGCGTTCACAACCAAACCATCATGAAAGCCCTGGCTGAAAACCTGCCGAGGGTCCGCGTCGCTCCCATGAACGCCTACGGCCTGGACCCGGACGCCAAGGAAGCCGTCTTGACAGCGCTCCTGGCCAGAGCCTATGTGCATCGCCTACCGGGCAATGTGCCGGAGGTCACCGGGGCAAGCGGGCAGGCCATCCTGGGATCGGAAGCCAGGGTGATCTAACCCGAGAATTAACCACCTCAGGCCCGACAGTTGGCGCCGGCATATATTTCCTCAGACAGACTCTCATTCATTGGGATCGCCCTGTTAAAGCAAACGGATTGCATGGATTCCGAAAGTTTGGGGGTATAATGGCCGGCGATGCATTAAGTTATCTACTCGTTCGGAGGTTTCCATGTCCATCATCCTTCATATGTTGTCGCTGGCCCTGGTGGTTCTGGGGGTTTCCAAGCTGTTGCCCGGAATCAAGGTGCAGAACTACGGCACCGCTATCGGGGTTGCCGTGATTTATAGCCTGCTCAACTTTCTGTTCTACAAGATTCTGGGTTGGTTGGCGTTGCCGTTTATCGTGATCACCTTCGGTCTGCTGATCCTGGTGCTCAACACCTTCCTGCTGTGGGTGACCGACAAGGTGTTGGACGATTTCGAAATAGACAGCCTTCAGATTACTTTCGTGGCGGCCGTGTTGATCACCCTGGCCAACAGCATTTTGCGGATTATTTTCTGATTCGTTCAAGCGTCCTAAAATTCAGCGAAAACCTTTGCCATGGACTCGCCGTGTACCGACAGGTCCCAGGTGCAAACATATCCGAACGGGGTTTGTTGCACGCTGTAACCCGTGTTGCGCAGGCGTTCGCCCAGGCCCTGGAGGAAGGCGCCGGCAAATTCCGCCGGCGCCGTACTCGTGGAAAGGTGGGAAAACGAATGCAGCACCACGTCCTTCAGGCCGCGTTTCCCGGCCAGCCATTTGATATACTTGACCACCTTGGTTTCCAGTTTGGGCTTATCGGGGTCGGCTTCCTCCGCGTGAAGAAATACAACCAATGCCTCTTCTGCCGATTCATCAACGTCCAGGTCAGGGGCCTCCGGCAGGGTTTTCTGAAAAGACCGCCAGGCGAAGGCTTTGGCTTGAAATAATAACAGTTTCATTTTTCTCCGCTTGATGTACCGTCGATTTCGCGGCCCATGGTCTCGTAGGCAAAGACCAGGATCTCGGCGACCATCACGAATAATTCCTCGGGGATGTCCTGCATATAATCCAAGCGCAGTAGAGAGTCCACCAGGCCGGTATCCTTTTTGACCGGGATGCCCTCCTCACGGGCGATACGCAGGATTTCTTCGGCAATAATTCCTTCGCCGCGAGCCACGACATGGGGACGCTCGTCCTCTCCGTGCCGATAACGCAGGCCAACGGCCTTTTTGGGTTTGTAGCTTTCCTGCATGACCACCTGGTCCCCAAGCAGATTCGACGCTCCTTTAAGTATGGACCAGTTCAGGCTTCCAGGTCCAGTCCCGAGGTAGGCGGACTGTCTTGCGGGGTCGGCGTTTCTTCCAGTTTGAAGATGACCATGGAGCCGTCCGGCGGTACATAAAGGCGTCCGGTCAACCAGTCGCCGGGATTGAGAGGGACCTCGGTCCGCGCCGGAAACCGCACCCATTGGCCGTCGGCATACACGCCCAGGGTGGCGACACCGCCCTCCACCTTCAAAATGCGGGCGCGTACCCGCTGCCCGTCGGTCATCATTTCTGTTGCTCCTCGTTCCGCGCTCGGATCAAAGCGTCGATACGCGCCACCAAATCGACCAGAGAATAGGGCTTGACCACGATTTCGATCGGTCGGAAACGCAACAGTCTGGCCAGGTTCTGTTCGGTCGGCTTGCGGGTGAGGATGACGGCGGGCACGAAATTGAAGGATTCGCGCAGGGCTAACAACATGCGCAACGTGTCTTCTGCCTGTTCGTCGAAAGACACCAGCAGCGCCTGGAAGATCTGGGTCTTCATCTTCATCAGGGCGGACTCGACGGTCTTGACCGCGGTCACCTGGAAACCCTGCGGCGATAACTCGTCGTCCATTTGGACCCGGGAATAAAATCCGGGATCGATAATCAGTAATCGCTTCATGAAGGTTTCCCCTGAACGCCCGGTAACTCACTGCAAAACCGCCCGTATCGGTCGGGGGGAATTGCAATGTCAAGACCATTGTAAACCGCGCGTTGCAAAAAAGTCACGTCGCCGGGGCCGGGAACCCCGGCGACGTGATGGGAGAGGTAACAAAAAGCGTGTTAAGTTGGATCTAGCCCTGTAGCAGGCTGAGTACCGACTGGGTGGACTGGTTCGCCTGGGCCAGCGCGGAAACACCCGTCTGGTTGAGGATCTGGAACTTGGTCAGGTTGACGACCTCATCGGCCACGTCCGCATCGCGAATCTGGCTCTCCGCCGCCTGAATATTTTCCACCGAGATGCCCAGGCTGTTGATGGTGGTGTTCAGTCGTTGGCTCTTAGCGCCCAGGTTGCCGCGGTTGGCGGAAATCTGCTCGATGGCCGTGGTCACCTGGGTCAGAGCCACACTGGCGGCGTTGGATGTGAGCAGGTTGCCGGAGACACTCAGCGATTCCGAACTGATGCCCACCGTGGTGATGTTGATGACCTCGGTGGTGGTCTCGCCGACCCGGGTCGAGAAGGTGAAGCTATAGACCTGTTGGCCGTCGAACTTGGTGTCTGAATGCAGCGAGTTCAGGGCCTGTTTAATCTCTTGGAATTCCTGGTCCAGCGCGGTTCGACCCGCGGTGGACGTGGTGCCCGAGGCGGCCTGCTCGGCAAGTTCGGCGGCCCGGGTCAGAATATTGACGGCCTCTTCCATCGTGCCTTCCGCGATGGCGATTCGGCCGTTGGCGTCGTTGGCGTTGCGCCGCGCCTGGTTCAACACGCGAATGTCGGCGCGCAGGTTACTGGAAATTTGCAGGCCCGCCGCGTCATCCGCCGCATCGTTGATCCTCTCCCCGGTCGACAGGCGGTTAATGGTTCGGTTCAAACCGATCTCCGATAAACGGAGGTTCCGCGTTGCCTTTAGAGAGGCAATATTATTGAGAATGGAAGCCATGATCTCCTCCTTGTTCTCGATTTCGCGCGCATAGATTCCCTATCCGCCTCGATCGAGTCGGCTGATCACATCCGTGTCATCTGCCCGCGACCGGCCCGCCGATCCGTTGCTTGGAGACCGGCTCCCGGTTACCGTGAAGTGCCGCAAGCATCTTCATTTCACAGCGTTCTGCTGTCAGCGCTCCTACAGAGCAATGGATGTGCCAAAATCACAAAATGCTTGTTTATTTGATCTTAGCTTGGGTTTGGCAAATTCTTCCTGGATTTATTCTAAAGTTATGCGCAAGATTTGCCGAGTGCAGACCGGCAAAACATGCACTGTCGGCCCGTCGCATAGACCATTTACCCGGAAGCATTTGCACATCAAGGTGAAGATTATACTTGTCAGTTGATGGTCGGAGAGCCTAAGGTTATAATGTTGAATGTGGGTTCATTCATCGACCACGGAGGACACAGTGACGGCACCACCTTCCTTCGACTACGACTATATCGTCATCGGCAGCGGTTTCGGCGGTTCAGTCTCCGCCCTGCGCCTTTCCCAGAAAGGCTACAAGGTCCTGGTTTTGGAAAAGGGAAAATGGCTGAAGGCCCACGATTTTCCCAAAACCAACTGGAACCTGAAGAAATGGCTGTGGCTGCCCCAGATGCGCTTCTTCGGTCTTTTCAAGCTGACCTTCTTCCGCCACGTCGCCACTTTGTCCGGCGTCGGCGTGGGCGGCGGCTCTTTGGTTTACGCCAACACGCTGCCCGTTCCCAAGAGCAATTTCTTCCGGGCGGACACCTGGGCTCACCTGGCCGATTGGGAAGAGGAACTGCAGCCCCACTACATGACCGCCAAAACCATGCTGGGCGCCAACCCCAACCCCTACCGAACCCTGGGTGACACTGTTCTGGAAGAAATGGCCGACGAAATGGGCAAGCGCGATCATTTCGACCGCACCAATGTGGCTGTCTTTTTCGGCAAGCCCGGCGAAACCGTGCCGGATCCTTATTTCGGCGGCAAGGGACCCGAACGCACCGGCTGCAACTATTGCGGCGGTTGTATGCTGGGCTGTCGCTACAATTCCAAAAACACCCTGGACAAGAACTACCTTCACCTGGCTCAATTGGAAGGCGCGGAGATTCAGGCCGAATCGGAAGTGGTGGACGTGCGTCCCCTGGGCGCCGATGACGGCAGCGACGGTTACAAAGTCACCTGGCGGCAGTCCACTCGGCGCTTCGGTCGCAAGCAGGGCAGCTTCACATGTCGGGGCGTTGTCTTCTCCGGCGGCGTTCTGGGCACCATTTCCTTATTATTGAAGCTGAAGCAAAGCTCCCTACCCAAGATCTCCGACCGACTGGGGACCGGTATTCGCACCAACAACGAAAGCCTGATCGGCGTCACCGCCTTGGACGGCGAAACCGACTTTTCCAAGGGTGTGGCCATCGGTTCCATTCTGCATACCGACGATCACTCTCACCTGGAGCCCGTGCGCTACTCGCCCGGCAATGGTTTCTGGCGCCTGGGCATGTCGCCCCTGGTCAGCGGCGGCAACGCGATTACCAGACTGGCGAAGGCCGCCTGGGACGTGGTGCGTCATCCGATCAAAAACTTCAAAATGGCCACCGTGGACGACTGGTCCAAACGCACCCAGATCCTGCTGTTCATGCAAAGCCTCAACTCCACCTTGCGCTTCACTCGCGGTCTGTTCGGCATGAAGACCAAGATGGAAGACGGCCCGGCGCCCACCTCCTTCATACCCGAGGCCAACAAGCTGGCCCGGCGTTTTGCCGACAAGGTAGACGGCCAACCCGCCATTCTGATTTCCGAAACGGTATTCGGCATTCCCACCACGGCGCACATCCTGGGCGGCGCAACCATGGGCAGCAATGGCGACGAAGGCGTTATCGACAGTGAAAACCGGGTCTTCGGCTATCAGAACATGATGATTTGCGACGGCTCCATGATTTCGGCCAATATCGGCGTCAATCCATCACTCACGATCACCGCGCTCAGCGAACGCGCCATGTCGAAGATCCCGCCCGCCGAGGGTGAGACCGTTTCCGAGGAAACCCCCCGACCGGCTGCCGCCGCGCTCTGAGTCGAATCCCCGCTCCCCCCGAAACCTCTTGCTTCCGAGTCCTGGTCAATCGCCCCGATTTGAAACGCTGCAACGAAAGCCCGGCCGAAGGTTCAGAGGCTTAACGTTCAGCGCAGAAACGTGACCGAAAAACGAACGGGGCCTTTCAGCTTCAAATAGTGCACCGTTTCAGGGATGATGACGCCCGGTCGCTCGGGAGTCAGAGTAATGACCCGATCACCCTGCTCAGGCACAACCAGATCTACCGTGCCTTCCGTGAGTTGCACCAAACCCCATGTCCCCGCCTTGGTGCTGTGGTTGGCCAGGAGTCCGGAGGGAATGGTTTCCTCGGTGAATTCAGGGGTCGATTTATATGCTTTCAGGTTTTCTGGTAAGGGGACCATGGCCGGCTTCCTTGTTATTCGAAGAAGCAGTACGAAAACATATTATATAGAGAAGCATGGTTGCAAAAAAAGCCTGTCGGTGAGATTCGCGGTGGCAAAGTACGACCGTTTCCGGGTCTCTCGGTTGCAACCGTGACTTTGAGGACACAGCCACTTCCCAACCATTGACAGTAAAACGGTGACCACATATACTCATGGTCCTGAAAAAAAGTTCCTGTGGAGGGAGCTATGCCTTTATACGACTACCGATGCGGCAACTGTGGAAACGAATTCGAGGCTCTGCAAAGTGCGAGTGAAGACCCCTTGACGGACTGTACTCGTTGCGGCGAACCCAAGCTCAAGAAAGTGCCCGCGGCCCCGGCTTTCAGCTTCAAAGGCGGCGGCTGGTACAAAGACCTGTATGGTTCTGCCGGAAAATCCGGCGGGTCGGGCGGATCCTCAGAGTCCGGCTCGAAAGAAGCCGCCAAATCGTCCGATTCAAGCAGCAGCAAATCCTCAACCGGTTCCGCCGACAAGTCGTCAAGCAGCGATTAGGCGTCCCGCGACGCGTTGCTCACCGTTCGGTACGCAAAATAGCGGGCTTAGGTCAAGCCCGCTACTATCTCCTGCATGCGCTGGAAATGCGACCCCTTCCAGTAGCATTGGTCGCAGTCCGCGCAGAAGACGAACTCGTCGTACTGTTGTTTGACACGTTCAGGCAGGTAGTGCAGGATGTCCTGTTTTTCAACCGGGGCGAGTACCTGGTTACAGTTCATACATCGGGTGAAGGGCCGAAAGTCCGGGGCCAGCCGATAGTGGTCGATGACCTCTCGAAGCTGTTCCTCGGAAGCTCTGGCGCGCACCCAGTAGCCGTAAGTCACCGCGGACCGTTTCAGCAGGCCGATATCGCGGCTCAGGGCTATGCGATTCTGCTCGTAGGCCATGGCGGCAATGGCCTTATCGCCCGGGTCGTCATTGCGGTAGAAACTGTCGAAACCCAGCATGCGCAATGATCGAGCCAGTATGCCCAGATGCACGTCCAGAACGAATCGGGGCGGTCCCTCGGGCCGGAATGGCAGCAGGAACTCATCGGCTACCGGAGGGTGCCGCTCAGGTGGGAAGATGTCGTAGTGCCTGCCTGTTTCAATGATTTCGTCGAACAGTACAGGTCTGCCGTCGGCCAGAATGACGCGCACCTCGGCGTGGGGCACCCCGCGAGACTCGATGACGTCTTTTATGGACGGCGGCCGGATGAAGGAATAGGTCCGCGCCCTCTCCCTGTCTTCGTTATTCAAAAAGACATTCAGGGTGGTGTGAAAACGTATGGTAATGCTGCCGCTCATCATTGACCCCCGGCGTATGATAACCGCCGACACCAATCGGCTTCAAGGTTCGTCCTGAAGAATCTCGAATCTTGACGCCGCTCTTGGAGTGAAGGGGGTTCTGCCGGCGAGTGGAGTCCCCTAAAAAGAAAGAGGGATCAACGACAGCGCCGTTGATCCCGCCTTGGAGGTGACAGTATCGATAAATTCAGGGCCGACAAACTCGATTGGCAGCCTGGATACATTCAAGAATTGAAGCAGAATTCGGCCGGTATCGGGCGCACTCTTTCATGGAAGCCGCCCGGCCCGGAAGCTGACGATCAGGGTCCGATCCAGTCTTAAACTATCTTCATCGATGGAGGTACGGTTCGTTACAGCAAAGGTCTGTGCGGCCAAAGGCATAATGCACCAAAACGAACATGTCGCGAGAGAAACAAGACGCCCCATATCCAACCTCTTAAATTCGGCCGCCGCCATGGCCGCCCCCGAAGAGAGGCAACGAATAAATATAATTATTTCAGCCTCTTCAGGATCATAGAAGCAGCATCCATGCCAAATGACTGTAGCGATAGAGGTGACCGGCAGAATTGCGGCATCTGTATCTTATTCAGGAAGCGTTTTTCCCGATCGAAAGCGATATTGCCGGTTGGTTTCCTCCGTGGGGGACGGACACCCCGGACCGAAGGGGATTGTTTGGGAAAATTCAGCTAAGCTACTTGAATAAATAAGGCTGAGTAGCCAACACGATTAACGGCCCATCACGGATGGTTACCGATGGGAAGCAGGGTGCGGATAGCGAGAAAATATCTCTCACCGGTCGGTCCGGGTTTGTGATTTTTTTCCCGTCCGAGATAATCATTAAGTGAAGTTGGTCGGTGTCTCTACATTGGTGACGCCGTCAAGTACTGGCCCGCGGGCATTTTCCGGCTTCAATTCAATTGATATTTAAGGTTACCAAATGCTTTTCCAGGTAGTTATGTTCTTCTGTCTCTCGCATGGTCACCAAACCGTCCGGGGAAACCACCTTGGGAAGTTCAGAGGTTTTACCCTTCCCCAATTTTTTGCCGGTACGATCATAGACGACAAAGGGAATCGGCGCATTTTTACGGGGGCGCCAACCAAATACCCAAATATTGTCCGAAAAATCCATCATGATGGTCTGGACAGCCGGCCAGTATTCGGGTCTGGCCATGCCCTTCAACTTGATGTTCTTACCGATGGTGGCCAGGAAATCGTCTACCTGCTTATCGGTCAGGGGATAGCTCGGCAGGTCGACGGCAAAGGGGCGAGCCACTTTCTTGCCGGAAAAGTTCAACAGGTGCAAACGCTTGTCCTCGCCCCAGTTGACCACGGCAAATCCCTTACCGGCAGCGTACTTCAGTTTGGGTTCCCAATCCAACAACAGGCCGAAGACCCGGTCATTGCTTTGGAACTGGGCCAACTTTTTGGGCGCGTCCTGTTTGTGTTGGAAAAGCATCTTGCGCTGCCTTGTCTTCATATCGAAGAGAATCAGGCACACCTCGCCGGGCATGTGGCCGGACCAGTTGATCAGAGCCAACGCCCGGTGATCGTCGACAAAGTGGAAGAAGTGAAGCCGGTCATTGGGGAAGGGATGCTCGGCCAGCAATTTACCGTCTTTGTCCCAACGGCTGAAACGGCGATTGGCGTAATCCGTTACGGTCAGTATTTGTTGGTGAGGACACCATTGAATCATTCCCAGGTTGCTCATTTCACCGGGGCCCTGACCTTTTGAGCCCGCTCGCTTCAATTCCCTACCGGCAGCATCCATGAAGACCAGTTGGCCGTTGTCCTCATCACCCACCACCAGAAGATCCGACGACACTACGGCAACGGGGCAGTGTCCATAGATATCCAGGTCGGCCAGGTCGATCTGCCAAACCGGTTGGTCCGCTGTCTTTGAGATAATCAGGGCAATCCATATCGATAACAACATTTTCTCAATCCAAGATCATTTTCATCGAACCTCCACCGCGGTGAAACCGGGTAGGGTTTTTCCGGCGGCGCCGGGTGGGTTGAGTTGGTCTTCGATCCGAATGTACACTGCAACCCGATAGAAGGCCGATATTGTCAAGGCGGGATAACTTGCGGGGCGAACTTCAACTCCGGTATCTGAAAAAATCACACATACGCGGACATATTTAAAATAACACAAGGAACAGGTAGCGTAATATGAAAAACAAGCGATGTCTCAAGTCCGACGCGAGAGCAAAAAAGCCTGCCTTCTTCAGACCGGGACAGCCTCGCTTTCCTCGGCATCCGAATAGTGCTTCACGTGACGTTTGGAAAGCCTGTCGGCAGCAGCGCGCAGGTGCATGCCCAAAGAGCGAACCCGGCGACGGGTAAACCGGCTTGCCGGTCCGCCGATACTGACGGCGCCCTCGATATCGCCCATGGGCCCGCGAAACTCTGCCGACACGGCGACATAATCTCGTTCCAGTTCCTCCACGGCAATACCGTAGCCCTGCTCGCGAACCGTTTCCAATTCTTGAATAAAGACACTCGGATCGGTAATGGTGTTTTCGGTAAAACGGGCCAATGGCTCGCGCAGCAAACGGTTTCGGCTCTCTTCATCCATATAAGCCAGGATGGATTTCCCCGTGGAAGTGACATGTATCGGCCACCGGGTACCGATGTCCAAACTGGCTGAAACCAGATGCCGCCCCACGATACCGTCCAGAACCAGCATCTGATCGCCCACCAACACTTCCAGTGTAGCGGTTTCACCGGTCTGGGCGGACAGCGCTTCCAAGGTGGGCCGCACACTACCGCGCAGATCACTGCTCAGCAGCGCTTGCGATCCCAGGGCAATCACCGCGGGACCCAGGTGATAGGTACCGTTGGCGGGGTTCCGCGCAACCAGACCCTCACTCTCGAGCGCCGTCAGCAACCGGTGCGTCGTGGTCTTGGTGAGACCGATCGCCTGGCAGAGATCGCTAAGGGTGAGTTCCGGTTGTTGGGGTGAGAAGGCCTTGATTAAGCGGATCGCTCTTATCACGGCCTGGGTGCCCTGAGGGGCTTCAAGTCGCATGCTCATAACAACTCCGTTCCACATTATGGTATCACAGGATTTGAGTTTTGTCATTGATCCCCGTTTCGACCGGAGGGTTGCCTGACTTTTTCGGCATACCTAAAAGACTGTCCAGCATGGTGTTATCAGATTCTCAAAAATCCCGACCGGGTCATGCGACCGCCTAAGCCCCTTGAAAAAGTTGTCGGCGCCGGTTGTAGATTCTCATTCAACGAAAAGCATGCCACAATATGAAGCGCTGATAAGTAGGATCGGTCGTGGCAGGGCGCGACCGGATTGCAACTGCTCAGGATTGATATTAATCCCACGGTTCCTTTTGCCGATGATAGTATGGACGGAACAATTACCCAACGGGAGCGGAGTTGCCAATGTCTGAAGTTGTCGATATTACCAGGATTCAGGAGACATCAGACGGAGATATTGAATTCGAGATCGAATTGATAGAAATGTACCTCGACGATGCCCGAGACCACATCGGACAAATTGGCGCCCATGTTGACAATGCCAACGCCTCCGGGTTGAAACAATCGGCCCATACCCTCAAGGGAAGCAGCGCCAACATCGGCGCGGTGGGCATGCAGAAGGTGGCCTTCGATCTGGAGCGCGCGGGCGCTGAAAACAACATGAGCGTAGCCCCTGACCATCACAACAGACTAAAAGAGGTCTTTGAAGCAACCGACGTTTTCTTCCGCGATTATCTGGCTGAAATGACCTGAGACCCCCTGAAACCCCATCGTATCGTTTTTTAGGAAATCTTCCTCATTTCCTGTAACTTGGGGTACAATGCATCCATGCACATCGATCCTATCCGGGGAGCCCTATGGCTGAAGTTATGCTTATCGATGATTCGCGTCTGGTGGGGATGGTCATCCAACGCATCCTTTCCTCCCAGAACATCGAGATGATTCACGCCCGTACCGCGGCCGAGGTTTTCGGCTTTCGCGGCATGCCGCCCATGCTTCGGGAAAACAAGGTGGACCTGATTCTGCTGGATATCATCATGCCCGATATGGACGGGCTGGACATCCTGCGCAAGATCAAGGCCATGAAGGATGAGCGGAATATTCCGGTGCTCATGATCTCGGCCTCGGCGTCCGAGAATAACGTGGTCGAGGCCATGAACCGCGGTGCGCGAGGTTTCATCAGCAAACCCGTCGATCACGATAAGCTGTTGCAGGAGTTGGCCAGAATCGCGCCGGAAACCGGTTCCGACGCACTGGTTCACAAGCTGTCCGCTTTTATCGACCCCACACGCAAGGCCGAAGAAAGCCACGAGGAACTGATTGTCGGCTCGGCAGACCTGAACTACCTGTTGGAAATCCTGGACGGCGATGCGGACATGATGTACGACCTGGTATCCGTCTTCGTGACCGACATGCCCGCGCAATTACAGGCCGTGGAAGACGCCATCGGTTCCGGCGACCCGGTCCGAGTGCGGCGCTCGGCCCATACCTTTAAAGGATCGGTCAGCAACATGGGCGCCCCCCTGATCACCCAAAAGGCCTTCGATCTTGAGAAAATGGGTTCGAGCGGTAAACTGGACGGCGCCAAACCCCTGTTCGAAAGCATGAAAACCGAAGCCGACGCCCTCTACCATTCTCTCAAGTCCTGGCTGGATCACTAAGCCCCCGGCTCGGGAGATCCGCCTTCAGGAGGCCGTGGGTTTCAGTTCTTTGAACAGGCAAACCGTGCTGCCGACGTAGGGAACCAATAAAATAAAAGCCAGCCATTGCCACCGATTTTCCGGTTGGGGCCGGGTTTCGAACAGTTTCATCAAGGCCACGATATCCAAAATCACCGCCGTGGCAAGCACCATGATGATTATTGCCTTGGGCGGCAGGCCGACTTGGGCCACCAGACCGGAAAACATGATGAACGGCCAGACGATTACAGCCAACATCGCCGTCGCGAAAAGTACCGGGAAGACCATTCGTAACCACTGGAAGCGCTTCTTTTTTTCTGCCATGACACCCCTCCAAGCCCACACATTATGGTAGAGCCGCGCCGAATGTGCAACCGGTATCCGAAGGTGTTGCATCGCTGTTACACCTGTTACAGTCGGACCCGTTGACCTCTCGTCATAGCCTAAATACCTGGCTTTTGGAACAAAACCCATGCCCGAACATGCTGAAAAAAATATCGGGGTGTAACACGCGCCTGTCACCAGGGTTTTTTATTCACGATTTTTCAGCACTCAGCCCCTGTAAGTAAACAAGTTACCCAACCCCTGTTTTGGCATCGCGGCACGACCCCTGCTCTTTAGGGAGCCGGAGGTTAAATATGATACACTTTCGCGCTTTTACCCTGATCGATTCACTCCTTGCCTTGAGCATCTTGCTCGGCGCCGGACTCGGCATGGCTCGGCTTTCACAACAAAGCCTCAAGTTCTGGCAGGTTCAAAAGGAACAGGCCGTCGCCAGAGAAATCCTGGCCCAGATTCGCTTTCTACCCATTTCACGGCTGGAGACCTTCGGCACCCAATACTTCGATTTGAGGGGACAGCCCCCGGTTGGGGGGCGCCCGCACTTTACCCTGACCGTGAAACGGGAAATCCTGGAAAAAAGCACCTGGTGGGTCGCCAAACTTTCCTACACCGACCGCCTGGGACAATTTCGCGAGTTGATTTTCAGGAGGCGGGCATGAACAGGTTGCCTCGGGGCATTACCCTGGTTGAAATAACCATCAGTATGTTGATCGGTCTGGTGGTAGTCGGGTCCGTCATGAACCTGGCCCGCACCAGTACAAGAAGCCTTGACACCATCCGCCGCCGGGTTTCCGCGGTAGGAAACCTGGAAATGGCCGCGGAAGCCCTCGCCCTGAAAACAAGAGGGCTGGAATCCTCTTTTTGGGAAAGCTTTCCCTTGGATACGGACATTGCGCCCGTCCACCCCATGGATCACACGCACGGCGCGGTCCAATTCGCCGAGAAATGCAAGGACCGGACAAGCACCGCCTGCCTGGTCTGGTGGGACATCATCCCGCCGGACGAGACCCCCCGGGTTTATGTCGCTAATAGTTGGCACAATGACCGCTATCTGACCATGAGTCCGGCAGATCCCACCCTGCCGCCCGGCCCGCCGAAGAAGGTGGGAAATATGAGCGTCCTTTTGTTCATCACCGGCGCGAACCGCTTCTGCCGCCTGGTTCAGGACCTCGACGGTGAAACCCTGGTTCTGGCTCAATCTTCTCAACAGCCCTGGCGCGGCCCCGCCGATATCGTTCCCGGCGTCACCCGAATCGTTCATCTGGGGACCTTGGAAGTGGTGCACTGCACCCTTGCCGCACGGAAAGGGCTCGGTAATGACCTCATCTATCGACGAACCTATATCTCGGCCTCGAAGGGAACATGGCGCAACGCCCGACGCGTATCCGCCTACACCCACATGCAAACCATGGCCTGGCAACCCTGCCGGGAGAATAAACCGGATCGGTTCGTCCTGTTCGCCGCGCCCACCAGGGCCGAGAACCTGACCATCCCGCTGACCATCTCGGGCAAAACCTTTGATAAGGAGGTGTTCTGTGCCTCGCTTTCCTTTTAAACAGAGAGGCCAGGTGAGTGTATATGTACTGGGTATGGTCATGCTGCTGATGAGTTCGGCCATGGGCCAATTCAACTACATTCGCCTGATGAGCAAACGCGGCCAGGGCTATGTGCCGGGACTGCACAAGGACCAGGTACTGGTGAACGCCCCTATCCGGATCGGACAGGAAAGGGAACCCGGGTCCGGGGATTTTGTCATGGAAGGTGAATCGGGTCGTTTCACCTGGCTGAGCGATGCCGCCGGCGGCCTGGAAGTCCACCGCCTGGAACTCGAGTTCATCGATCACGATCACTGGCCCCGACCGGTACAACTCCGGGTTGCCGCCTCATCCTTCGAGGTGGTGATCCAAGGCTACCCGTACCCGTGAGGTGATCCCGTGAAAACAGGTTTGGACGAATGCGTGGTAGCTGCCGCGTTAAAAATTCACCGCACCCTCGGGCACGGTCGGCACCTGGCCTCCTACCGCAACGCGCTTACAGCGGAACTAGAACGGCGACGTCTGAAGGTGGTCGCAAATGTGCCTTTGCACGGCAACGGCAGGGGCAAGGGCTCCGAGTTCGATCGCGGCAATTACCTGGAACTGGTTGTCGAAGACCGCCTGATCCTTGAATTGAAAACCCTGGACCTGCTCTCGCCCATCCACGATGAGCAGGTGGCCACCTATTTACGCCTTGCCGAACCGAAAGACGCCCTGTTGATCAACTTCGGCGAGCGCTGCCTGCGTTACGGAATCCGACGCTTCAGAAAGTGGCGGGACCGTGTGCACGTGGACCCCTGGCTCCCCACTGGACAACCGGTCGGCAGGGAAAGCGCCGGGAAGGCTCGCCAAAGAGTTCGTCCCCAAGCGAAAACCACATGAGAAGGAGAAAGACCCCATGATAAAATCGATCCCATTACCGGTGGACGGGAGAGGCATCTTGGCCAATCAGGACCTGTTACAGCAAATGTTAGAGGCGGTACCCGAATCTTCCCGCCTGGCTTTTCTGCGGGAGGCGATCCTTTCGCTGAGCGACGAGAAACGCCGGGAGCTTCTGAACGGCTTGGATTTGAGGCCCGAATCGCCCTCGGCGCCGGCCGAGAACAACTGGTTGGCGTCAACCCTTTCCTCGGACACCCTGGACACCCCGGAACTCGCTCGACCCTCGCCGATAAAACCAAAACCCATGACCGAGGACCAAAAACAGGCGCTGATGCAAGCCGAACTGGCCAAGTTGGGCATGAAGAGCAATCCCCATGTCGGCAAACGCCGCATGCAACGCCAGATGGCCGGTTGCATTATGATCGGCCTGCTGGTTGCCGTTCTGGTAGTGGGACTGGGCATCGGAGGACGCAAGGCCTTTGACTGGGTTCGCGGCCGGATCGACCCGGCCCCGATCTCCGCTCCGGTCGCCGGTGACGAGAATAATTAGTTGCCCGGCAGGGCTTCCAAGGCGTTCTTCATCTCCATGGCCGAGGCAAAGCGATCCTCTCGTTTCAGCGCCATGGCTTTTTGGCAAACGGCGTCCATCTCCGGCGATACCTTATCGTTCAAGCTGGACGGCGGCGGCGGCGTCTCATTCAATTTCTGCCAAAGCACCCTTATCGGCGTGCCGGAAAACGGCGGCTTTCCCGTCACCAGTTCGAACAGGATGACGCCCAGCGAATAGATATCGCTCAGGGCGTCCACCTCGCCATAGGCGGGATCGACCTGCTCGGGCGCCATATACTCGGGGGTGCCCAACAGGTCGCCGGTACGGGTGATCTGCTCGCTTTCATTGTCCAACTTGGCCAGGCCGAAGTCCATGAGGTGAGGGGAATTGGAGGCATCCACCATGATGTTCGACGGCTTCAGATCGCGGTGCACGATGCCCTTCTCATGGGCCGCGACCAGGGCCGAGGCGATCCGCGCGCACAGGCGTCCCATCTCCACCGGGTCTCCCGGTTTTTCCCTGATCAATTGCGACAGGTTCTCGCCCTCGATAAAGTCCATGGTGAAGTAGTATTGGGGTTCTTCGCCGATCTCGTAAACCGTGACGATGTTGGGGTGCTTGATCTTGGCCAGAGCCCGGGCCTCACGGGTGAAGCGCTCGATTTGGGGTTTGGATAACTCGTGTCCCGGGAGAATGACTTTCAAGGCCACCGTTCGATCCAGGTTGGCGTTGTGCGCCTTATAGACCGCACCCATGCCGCCGCTGCCGATCTTTTTTTCCAGGCGGAAGTTACCGAAACGATCACCCTCGCTCAACGACCAGGTGACCTTGGTCTGAGAATAACTGGAAAATTCCTGCTTCTGCGAGATCTGGGTTTGAATACGCGCCAGGAGGACCGGAAAATCGATGGGTTTCATGATGTAATCGTTGGCGCCCTGGTTCAAAGCGTCTACCACGTCTTCCGACTCGCCCTTGGACGTGACCATGATGATGGGCAGCGTGGTTTTGGAGTAGGTTCTGCGGGCCTCTTCCAAGACATCCATGCCGCTGAGTCCCGGCATCATGATGTCCAGCAGCACCAGGTCGTAGTCGTCGGCATGAATGGCATCGAGCGCGGTCCTGCCGTCCTCCGCGGTTTTGACCAGGTAACCGCGACGCTCCAGCCTGCGACAAAGAACTTCCAGGTTGTAGACATTATCGTCGACAATCAGAATGCGCGCCTTTTCTTCCGCCAATCAAACATCCTTGAGCTCGGGTCTCTCTCCGGCAGTCAATCGGAAAAAAGCGTTATTGCTGCGCCCCTCTTCGCGATTGTCCCTATTTTAGTACAGGAATGCGAAGGATTTAACATAAGTTTTGGTTGGTTCCCCGGACCGATTGCGCTAAGGTGTCGCGGTGACCGGCTTTTCCGGCCTTGTGGAAGGGGGTGTCAGCAATGCAAGGTTTCGCCAAAGTTCTACTGTACCTGGCTCTGTTTTTCGGCATTTTCGGGATGTTGGGCATGCTTTTCCTGGTGGTTAGCAAAACCAATACGCGCGTGGTGCGACCCGATCGGCAACTGGATGAACTGATTGAAAACATGGCGATTCCAGGCCGTTTATCGGTTATGGTCGCGCGCAACAAGTTCGTCATTTACGACAAGCATCGACCCCTCGAAGAAAACAGCGACACGGCCTCCTACCCCTTGGGAAGCCTCGGCGAACTGTTTATCGCCCATGCCGTGCAACACCTGATCGACACGGAACAACTGGACCCGGACGCACCTCTCGACACCTATCTGCCGGATATCGATCCCTCCTTGCACCAATTGACAGCCGCCCATTTATTGACCCATACCTCGGGCCTGTCGCCGGACGCAAATTTGGAACAGCCCGGCGCGCCTGAACCGGGGCTTCGTTCGGAGTGGGCCGAGATCAATTATCGGTTGCTGGATCGCCTGGTCCGCATGGTCGCCGATCGATCGCCCTACCGAATTATCGAAGACAACCAGGTTCCCGCCCTGGCTTCAGCCACCCGAAAAAGCCCCGATCTGCCCCTGGAAATAACCGGCCTTCAATTTACGGAAGACCCGGACGGCATCGGCCTTTGGCGCGCTTCGGCCCGGGACTTGAACCGTTGGGAACTGGCCATGAATACCGGCATCCTGGCCAAATTGAAGACCCACCTGCGGGCTACGCGTCCGGCCGAACTGGCTGACGGCAAGCGCGGCCGGTTCGGGTTCGGCTGGGAGCTTTCGGAATATTCCGGTCTGCGACTGGAGGAATTCTACGCCCGTGAGAACCATTTGGGCGCGGGCATCTTCCGCTTTGCCGAGAAGACCTTTGCCGTTGTCATCCTCACCGATCAGGGCCCGGATCAACTGGATATCCGCGACCTGGGCCGCAAAATTGCCGATATCTACCTGGGCCGTGAATACCGGAGCGCTACGGCCGGCAAGTCGGAATCGGAATAGGATCCGCTGCCGGCAAAAAGCAATCTGCCCGACGATCACCACATCGCCGGGCAGGCAAAAAAAGCGGGCGGCTACCGTTCCGAAACCTCCCGCTTCAGACGGTAGGACCCGTGACATCGCCACGATGGTTCTTACCGCTTACCTCTCTGTAGATATCGCGCTCACCTCACGTTACCTCCCCGGTGCTTCACCGTGTAACGGCGCGATACTGATATATAGGCTTGAAAATGAATGTATCAAGCCTAACCACCCGAAACGGCGCAAGCATCACCTTGCGCCGTCTTTATACCGTTCGTAAAGGACAGGTAAACCCGGCCATAAATTTTTATACTTTCGTTTCTCTAAAATTTGTTGAAAACAGGGTCCGAATTCCGCCAAATCGCCCGGCCTCGGCTCCCATGCGGCGCCCCCGATATCACAAACACTTTTTCAGCACCGCGAAATCGAATCCTTTCCATTATAATGAGGTCACTCCAAGAGCGGATTGCGCCGACCGCGTCGCTCCGGACAATTTTGCCTGAACAGGCATTGGAAATCCCGGTAACAAGGAAACCCGTCAAGGCCGGCCCAGTTTCCGGCATGTTGCTATATTTTCAAGTTCGGAGGTCCGACCATGGTCAGGAATCGCGAGGTGGTTTGTTTCAGTCCCGGTGAATTCGAGGCGGAACAGCACTACTATACCCGTGTTCTCAACGCCCAGTTGCATCCCCTGGTCAAAGGGTTCTTCGGGCTGGGCAACAAGCGCATCGCCGAGCGCTACAGTCACCTGCGCCCCCAGGTTTCCAAGGAGGACATTCTCGGCGTGTTGTCCTCCAAACCCAACCACCTGAAATGGGCGGGCGCCGACCTGTTCTGCGTCACCAATGACGAGGGCGTGCGCCGGGTGGTCGTCATCGAACTCAACTCCTGCCCGTCCGGCCAGAAGTCCGCGCCCCTGGTGCACCAGGATATCAACGAACATGGCGGCTATCGCACCCTTTTGGAAAAAGCCTTCCTGCCCAGGCTCAAAAGGCGCGGTCCAACCAACGGCGGGTTGGCCGTGCTTTTCGACAAAAACCACACCGAGGCCGCCGGTTACGCCGGCTGCCTTGCCGACCTGGTCGATGAACCCGTCTACCTGGTACCCTGTTTTGCGGACGAGCCCGACCCATCCTGGCGATTCTGCGACAAAGGCGTCCTGTCCATTCGCACCTCGGCTGGAGAATGGCTGCCGGTTCGCGCCGCGCTGCGCTACGTAACCCAGAAACCCTGGACGCGCATTCCCCCCGTTACCAAGACCTATATCTTCAATCCTGTCCTTGCTTGTCTGGCCGGCGGGCGCAATAAATTACTGGCGGCCAAGGCCTACGATTTCTACAATGCCGAAGTGTTCCACACCGGTCTGGCCATCCGCACGCCCGAAACCATCTGGGACGTGGGCCTTGCCGAGGTGCCCATGTGGGTGAACCGCATGGGCGGTATCGCCGTGGTCAAGAATCCCTACAGCAATGCGGGCCAGGGCGTGTATACCATCACCAACCCGGGAGAACTGGACGCCTTTATGAGCGAGGAGCATACCTACGGCCGCTTTATCGTGCAATCCCTGATCGGTAACAGTAACTGGAGTTCCTCGAGCGGCAACGAGCGGCTGTATCACGTGGGTACCGTACCGGACACCAAAAACCGCATCTTCGTCGCCGACCTGCGCTTTATGATCGGCGTCGGCGAGGAAGGCTTCTTCCCGGTAGCCATCTATGCCCGGCGCGCCCGCAAACCCCTGGCTCACGAACTGACGCCCGATACCTCGTCTTGGGACATGTTGGGCACCAACCTTTCTTACAAGGACGACGACGGCGAGTGGCAATCGGAATCGGCGCGCCTGATGCTGATGGACAATCGCGACTTCAACAGGTTGGGCATCGGCCTGGACGACCTGATCGACGGCTACCTGCAAGCGGTGCAAGCCGCCATTGCCATTGACAATATGGCGCAAAGCCTGTTGACTAAGAAAGGAACTTTCAAACGTCGCTTCTTCTACTCCATCAACCCCGATCAGGAACTGGTTTCGGAGATATGCAGATGACCTACCGCGATACGAGGGACCACGCTGTCAAGCTGGTGCATAAGCTGGACCTGGATTATTGTCCCCGGGGCCATATCTCGCGCATGCGCCTGGTTTTGTACCACGACGGTCTGGGCGAACCGGGCTGTATCCCCGTGTTGGCGGCGCGCGGCGAAAAACCCGGGCCGGTCTTCGGGATCACGGCGGCCATTCACGGCAACGAGGTCAACGGCATTCCCGTCATCCACAAGCTGTTGAACAATATCGACCTGAGCAAGCTGCGCGGAACCCTGGTCTGCATTCCCGTGGTCAATGTACCGGGGATGTTGATGGGGACGCGCGCCTTTAACGACGCAACCGATCTGAACACCATCATTCCGGGTAGGGAGGACGGCCGCGACGGCGAGGTGTTCATCAACCGCTTTTGCAAGATGGTGGTGGAACAGTTCGATTACCTGGTCGACCTGCACACGGCCAGTTTCGGGCGCGTCAACAGCCTCTACGTGCGCGCGGACATGACCGACGAGGTGACCGCGGTGATGGCGCGCCTGCAACGGCCCGAGATCATCCTGCACAATACCCCTTCGGACGGTACGTTGCGCGGGTACGCCATGGAGTTGGGCATCCCGTCCATTACGGTCGAGGTGGGCAATCCCCATCGCTTCCACCCCGAATACATCCGACGTGCTCTGGCGGGCCTGCGCGCGGTGTTGAGCGAGGTCAAGATGATTCCCAAACGTCAACGCGCACCGGGCCCCACCCCGATCCTATGCAAGCGCTCCTATTGGCTGTACGCGGACCACGGCGGCCTGTTGGAGGTTTTTCCAAAAGTCACGGAGCTTGTTGAAAAGAATCAGGAAATCGCGCGCTTATTGGATATCTACGGCGATGTTACAAGGGTCTACCGCGCCCCGGAGACGGGTGTGGTCATCGGCAAAAGCGTCCACCCGGTAGGCCAGACCGGCGCCAGAATCCTCCATCTTGGCATCCTTGACGAATAAACGCCGATCCCCGTGCGGCCTGCTGCCGTTTGCCCGGCCCTGCCCGGGTTTGTTTTCACGAGCATAGGCGGGTGATTTGCCTGGTTGGTTTTGGTTGTATTCAGGGCAAAGCGGCCGACGGTGTTTTTGGGTTTTTCGGCCTGAAACAATCCTGTATCCGGCTTTTTACGACAAATACAGCCATATACCGTGTCTTACGGGGGAATGGCCTCATATTTCACCCTCATTCGTTGATTCTTCTTGTCGAGGGTCAAGGAATGAGCCCTGATTTCTCGATTCAAAAAGTCGGGGAGCAAAGAATCAGTCCTCATTCTTAGCGCACCGAAAGTTCAGGGTCAAAGAAATAGTTTTCATTCTTTGCTCCCGAAAAGTCCGGGTCAAGGACCCACAACTGATTTCTTTCACATTACTTTTCAGGGCGCAAAGAATCAGCTCTGATTCTTTGCTCCTGACTTTTCCGGGTCGAGGAATGAGGACTGATTCTTTGCTCCTGACTTTTCCGGGTCGAGGAATCGGGACAGATCCTTTGATTCTCGTTTTTCAGTAACAACGAATGACAACTGGAGCCGCGTTTCGATTTTGCCTGAGGAACAACCGAGTGACAAATCGGGCGTCGGTCGTTCGCGCCGATCTCGACAAAGTTGGTTGCCTGGGCGCGGGCCTGGTTTATAATGGCTGATTCTCGGTGAGCACTATACCCGGGGGGTTCTTGGATGGAGACGGGAAATAAGATCGTTATCTTGGATTTTGGTTCTCAATACACCAAATTGATTGCGCGACGTGTCCGCGAGTTATCGGTTTACAGCGAGATTCTGCCGTGCGATACGCCGGCGGATCGGTTACGCGATCCCTTGATCAAGGGCATCGTCCTGTCCGGCGGGCCGAAGAGTGTTTTCGATGAGGGCGCCCTGTCAACCGCTCCCGGTTTTTGGGACCTGGATGTACCCATATTGGGGATCTGCTACGGTTTGCAGTTGATGTGCTTGAACCTGGGCGGCAAGGTAGAGTCCGCCTCCGATCGGGAGTACGGTCCCGCCACCTTGGAACTGAAGACGGATGATACCGCCTTGTTCCGGGGTTTCGACAAGGAGACCCGGGTTTGGATGAGCCACGGCGATCGTCTGCAAGCCGCGCCCGACGGCTTCCGCGTGGTGGGCACTTCCGAGAATGCGCCGATCACCGCCATGATTCACGAAGAAAGGCCCCTGATGGGCATTCAGTTCCACCCGGAGGTTTCGCACACGGTCAACGGCAAGACGCTTTTGGCCAACTTCGTCCACGGCATCTGCGGTTGCGAACCGGTATGGAAGATGGAGAGCTACATCGAGCAAACGGTCGCCGAGATCCGCGAACGAGTGGGCGACGAGCACGTGCTGCTGGGTCTCAGCGGCGGTGTCGATTCGGCAGTGGCCTCCCTGCTGATCCACAAGGCGATCGGCACGCAATTGACTTGTGTTTTCGTGGACCACGGCCTGATGCGCAAGAACGAACGGCGCGACGTGGAGGAGAGCTTTCACGGCAAGTTCGGTATGGACCTGGTTTCGGTGGACGCGTCGGACCTGTTCCTGGGCAAACTGGCCGATATACAAGACCCGGAGGAGAAACGCAAGATCATCGGCCGTACTTTTGTCGAGGTCTTCGAGGCCGAGGCCGGCAAACTGCCCTACAAGCCCAAGTTCCTGGGTCAGGGTACTTTGTACCCGGATGTCATCGAATCCGCGCACGCGGGCGGCCCGGCGCAGACCATCAAGAGCCACCACAACGTGGGCGGCCTGCCCGAAAAAATGGACATGAAGCTGCTGGAACCCCTGCGCGAGTTGTTCAAGGACGAGGTTCGTCAGGTGGGCCGCATCCTGGGCCTGCCCGAAAACCTGGTGGGACGCCATCCCTTCCCCGGACCGGGCCTGGCCGTGCGTATCATCGACGCGGTGGATCGCGAGTCGATCGCCATGCTGCAAGAGGCGGACGCCATCTTCATCGACATGCTGCGCGAACACAAGCTTTACGACGATGTAAGCCAGGCCTTCGCGGTACTGCTGCCGGTCAAAACGGTCGGCATTATGGGAGACGAGCGTACCCACGAGAGGGTCTGCGCGCTCCGCTCGGTCAACACCACGGATTTCATGACCGCGGACTGGTCACGCCTGCCCTACGAGTTCCTGGCCCAGGTAAGCGCCCGAATCGTCAACGAGGTAGCGGGCATCAACCGGGTCGTGCTGGACATAACCTCCAAACCCCCGGGCACCATCGAGTGGGAATAAAAAGCCGAAAGGCGTCTTCCCTTGTGGCTTGAAGCCTGAAGCTTGCAGCTTGAAAAGCCGTAAGGCTTCTCCCTTGTGGCTTGAAGCCTGAAGCTTGCAGCTTGAAAAGGGCCGGGTCTTCTGGGGGAAGACCCGGCCGGGGGAGTGCGTGCTGCGAGGTTCAATTGGTGCTTTCAGGCTATACTGCCGATGCACGTTCTCTAACTAAGCACGGTTTATGCCAAACAGGTCAAACTTGCAACAGCTAAGCCCAGACTGCTCTTTTCACGTCACTTACGCGATCGTCCCCAAGCTGGATGTGTAGCTGGACTCAATTTTGGGACGCCGGGTTGTAGGCTTCGGTTGACATGACTGTCCTAAAATGGCGCGCTGTCCTCCGGACGGTGTTTTCGGGGGTGCCCGGGGTAGGCGTGCCGCGTTTTCTCCTCTAACTCTCGGAATATAACCCGGCCCGCTAACTCCGGCTAAGGGATACAACGACTCCGTCATAGGGATCGCGCTCTAATCGTTTTTCTATTTATCGGCGCCCTTTAGTTCGTAGGCTACCCAGCAGCGGGCCGCGCGTAGTTCCCGGCGGATCGTGACGGCCGAGACTTCCATCAACTCCGCGATTTCTTCGGCCTTCAATCCCGCGAATAGGGACAGGGACAAGACCTTTGATTTGCGATCGTCTATCTGTTCCAGCTTTTCCAGCGACTCGTTCAGGGCCAGCATCATCACCGGGTCGGCCCAGTGTCCGGCCATGTTGTCGCCGCCGTCGATGTCCAGGGAGACCTTTTCCTGGTCGCCGCCGCGTTTCTGCGCCATGCGGGCTCGGGCGTGTTCTACCAGGATTCGCATCATCAACTGGCCCGCGAATGAAAAAAATTGCAGACGACTGGTGAACCGCATGTTGCCGCCGTCTTTCAAGCGCAGGTAAACCTCGTTGATCAATGCCGTGGGTTGGAGGGTGTGCGCGTTCGATTCGTTCAGCAGATGGTAGCGCGCCTTTTGTTTCAACTGATCGTAAACCAGCGGGATCAACCTTTGTAGTGATTCCGCATCGCCGTTCGTCCACTCCTGTAATAGCGCCGTCACCCCTTCAGGCGCGGACGCCTGGCTTTTTGACCCCATTCGATAACCCCCCTGGTACGCATCGCCGCCGGCCCTACAACTGACGGTTACACCTATACTTTACGGAGTGAGCCGATTCATGGTTTAGCCACCTTTTGTCTTCCCCGCGTGTTTACCTGTCTTCGAGCGGTATCGGTAGTCGGGAATCTAGCGTAAGGTTCGACTGAGCAGGTGATGCCGGTGCGTTGCCTTACGATAGCGGCGATTGGGTTTCAGCTTGCGCAGGACGGCGCAGATTTGGTCCTGGGCTTCCTCAACCTCGCGAGTTCGGCAACTGTAGTTATTGGCCAGGGCTACAAAGATCAGCGGTTCGCCCGCGTGGGTTTCTACATATCCGACCAGGTTGCGGGCGCGGTTGATATAACCCGTTTTCGCCCACACAAAACCCTTTGTCTCATCGTCGCCGCGTTTGGCCAGGGTGCCGTCAAGTCCGAAGACCGGTAGGGTGCGCAGCCAATGGTCGCGCCAATCGGCTTCCAGACCGCGTTTCAGGAGGGAGGCCAGTTGTTGCGGCTGGATGTAGTTTTGGGCGCTCAGGCCCGAGCCGTCGCGGAGGCGCTGACCCTCGCTGCCGTCCAGCGCCTTCAGATAGATTTCGGCCAGTTTCTCACCGGCCTCGAAACTGCCTTCGCCTTGGACGTGGCGAGCCGTGGTTTTCAGGAAGAGGTCGGCGTAGTGATTCTGCGAGACCTTCATCAGCACTTGCGCCATATCGGCCAGGGACTCCGATTGATGGACCAAAAGCGGTTTTATTTCGACAGGATTGCCGGATTCTACGCGGTGCCGGCCTTGGATGTGAATGCCGGCCTCGTTCAGGGTATGGTGGAAGACGCCGAGGAACTGTTCCGTGGTGTTCCAGGCGGCGGGGTTGAACTCAAGCGTCTCACAGGGCGGCAGGTTGCCGTGGATACGGAAGTGATTGGTGCCCCAATCGCGTTTCCATTCCACCGTTTCCTCGCCGGGGTTTCCGGTAACGCTTAGGTTGAATTGCAGGCCCGGCGTGTTCTCCGGTCGGGCTTTGAGGGTAACCGTGCCCTGTTCGTCGGTACTGAGTTGGATTTGAATCCAGCCGTTGTTCAAGCTGAGCGGCGTGACCGGTACGGCGTAGTAATTGCCGATGTCGTCCCATTCCCAAGAGTATTGGATATGGCGGTCGTCCAGCGCATCCACCACGGCAACCAGGTCGCCGGTTACCTCTTGGACGCCGTGCGCCCTCAGTTCTTGGATGATCGCGGCCAGGTAGTCCTGGGTTCGCCAGGCGCCGCCGTAGTTGCCGGAAATGGACGGATCGCCGCTCGCGGTAATCACCAGGTCGCCCTGGATGACGCCGTCTCCAAGTGTTCCCCGGTAACCGATCTCGGTATCGAAGCGGAAGTCGGGGCCCAGGTGCTCCAAAGCCAGGATGGTGGTGAGAATCTTCAGGTTGCTGGCCGGGCGGAAATTGTGGCCGGCGTTACGGTGCATCAGCGTTTTATTCCGGGCAGGGGCGTAGACGACGATGCCCCAGAAACTGTCGGCAAATTTGGGATGAGCCAGGATGTCTTCGATCTGATTGCGGACGGCTTTCGGACTGAGCCCGGTACTTGCCCAGAGCAGGGAACATAGAAGAAGGTAAGGCATGGAACTCTCGCGAACGGGTGATTAAGCGGACTGTTCCGCGTGGTAGCGACGGGAAACCTCGCGGGCGGTCATGCCCAGCACGGCAATCGCAAAGGTTACGCCGGTGCCGATGACGATGAACCATGGCCACGCGAGCTTCATCTCATAGAAGACGCCGAAAAAGCCGTTACCGGGTGCGGCGGGGTCGACCAAACCCAGCGCGGGCAACAGTTTGGCCTTGTAGTTGATGAGGATGATGAGCAGGGTGCTCAGCGACATGCCGATGATATTGGTCAGGTTGCTGCCGCGCCCGCGAGTCAGCAGGCCCACCAGGAACACGCCCAACAAGGCGCCGTAGAACAGGGTCATGACGCCCAGGGCAATACTCAGCAGGTCGGTGTCGGGGTTCTTCAGGTAGAAATTGCTGATCAGGATGCCTACCACGATCAGCAATATGCCGCCGGCAACCGTGGCATAGCGGGCGATGCGCAGGAAATCTTCCTGGCTTCCCTCGGGATTGAAATAGGGTTTGTAGAAGTCGTTGACGAAGGTGGAGCTCATGGCGTTCAGTTCGGAATCGATGCTGGACATGGCCGCGGCGATCACGGCGGCGATCAGCAGGCCGGAGACGCCCGCGGGCAGACCGTCCAGGATGTAGTAGAGGAACAGGTCGCCGTTGCGGCCCGATGCTTTCAGTTCGGCGGCTTGCTGTACCAGGGCGTCGGTCTCCGGTCGGGTTTGTATGATGACGAACAGCAGCATGCCCACCACCAGAAAGACCACGGTCACGCCGATCCCGCCGAAGCCGCTGAGCACCATGCCCAGTTTGCCGCGCGCGCTGTCTTTGCAGGTGAGCAGGCGCTGGATCATGGACTGGTCGGTGCCGTGGGTGGCCATGGTCAGAAAGAATCCGCCGAAGATGGCGGGCAGCCAGTGATAGGCGTTGCCCAAGGCGCTGCCGCCGCCGAAGAAGTTCAACTTGTCGTTTTCGCGCAGGTAATCGATGGTTTCTCCGGCGGACATGGGGATCTCGCCTACCAACGCGCCGATGCACAAAATCGCGCCCAGCACCAGGATGACGGCCTGAATGACATCGGTCCAAATCACCGCCTTGATGCCGCCGAACAAGGTGTAGCCGATGGCCACGGCGCCCAGCACCGTGATGGACATCGCCATATCGAAGCCGGTGACTACCTTCACGGCCAGGGACGCAATAAACACCCGCGAACCGCCCGCGAACAAACGACCCAGGAGAAAGGCCCCGGCGGCACAGTTGCGCGTGGGGAAACCGAAGCGCTCGGTGAGGAATCCGTAAACCGTGTATACGCCGAGCCGATAGAAGACACCGATAAACAGAAAAGCCAGGACGAATCGAGCCAAAATGGAACCGATGCCGAATTGGAGGTAGGTGAAGTCGCGTAGATAGCCCTGTTCAGGGGCGCCCAGAAAGGTGGCGGCGCTGATTTCGGTTGCGATCAGGGATAAGGCGGCGGCCCACCAGGGGATGTTGCGACCGCCCAGGAAGTAGTCCTGCATATCGTCTTCCTTGCGGCCCATCCACAGGCCCATGGCTACGATGCCCAACAGGTAGACGGCAATTACGATCCAATCGATCATCGTCATAGAAGACGCCCCCGGATATTGATGAAAGAAGGGTGATTCAGCTTTGGTCGGCGAAGAACAGCTTGAGAATGATGAACACGAAGAAGGCCCCGGTCTGGATGATCAGGCCGATACGCCACAAGTGCAGATGCAGGGCGCCGCCTTTCTTCTCGATCAGCTTCATGCCCACGGCCAGCAAACAGGAAAACAAGCCGATAAGGCCGGGAATCAGGGCGTAATACATCTTCTGTTGCTCGTCTTCGAAAAAAGCGCCCTTTACCCAGGAAAACCAGACGATACAGAGGATGCCCACGGCCAGGGCCATTTGCCGTACAGTCACCGGGAAAACAGGGACGTCATCGATTTTTTCAGTCATTCACATCTCCTGGCTCAATCAGCGAAAGTATTTAACCATTAATTGAAACGTTATTTAAAGATAAAAAGCTCAAGGTAATCGGTGCATTTCCGGCTGCATACGGCAGACGCGGGATTGCGACTATCAAGGTGAATGTTCTCTATCGAAACCAAAGACGAGGTACCCGACCATGAGTGAGACACCCCAAACCGTACGCGCCGCGGTGATTCAGGCCGCCGCGCCCGCCTTCGACCTGCCCGGCGCCCTGGCTCGGGTCGAAGCATTGGCAACCCAAGCCGCGGATCGAGGCGCAAAACTGGTCGTGTTTCCCGAGGCCTTTATCGGCGGTTATCCCAAGGGTCACGATTTCGGCGCGCGCGTGGGTTCCCGTACCGACGAGGGACGCGCCATGTTTGCCCGTTACTATGGCGGCGCCATGCCCGTGCCCGGTCCCGAGTTGACTCAGTTGACCGAATTGGCCCGGACTCTGGACGTGGTCCTGGTGGTTGGTTTGATTGAAGTGGACGGCGGTACCTTGTATTGCACGACCGTGATTATCGACGACGACGGACGCTTTTTAGGGAAACACCGCAAGGTCATGCCCACCGGCACGGAACGCCTGATCTGGGGCTTCGGCGACGGTTCCACCCTGCCGGTGGTCGACAGCGCGGTAGGTCGCGTGGGCTCGGCTATTTGCTGGGAGAACTACATGCCGCTCCTACGCATGAGCCTGTACCAACAGGGCATCCAATTCTACTGCGCCTCCACCGTGGACGATCGGGACAGTTGGCTCTACAGCATGCGGCACATTGCCGTGGAGGGCCGTTGCTTCGTGTTGTCCTCTTGCCAGTTCGCGCAGCGCAAGGACTACCCGGACGACTACGAATGCATTCAAGGCAACGATCCCGAAACCATCATGATTCGCGGCGGCAGTTGTATCGTCGATCCCTTCGGTCGCCTGCTTGCCGAACCCGTTTACAACCGGGAAGCCGTTTTGGTGGCAGACCTGGACCCGTCGCTCATCATCCAGGGTAAGTACGATCTGGATGTCACGGGCCACTACGGCCGACCCGATATCTTCTCCCTGCATGTGGACCGCCGCCCGAAAAGCGCGGTTAATCTGTCGGAGAATGTGCCTTGATAATCCGTTCAAAAGAAAACACGGTCAATTCTCCCGCAACGTGTTATTTTTAAAATAATTCGAGACAAATCCGCAATTAGCCGGCGGTTTGCCTTATCCGGGGCGAGTACGTTCGTAGTGGGAGTCGTCCTATGGAAGTAGCACTTTTTATATTTTTCGTGGTCGCCGTCATCTATATGCTCGTGCGCCTGTCCAGGGTGACCCGCCTTTTGGAAATCACCAAAACCGGCCTGGAAGGTCAGCTTAATGTACTGCGGCGCAATAATCGCGACTTGAGCCGGCGAATAGAAAACCTGGAGCGGAGGGCGTATACCACCGAGCGGACTACCGCTGATTCTGCCCCGATCGAACAACCGAAACCGGCAGACAGCACGGTCGCGCCGGAGCCGGTCACTATCGCTGAGCCCGTCCAAGTCGAGCCGGAAACTCCGGAGCCTGTCCCCATCGTGCCGCCGCCTAAAATCACCCAACCCATCGAAGTGCCTGAGGATCGGCCCGAACCGAAACCGGTCGCCAAAACACCGTCGAAACCAGGGTTCGAATTGGACTGGGAAAGCTGGCTGGGCATCCGGGGCGCGGCCGTTCTCGGCGGCGTCGTGCTGGTCCTGGCTACTGTTTATCTCTTTCGCTATTCCATTGAAAAAGGATGGATTACCCCGGGCCTGCGCGTGATCAGCGGCCTGACCGGCGGTATCGGCGCAATAATCGGCGCCGAGGCCCTGCGTCGCCGCGACTTCCCCTGGCCTGCCGCCGGCTTGGCCGGCGCCGGCATTGCCGCCCTGTACGTTTCACTCTGGGCCGCACACTTCCTCTACGGGTTTCTGGACACCCGGGTCTGCTTCGCCCTGATGGGACTGGTTACCCTGGGCTGCGGTTGGCTTTCCCTGTATCAACGCTCCATTCTTGTCGCCGCTTTGGGCCTGGCGGGCGGTTTTGCCGCGCCCGTTATGGTTACCTTCTCGGACTTCTCCACCACGGAACTCTTCCTCTACCTTGTCCTGTTGAACTGCGGGGTTCTCTTCCTCACCCGGCGTCTCAAACACCCGGCTTTGGCTGCAATGGGCCTGGCCGCGACCTTTCTCTTTCAATTCAGCCACCTGGTCCAAGGAAATATCGAACAAAACCTGTTGAACACCCTCATGATGGTGGGCTTTGCCCCGCTTTACAGTTGGCCCCGAGATGACGGTAATCGGAAAAATTTCTGGAAGAACCTGCGAAGGTCGGCCTGGTTGCCGCCCTTCCTGCTATTGGGTGGTATGATCACGGCTCAGGGAGACAATCTCGACTGGGTCAGGCCGGCCGTAGTCCTTTGCGCCCTTACGCCCGCGGCCATTTACATGTCCCGTCGTCACCGAGACCAGGTCATCGTATTGATTACCGCTGTCCTGACGCTGTTCCTTCTGGGTATGACTTTCAACAGTTGGACCGAGCTTACCGCAAGCCCCTGGTTGACCATGTCCCTGCTTTGCGGACCGGCGCTTATCACGGGCGTCGCCTCACTGGCTATGCCGCGTTATGAGGACGTGCCTAACCTGGTAGCGCCCTCATTGACTCTGGTTGCCGGAACCATGATCCTCGCTCTGGCCGCATCGGCCGTTGCCGACTTTCTGGAAATCGGCCCCTTGCTGGCGACCTGGTTCGTCCTGGCCGCAATCCTCACCCTGCACGCTCGCAAGGCCGATTGCTACCTGGGTTACCTGGCCGCAAGCACCGGGCCGTCTGCCGGCATCATGATCCTGATGGTCAGCCCGCTGATCGGCGAAGCCCTCAGTCAACTTCAAGGCATGGGCCTGGCTTGCCTGGCTCTCGCCGCCGCGGGTTATCCTCTATTCTTCGCTCACAAGGCCGGCGAGGAAAAGGAGAGGGACCGCGCCCTTTTGGCGACAAGAGTTGCCGCCTTATTGGCGATCTGGTTCTTCTGGTTCACCTTTCTGAACCAGGCCCTGTCAGCGCTTATGACCACCGTCACCATCATCCTGGCCATGGGAGCGGTCGCCATGTCCGGCGGGCGCGGCTACGCTCGAACCGTTGCGGTTGCCTTTGCGGCCCAAACCATCTTCGCCCTCACGGGTACCGAAGACGCGAGAGTTTTGCTACTGCATTTCATCAGCGTCGCATTGCTGACCCTGTACCCGGCGATTCCGGGTTGCCGCATGGAGCAAGGCTGGTGGCGTCGAGCCGCCGCCGCGGGCGCCGCACCTGCCTGGCTCCTGGGTTTATGGGTTTCCTGGGATGCGGTCCTGCCTGACGTGAGCGCCGTTTATCTCGCTCTGGCCCTGGCCGCACTACCCATCCTTGCCTATCGCCTGGTCGCTGAAGCCTCCGAGGCAATGCGCAACGCCTGGATTACCGCCGGCGCGGCTCTCCTCGCTCAGGTCATTCCCTTCGGTCTGGGTTGGGAAATGTTCGCCGCCGAGAGCGGATGGTGGATCGTTCAAGGCTTCATGCTGGCCGTCATTTTGGGCCTGTACGGCCAACGCACCGGCAACCTGACCGTACAGATCGCCGCCCTGGTCTTCGGTATCCCGGCGGTCCTGGTTCGCTTTGCCGACGGTATCTTCGACGCGCCCGGCGGTTACGCCGCGCTGACCGATCACCTATTAGATCCAACCTGGCTGGTCCCCCTTGCGTTCTGTTTCGCCGGCTATCGGCTTTCGCTACGAACTGGCGAGGGCGGCGGACGCATTTCCGCGGTCTTCGGCCTCTTTGGACTGATCACCGGATTCGTGTGGATGAACCGGACCATTTCCTACCTCTTCGCACCCGATACCGTGCTGGTTTCGGAGGAATACCACGAACTGGCCGGGGACCTGATCCGCTCACTAAGCTGGATCGGTTTCGCGTTGATCATCATGGCCCACGGCATCCGACACGGCCGATCCGGCCCGCGCAAACTGGGTCTGGCTTTCCTCATGCTGGCCATCAGTAAGGTCTTCATCTACGATCTCAGCCAATTGACCGATCTGTGGCGCGTCGCCAGCCTGTTCGGCCTGGCCTTGTCGCTGATCCTGGTCTCGGTCGCCTACCGCCGCTTTGTCAAGCCGTCGGGTTTGGAGACCAGGTAGCTTTCCGGCAAAGCACCACGGTGCCTCACCGGCCGGAATGTCAGAGGGGAATGTACGGGATTACATTGGCATGAGCCCGGTCAATGCGGTTGCATCGACCGGGCTCACTATTTTTGCGTTTACGATGAATAATAGAAGAGAAGCCACATTAGCCTTGGCCGGCCGTGCATCGGCCGCCGGCGGACATTGCGGTTTGAAAACCAAGGCTTGGGTTTTTGTGAGGCCCGGCCTTTGGAATTGGCGGCGTTCGCCTTCGGAATCAGGTATTGGTCAGGCGTTTGCCAGAGGTTCCTCCGGCGCGAACAAACGACCCTCGTGTCCATAAGCACGGTCTTGTAACTTCGGTCACTCTGGTTTCATGCCCGGCTCTTTCTACAGGGTCGTTTGTCCACGCTACGGATGATGAACCGAAGCCTCTCGACGGGTTTATTGAATGTTGCCGAGCGCCGTCAGTTTCAGGCCGGAGCCCGTGTCGGCGGTTAGGATGATGCCGTCGCCCACCTCGTCCGGGTGCGAGCTGTTGAGCGAGACCGTCACCGTCACTGTATCGCTGCTGCCCGCGCTCAAGCTGAGGGAGGAACTGCTCAGGCTGATCGTGTTGTTAGCCGAGCTGATCGCTTCCAGGGTCACCGTGACCGACGAAGCGCTCGTATTGGTCACCGTGTAGGTCAGGTTGACCGTGTCGCCGGGGCTCGCGGTGGTTTCACGTGTAGCGGGGGTCAAGGTCAGGTCGGGCAGATTGGCCAGGGATAGTGAAGCGGATGCCGTACTGCCCCAGATGTCGGCGACGGCCATGTTGCCGCTGCTGCCGGACGCATCCAGACCCGAAACCGCGAAGCTATAATCCGCCTGGCTGTCTCCCGAGTTGGTGTGCTCGGCAAAGGCCACGCCCCACATGCCGCTCGCGAAATCGACCACGGGTCGGTCCATATGCTCGGGATTGTCAGGGCCGTTGGCCTTGTTGGCGTCGGGCCAGTTCCAACTGTCGGTATCGGCGCCCCAGTCGAAACTCAGGCCGTTCAGGTCGAATTGGGTGTCGGGGGTGCTGTACTCGAAGAAGAACAGGTCGCCGGTTGCGGAGGTGTTGGCGCCGATCAGTGTGGGCGCGGCGGGGGTTGTGTCCGTGTAGGGCAGGAACTCCAACGGGTTTCGACAGTGGGATTGGTAGATGCCGCCGACCCGCATTTCGAAGTGCAGGTGATCATAGCCGCTTGCACTCTCCCCGCTTTCACCGATTTCAGTGCCGCGACTGACGGTCTCACCGATAATGAGCGACTCCGAGACCGAGTCCAGGTGCAGGTAGTAGGAGTAGACATAGGGCGCGCAGTCCCCATGGCGGATGGCCACCACCGGCTCGGAGAAACCGGAATGGGTACCGGCCTTTTCCACGACGCCGTCGGCCACCGCGTACACGGGGGTGCCGATGGTCATGTCGATATCCAGCCCGCGGTGGAAGTCGTAGCGGTAGTTGCCGCTCACCAACTGGCGCGGACCGTAGGGAGAAGCCAGGTCGGCTTGGGGCGGCGTGGTTCCGCCGGTGGGCCAATGGTAAACGATGCCGTGATTGCAAGCGGTGTTCGGGTCTACCGATACCAGCGCGACATCATCGTCCAGGGTGAAGAACAGGTAAGCCGTACCGTCGGTGCCCACGGTCAGCGCATTACTGGCCACGGTGGAAAGCGATTCATTGATATTGGGAACCGCGTCTTCGATCTGATAGTGATGGGCGTGTTGGGCTACGAAGACCCCGTTGGTGTCGAACTCGAACAGGATCTCGCGTTCCTCGGCGCCCGTGCCGGTTTCCATCACGAACAGGTGGTCGTTGGAGGGGTCCACGGCCAGGTTGGTTTCGTCGGTGAAAATATTGTTGATGCCGGTCTCGCTTTCGGCCTGAGCTTGGGACATGAACACGGACACGGTCCCGGAAACGCCGTCAATGGTCACCAAGTCACCGGTCGAGCCGCCGCCGTGTTCGTAGACGAAACCGAACAGGTCGCCGCTGCTGTCCGCGCGAATCTGCCACAGTCCGAAGGCCTGGCCCGTGGTAACGGGTGTGTCCAGGGCATCGCTGATGTCTTTGTAAGAGGCCAGCAGCGTCATGTCAGCGGTGCCGCCGGGAATGGTTCCGGTCAGTTCGAAGGAATAGACACCGTTTGACCCGGCCACATCGGTCAGATCGTCGCTGCTGTCCAGGTTGTCGTAAAGCACGAACAGGGTGTCGCCGGAGACGGTGAGCCGGTGAAAGGCGCGGGAACTGCTGTCGAGGCCGTTGTCGTAAATATCAAGAACCCGCTCGGGTGTACCCAGGTCGGTACCGTCCCAGGGGAACCGCACAACGTAGTTATCCTCGATGTTCTTGCTGTTCCAGACACCGGTGACCAAAGCGTAAAGATCGCCGTTGTCATCGCGGAACAGGTCGGATACCTTGGCGCCGTAGACTTTCTGGGGTGAAAGGTCTTCCAGCGTATCCTCATCGGCGAGCACGCTGAAGCGGCTGGTTCCGGTGAGCGTGGGGTCCACCAGGACCAGGGCGTCCTCGGCGCTGCCGGCGCCGCCGTCGTCTTCGAAATAGACCAGGCGACCATCTTCCAAAACCTCCAGGGCACGAGGATCGGTATCGCCTGAGCCGGTCCAACTCAGGATATCGGTTTGCTCGATGACACCGGCAACCTCACCGGCGCCGAGGTTTAAGGCACAGAAAAGAAGCAGGGTAAGGCTTTTGCTGATTTGGGAATGAGGGGCAAAGAAATTCATTGTGAAAACCTCCTTGATCGTCACACCATAGATAAAGGTGTTTCGAGCGGGAAGATCATCACGGGATTTTTCGGCAATTCGGCAAAGTGCGAGGCCGGTCACCAAAGGCTGTTTCGGGCCGATTCGGTTGACACTTTTCGGGTAGAAAAACTCTTTAGGACATATAGGCGTTTTCGGTTTCATGCCCTTGTTATGAAGCCCGACCGGGTAGTGGATTGGGTGGTTGTGAATTGCGATCCCCGCCGGTGATCAGCGGCGCTGGAATCGGAAGACAACCAATAAGGACTCGAACTCCACGATTTGAAAACCTAACAAGCTAAAATCGGCGTATTCCCACAAATAAACCCTGAAGAACCACAAACCTGTTTTAAGGCGATTGTCGATACCCCGTGTTGATCGGTACCTCTACACCCGCGGCTGCTTTAGGCAACGCCCGGCCCTATTCAGTTGACAGGTTCCCAACCTGTCCCCACCCTTTTTGTGCCGGACTCGCCATCGGATTCCTCAGACTTAACAGCAGAGATCCGGCGAGTCGCCGCAATTGAGGCAGCCTTAAAACTTCTAACTATATCTGATCATTACTGTTTTGATTAAAAGGACACCTCGGCACAGACACATGTGTGGTTGAGGATCGCGATGAAATCCCGGACTGTCGCTATTCCCCCGAAACAGGTGCCTTGGACTGACCTCCACTGAGCCATATATTGTGACAGGCAATGGGAAATCGGCGAACAGTCATCGAGGAATATGCAATTCGCCCACCTCGGGAAATCGATAAAAGGATTTCGGTTGCCCTGATGCTCATAAACGGTTTCATTTCTTCTCCTTTCCAGGTCATCCACCGGATCCTCTGCATGCCATTGAAGGAGAACCGACAAACGCCCCATGTTCGTATTTCCAGTCATGACAAGGTCAAGGTCTTCAACCAATTCCAGACCGGGCTCAGGGGTACCGGTAATACCGTGACGCCCTCCTTGAAAGCGGACTGCCATGTAAAGCAACCCTCGGGCTACATTTCCTTTCTGGAAATTCCAAACCTGATAACGCTCCGTGGTGCTGTTCAACCAATTGGAGTTACCCGGATAGATCCCCTCTCCACCACCCTGACCATTGTAGAGGATGGTGGTTGCTTCTCGACAATCCGGGTCAATGTTGGGATTGCAGGTATCGTAGGGGTAATTGTTTCGTTGAGAATTATAGCCGCTGGTAGCAAGCCTCAGGTGATGTAGATCCGTGTACGGATAGAACCCGTCGCCGGTCTCTTCCGGGAACCCATAGGACTTGGGCCAGGTATGCTCACGGTTATATTCCCCCGTTCCTCCACCCACTTTGGGATGGGACGCATTTTGATAAAGGGTGAGGATGCGGTTGGTATCGAGGGGATCCTCATCGGCACGCTCCAGCACGTCCCAGGTATCCTCATGTGAGTCGTGGTTGTAGGGAAACCCCACGTGACTCGCGATCAGCTCATGTAGGGTAACCCGTAATGCCGCACCCGTGCTTCGGTCCACCGCGGCATAGTAATCTTCTATACCGACCCGGGTCACCCGACCCGGGGTATTGATCGCTTCGCCCGGGGCCGCTTCTCCGGAGAATCCAGGTAGACCGACGCCTTCGAAATTGTTGGCGCGCCAGTCTTCTGCGCGATAGGATTGTCGGCCGTAGGGCGCCCGAGAGGCGCCGCCGGGGAGGTTTTCCATGGCACGGTTACTTTCGGTACCCAAGATTACGGGCGCATACACCAGATCCCCGGGATCGCCGTCGTGGACAGCGACGCCGTCAGCAAGAGTGCACCACGGCCGTGCGTCCAGGATCCCGTCATCATCGGAATCAAGGTCTTGGCCCAATGAGGTTTCGGCATTTTTTGTCAAGAGCAGAGTCAGGCTACCATTGGGAATGATTTCTGACAGGAAACCCGTATACCAGAAGCCGTCACTACCTGTTGTACCTACCTGTGTTTGCCAAAGGATCTCGCCGGGGTTGACCTCCCCATCCAGCAGCAGTAGCCTGTAAGTCGAGAGATTTCTCCGAGGCTTTCCGAATACCTCGATATACTCGTATTGATCCACCCCTGTATGATTAGCCACAAATTCGTGGATCATTGGGAAATGATCAGCCGCACCCATGTTGAAAGTACCCGGTGTAGGTTCGCCTCGACCGAAAGTTCCCCCGTCCGGGTAGCGGGCCAATGTTTTGTCGGAGCCTCCCTCCTCCAATTGAAAACCGAGTACCGATACCAGGCCCGCGTCATCGCAATCGCCCGATCCGTAGACACGGGCCTCGACGAGATTGTCCGTGGTCAATGGTGTATCGTCGGAAAAATCGCTGCCGTTGCCAACATATAATGCGACTGCATCGGGACCATTTTGCAGCGATCCGTCGCTGAAGATCAGATCCACATTGGGCACCGCGGCATTGCCCGCCACAAAAAAGCCGTTTTCATCCAGCGCATAACCGTCCAGATCGAACGCGCTGTAGGAGGCATCATTATTCCCATTGAAAAAGACCAATACCAAATCTTCAAGGGAAGCAAAGGGCGGACCGAACAGCTCCACAAACTCCCCCTGGTCCGATCCCGGGGAATCCGCGTTGATTTCGTTGATGAAGATGCGAGTCGAGGAAGTCGGCATGTAGTCCTTTGCGTTGATGGAAAAATACTCCCTATCTTTTGCCGAATTGGTGGGAATTAATTGGAACTCGACAAATTTTGCCCCATCTTGGGCCATGCTAAGTGTTAAGAAGCTTATTAAAATGGTCACGATTTTTGTCATAATATCCTCTCTTTATGACCGAAGAAGCCAGATCATGGCTTGGCCCTATCTTTAAAAGAGTGGTATTTTCGGACCAACTCTAATTTGTTTTTCTCTCAGGCTCTGCTAACTTGGAATGAATGGAAAAAGTAAAGGTAGTTTTTTAGTTTTTACTGGAAAAATCTAAATCCGAGCAAACAGAGCCGCCTTTAGTCTTCGCATAAAGCATACCAGTGCTTGGCTTCAAATCGAACTACAAATAGAGCAGAGGATTAGCCCTCTAATATCCTTCCGCACAATAGGGTTTCTGATGAGAAAGTTAGAGAGAAAATACCCAAAATTTGAGATTTTCCACACCACTGTTGTTGGATAGGGTTTGCCGGGCTCCTGCAAGCTTTCAGTATGAATCAGGGTGGGATTCAGGGGGCTGAACATGGCGATATCGCACCGGCCTCTTGCCCTCATTTTCCGCCGTGCTTAAAATGCGCGATCAGTTGTTCAAGAGTTCTTGCACTACTTGTAAGCGTATGAGCCTGGTCTTGAATATCTTTGGAGCTATTTACCGTCTGTTGCGCCGCCTCGCTCACTTCCTGCAGATGTTCCGTCACCGATTGGGTGGCATCGGCCACTTCCCTTGTCGAATGGGAAATACCTCCAACCGAGGAGGCCATGATCCCGCAGTTCGTGGACACCCGGCCCACAATTTCCATGGTCGCATTCAACTCGTTCAACACATCCCCTAATTGCTGTGCGGTTTCTGTAGTGGACCCTGAAATCGTGGCAATACGCTTCTTCTGTTCGGTCAGGGCAACTGTCATGGTTTGGGTATCTTGTTCCACCTTTTCAATGGGTTCCAACAGGCTGTTCACCGAAGAGACCGCTTCCCTGATTTGCTGTTGCATTTGTTCAATTTGCAGGGTTATGTCGCCGGCCGCGTTGGACGTTTGATCCGCAAGATTTTTGACTTCGTCGGCGACCACTCCAAACCCTCGGCCCGCTGAACCCGCTCGCGATGCTTCAATGGCCGCGTTCAAAGCCAGCAGATTGATCTGGTCGCCGATCTTTCCGATAAAACTAATGATCTTGTCAATTGAAAGCGCATTCCGCTGTAACGTCTCCATGATGACTTCGATATCGTTCGCGCGACCCGACAGGTGTCTCGCCGTCTCTGCAGTATGGTCGATGTGTTTGGTTGTGTCGGCGACGGTACTGTTCATTTCGTCCAACTCATGCGCTACTCTATCGGCACGTTCAGCGGCCCGGCGGGTGTGCTTGCAAACACTGTCGATGTGCTTGCTCATGCTGACGGCGGCCTGATTGGTTTCCGAAACCTGAGATTGGGTTTCCGTTGAAGCTTGAGCGGCATGCTCCATTTTTCCAAAGATAATTCCCGTCGTTTCAATGGTGGAATCCAGTTTCCGGGACATATTCGTTGCACCTTGCAACATGGTCGCGGAAGTACTCTCCCAAGTCCCCGCGGAATGAATGAGCTGGTTGATGATTTCGGCCACCCTGCCTACCAGCCCGCCGATTTGACGCAAAAGGTGATTGACACCGCCGGCCAGCTCACCCAACTCGTTATCGGAAACTTTGTCCAGCCGTGTATCCAAGTCGAGCGTTCGACTCAACACGGTGATCTTTTTGATATTAGCCAAAATGGGACCAACGATGCGGTTCCCAAGGAACAGTGCAACCAATATGGTGAAGGTCATGATGATGAACATGATCAGCGCGGTTTTTCGGAAAGCCTCACCCCAAACGCCTCGCAACTCATCGATTGAAAAGATAGCCGACAGGTGACCACCGTTCTTTATGTTCAGGTCCTGTTTGATGATCAGGTAGCCGGCGTCCTTGTCCAACAAATCCCGGTCCGGTTGTAATTGCCCGCTCGTTTCCAGTTGGTCTTTCAAATCCTTTTTTTCTATGCCCTCTTTAATGTAGGTAAAGGTCACCGGCTTTGGAGGGATGGCATCGAAGAAATCGGTTTTAGGGCTGCCTTCACTGGTCCCGGCCATCTCCAGGTACAGGAGATTGGTGTTTATTTTGTACAGGTCCAGGGCCGCGTTGCTTTTGAGGTTCATGAGGTTGGCCCCATTGATACTGGTCGCGGCCAGGGAGTAGATAGGTTGTAACGAAACCAGACTCTTTTCGCGTAGGTGAGTTTCCTTTTCCGCTACAAGGGTAAAGGCCTGAACTGTTGTCAGGGAAAGCAGGGACGCGACCAGAGTTACAGTCATGGCTATGAAGATCTGGGTTCGGATACCGTTTTTCATGAAGGGCCCTGTTCGATTTGACCGAACTGCCTACCTGGCTACGCCGCACTGGCCGTTTATACAAAAGGCCTGGTAACCCGTATGGCAGTTGGCGCAAACTTCGTGGCTCAATGGACCGGACGGAGTCATCAGGTCCTTGCCGTCCTCGCTGTAAACACCATAGACGGGCTTTGTGTCGATGTGACCGGTGACGAGAAAAACTTTAAGCTCTTCCAGGTGAAGGATCAGGTTGGTACCGTCGGCAAAATTCCCGGACCTTTCCTTGTAGGTGCCCTGCATGGATGGACGGACCCTCACCGAGACCTTGCCGGGCCCTTCAGGCCGCAAACCGCAATAGGTCGCCACGGTAGCCTGGTAGATTTGGGGTAGGTGGCCCACATCCGCGTCGCAGCCCGGCAATCCACCGACTTTCACCAATGGTGTCGTAACCAGAGACCAGTTTTTCCAATCATTTGGAAACGGAGTTTTTGAGCCGCTGGCCCAATTGGCCAAGACCCCAAGGCAGGTTAAGATGAGTAGCGATGCAAGACTGACCAAGGTAGTTGCTTTCATAAAGACCTCCTCAATTGGAACACTCTTGGATTAATCACTGAATCAAACATATGAACCATCGGATCAATTTTCAAAATCATAAATATTTGAGGCCTAAATTATTTTTGGAACCCGCGGTTCCGGCAGATACCGAAACAGAACCCGAATTCCGGCAAGAACATTTTTCAAAAAAAGTGTGAGCCGGTTGGAACCCGTTTCGCGCTTATTGGGCAACACGGCGGGAGACACCGGGTGTAATTGAAAGTGGGGGTAAGGGCATAGAAAATTGAAGTGAGCATGATTTATGCGACGCGTAGACCCTCCCAGTAGTTATCCCATTGACCGTTAGCACGGATGAGGCGTAATGCGATCACTTTGTTGG